>NZ_JBVJSQ010000004.1:533472-609899 GCF_055606485.1 Streptomyces sp. NPDC037083 | reverse complement strand
TGACAGCCCGACGCGGTCAGCTCCGCGATCTGCTGCAACGTGGCGCCGACGTCCGACGTACGGGTCGTGGTCATCGACTGCACCGACACCGGGGCCCCGCCCCCGACGGCCACCGGCCCGACATGGATCTGCCGCGACACGCGCCGCTCGGCGATCGGCCGGACCGGTACCTCGGGGACGCCCAGGGAGACGGCGGTCACCGGGTCACTCCCGGTTTCCGGAGACCGTCTCGCGCATGGCCCGCAGCGACTCCTTCAGGGAGCCCATGGTGGCCAGGACGGCGGTGGGCTCGTAGCCGCAGTGCGCCATGCAGTTGGCGCAGCGCGGGTCCTTGCCCCGGCCGTACTTGTCCCAGTCGGTCTCCTCGATCAGCTCGCGGTACGTCGGCACGTACCCGTCGCTCATCAGGTAGCAAGGGCGCTGCCAGCCGAAGAGCGAGTAGTTCGGGATCGCCCACGCGGTGCACGGGAAGTCGACCTTGCCCTCCAGGAAGTCCAGGAAGAGCGGGGAGTGGTTGAGCCGCCACTTCTTGCGGTTGCCGCCCGAGAAGGCCTTCTTGAACAGTTCCCGGGTCTGCTCCACACCGAGGAAGTGCTCCTGGTCGGGAGCCTTCTCGTAGGCGTAGGCGGGCGAGATCATCATCTCGTCGACCTTGAGGTCGTCGTTGAGGAAGTTGAGCACCTCGATGATGGTCTGGGGGGTGTCGGTGTTGAAGAAGGTCGAGTTGGTGGTCACCCGGAAGCCGCGCCCCTTGGCCTCCTTGATGGCCGCCACGGCCTCGTCGAACACGCCCTCCTTCGCCACCGACTCGTCGTGGCGCTCGCGCAGTCCGTCGATGTGCACGGCGAAGGCGAAGTAGGGCGACGGGGTGAACTTGTCCATCTTCTTGCGCAGCAGCATGGCGTTGGTGCACAGGAAGACGTACTTCTTCCTGGCGACCAACTGCCGTACGATCTCGTCGATCTGAGGGTGCATCAGGGGCTCGCCGCCCGCGATGGACACCATCGGCGCACCGGACTCCAGCACCGCGCCCACGGCCTGGGCGACCGGCATGCGCTGCTTGAGCACTCCCGCCGGATGCTGGATCTTGCCGCAGCCCTCGCACTTGAGATTGCAGGCGAAGAGCGGTTCCAGCTCGACGATGAGCGGGAACTTGTCCCGCTTGCGAAGCTTCTGTTCAGCCAGGTATGTAGCGACCTTGATGGACTGGCGCAGCGGCATGGCCATGTGGCTCACCTCCGGGGGAGCAGAACATTACGGTGCCATTCGAAAAAAGCAGGCAGGACGCAGCGAAGGACACGGAAAGCCGATATTCCACCGCGTACCGTGCCGATCCGGACGAGTTCATGTTCTGGAGCGTCCACGACCACCCGGACGGCCGCAACCGGGCGCGGCTCGGTGCGCACGGCGCTCAGCAGCGTGGCCGCCGACTCCATGTCGACCGCGATCGCGCCGGTGGCGAGCAGGTCGGCCCGCTCGTGGCCGCGTACCACGTGGTCGGAGCCGGTGAGCGGACCGGTGTGGACGGTACGCCCGGGCAGGGTGCGCACCAGCTCCTTGACGAGCAGCTCGGTGCCGACGCAGGGGACGCGGCCGCGCGGGTCGCGGGTCTCCTCGGCGACGACCAGGTCGCCGGGGTGCATGCCGGGGGCCAGCCCGGCGCAGAAGCCCGTGGCCAGTACGGCCGCCCCGGCCAGCGGCGGGTCGCCCAGGACCCGGGTGACCGAGCGTTCCGCCGCCCTGGGTCCCATGCCCGTCCTCAGGACGGTGACCGGCCCGCCGGCCCCGGCGCGGTCGCCCATGCGCAGCGCGAGGTGCTCGATGCCGAGCGCGCAGGCGATCAGCAGCGGGGCCGGGACGGGCTGCGGGCTCATCAGCTCCCCTTGGCCTCGGCGGACACCGTGTCCTCGACGGCCACCCTGATCACCGTCTTGCTGAACGGCTCTCCGTGGACGTACCGGCCGAGTGCGGTCAGCGGGAAGACCTGCCGGTAGAGGTGATAGTTGATCGAGAAGTCCCACGGGAAGCCGGTGCCGGTGAAGTACGGCTCGTCCCAGGAGCCGTCCTCCCGCTGGGTCTGCGCCAGCCACGCGATGCCCCGCTCGACGGCCAGGGAGCCCTTCTCCCCCGCCGCCAGCAGCGCCATCAGCGCCCAGGCGGTCTGCGAGGCGGTGGAAGCGCCCCGGCCGCTCCACCGGACGGCGTCCTGGTAGGAGCGCAGGTCCTCGCCCCAGCCGCCGTCGTCGTTCTGCACCCGCTCCAGCCAGGCCACCGCCCGGCGGATCGCCGGGTGCTGGGCGGGCATGCCGGCCGCGGTCAGCGCGGGAACCACCGAGCCGGTGCCGTAGACGTAGTTGACGCCCCAGCGCCCGAACCACGAGCCGTCCGGCTCCTGTTGCGCCAGCAGCCACTCGATGCCGCGCCGGGTGCGCGGGTCGTGCGAGAGGCCCTCGATCGCCAGCATCTCCACGACGTGCGCGGTGACGTCGGCGGACGGCGGGTCGATGACCTCGCCGAAGTCGCAGAAAGGCAGCCGGTTGGGGAACGGGCTGGTGTTGTCGACGTCGAACGCGCCCCACGCGCCGTTGCGGGACTGCATGCCGAGGTTCCAGCGCACCCCGCGAGCGATCGCCCGGTCCATGCGCTCCGGGTCGTGGTGCCTGACCCGGCGCAGCGCGAGGACCACCTCGGCGGTGTCGTCGATGTCGGGGTAGTTGTCGTTGTGGAACTCGAACGCCCACCCCCCCGGCGGGAGTTGGGGCCTGCGCACCGACCAGTCGCCCGGCCGGACAACCTGCTCGCCGAGCATCCAGTCGGCCGCCTTGACCAGTTGGGGGTGGTCGGCCGGCAGGCCGGCGTCGGCGAGGGCGATGGTCGCCAGGCAGGTGTCCCACACCGGAGACTGGCAGGCCTCGATCATCCGCGAGCCGTCCTCGCGCCACAGGGCGTAACGGTCCAGCGACTCCAGCCCGGCCCGCATCACCGGGTGTTCGAGGTCGTAGCCGAGCAGGTGCAGGGCGATGACCGAGTACACGGCGGGCGGCTGGATGCCTCCCCAGCAGCCGTCGTTCTCCTGGCGCTCGATGATCCAGCGGGCGGCCGAGTTCAGGGCCGCCTTGCGCAGCCTGCGCACCGCGACCGACCGGTAGCCGCGCACCACCTTGTCGAGGCGCTGGAAGAGGCCGTCCCAACTGTTCACCGGGGCCAGGGGCTTGGGCGGGTTGGGTCGTGCAGGATCGGTGTGCAGCTCGTCGAGCGGGAAGGGCGCGGGACGCACCGGGCGCTTCGCCGAGACCACGGTGAGCGGCACGATCGTCTGGCGGGCCCAGCAGCCGAAGTTGTAGATGCTCAGCGGGAACCACTTGGGGAAGAACAAGAGCTCCGGCGGGAGTTCGGGCAGGTCCTCCCACTTCCACCAGCCGAACAGGGCCAGCCAGATACGGGTGAAGACCCGGGCGGCGGCGATGCCTCCCTGGTCGCGGACCCAGGCGGAGGCCCTGGCCATGTGCGGGGCGTCGGGGGCGTCGCCGGCCAGACGCAGGGCGACGTACGCCTCGACGGTGGCGGACAGGTCGGGCGGGCCGCCGTAGAAGGTGGCCCAGGTGCCGTCCTCGCGCTGCTCGCCGCGTACGAAGAGGGCGGCGGCCCGGGTCGTCGACTCGTCGCGGATGCCCAGGAACTGACGGAGCAGCAGGTCCTCGGCGTCCATGGTGACGTTCGTCTCGAGGTCGCCCTTCCACCAGCCCTCGGCGTCCTGCCGGGCGAGCAGGTAGTCGGTGGCGCGCTGCATCGCGCGTGCGGCGGCTTCTTGTACCCCGGCCGCCGCGGGGATGGTGATGTCGGTTTCGCTGGCCGCGGCAGCCCGGGGCGGCAGGGCCCCGGGGCTTCCGTCGGTCGTCGCTGTCATGGCTTCCCCTTCGATGCAGTGTGCAGGTCGTTGCGTCTGCTGTGGGTCCGCCGTCGGCCGGTGCTCTCTCCTCGCACACCGGCCGGCGACTACGCGAGGGCTATTCGACCGATAGCGATCATCTCTTTCGTACGACGACGAAGTCGGCGAGCGCCGTGAACCGGTCCCGCACCTTCTCGGGCATGTCCACGGCGTTCAGGGCCTCGATGGCGACGGCGTGCTGACGGCGTGCCTCCCCGGCGGTCCACTCGCGGCCGCCCGCCTCCTCGATCAGGGCGGCGCGGGCGGCGAACTCCTCCTCGGAGAAGTTCTCGAAGTCGCTGCTCTTGGCGTCGGCGGCGAGGATCTCGCCGAGCCGCTCGGAGGCGGAGCCGCCCGCCGCGAGCGCGGCCACCACCGGCAGGGACTTCTTGCGCTGGCGCAGGTCGCTCCAGGTCTGCTTGCCCGTGGCCTGCGGGTCTCCCCAGATGCCGAGCAGGTCGTCGACGGCCTGGAAGGCCAGGCCCAGGTGGTAGCCGTACCTCTCCAGGTGATCGGCGGTGCGGTCGTCCGCGCCGCCGAGCACGGCGCCGATGGAGGAGGCGCACGCCAGCAGGGCGCCGGTCTTGTTGCCCTCCATCTCCAGGCACTCCTCGACGCTCACCCGGTCGCGGTGCTCGTAGGAGATGTCCTGGGCCTGACCGTCGATGAGGGCGCGGGTGGCCGTGGTCAGGCGACGGGTGGCGCGGCCGGCCTCCGCGGTGCCGAGTTCGAGGAGGATCTCGTTGGCGAGGGCGAACAGGGCGTCGCCGACCAGGATGGCCTGGGCGGGGCCGTGCACCTTCCAGACGGTGTCGCGGTGGCGGCGCTGCTCATCGCCGTCCATCAGGTCGTCGTGCAGGAGCGAGAAGTTGTGGACCAGTTCCACGGCGACCGCGCCGGGGATGCCGACCTCTCCGGGGGCCCCCGCGACCTCGGCGGAGAGCACGGCCAGAGCCGGGCGCACGGCCTTGCCGCCGTCGCCGTCGGTCGGGTTGCCCTGGGCGTCGATCCAGCCGAAGTGGTAGGCGGCGACCGTGTCCATGGGCGGCGCGAGCCGATCGACGGCCGCCCGCAGCACCGGTGTGGCCAGGGTGCGGCCACGCTCCAGGAGCGCGGACACGTCCACCGCGGTCCTCCGAGCGGCCGGCGTGGCCGGGGGCACAGTGGGCACAGATTCTCCTCTTGTCGCGTTACCGGAGGGGGTGCGGGGGTGTGCCGAGCCGTGCTGATCGAACTTCACCGGGTCCCACCTCGCAGTGGAACACCGGTTCCCTCCGGCTCCCGGCCGGGGGTCCGGGGGTTGTCCCCCGGGACGATGCAGTAGGCCGCCTCCTCGAACGCGAAGAGACGGTGGGGTCGGGGCCGGCCGAGGGCGCTCAGCGCGGCGTCCGCCGCACTCACGCCGCTGCGGACCGCACTCTCCATGGTCGCGGGCCACCCTGTGGCGGTCCACGCTCCGGCCAGGTACAGGCCGGGGACTTTGGTGCGGGCGCCGGGCCGCAGACGCCCGACGCCGGGGGTGGGGGCGAACGTCGCCGTGCGCTCCCGGGTCACGAAGAAGTCCCGCACCTCGGCGCGGCGCGCGCCCGGCAGCAGCCGCCGGAGTTCGGGCAGGTAGCGCTCGCGCAGCGCGGCGACGGGTTCGTCGATCTCGCCGTGCGCGGCCGACTGGGACAGGGCGAGGTACTGGCCCGTGCGCAGCCCGGAGGCGTGGGTGCGGTCGAAGACCCACTGCACGGGCGTGCCGAGCGCCGCGAAGAAGGGCTTGTCGAGGACCTTGCGGTCGTAGACCACATGGACGTTCAGGATGGGCGCGGTGCCGATCCGCAGCAGTCGCTCCGCGTCGTCGAGGGCCCCGTCGGGGAGCAGGTCGTACGCCTCCCGCTGGGGGACCGCGAGCACGACCGTGTCGGCGCGGAGCGTCTCGCCGGGAACCTGCACGCTCCAGCTCCCGTTCTCGTCGGCGGACAGGGAGGCGACGCGCGAACGGACCTCGACCCGTACCCCGCAGGCCTCGAGCGCCTTGCTGGCGAGCCTGTCGTGCAGTTCGCCCAGCGGTACGTGCGCCCAGCCGATGTCGGCAGCGCCCGGGTCGGAGAGCAGACCGGTCTGGAACACCATCGCGGCGAGCCCCAGCGAGCAGTCGCCCGCGACCGCGTTGAGGGTGGCGACGCCGACCAGGTCCCACAGGGCCTCGACGGCACGTGCCGACTGACCGTGCGCGCTCAGCCAACTGCCGAAGTCCTGGCTGTCCAGCGCCGGATCGGCGAGGTCGAGACCCTTGAGCGCGAGCGCGGCCCGGCCCACTTTGGCGCGTTCGGCGAGCGAGAGGTGCGGATACGCGGCGAGGCTGCGCCCCAGATGCAGGGGGACCGGCAGCGCGTCGCGCCGCAGTCTGCCGAGGCGTCGCCCCTCGGGCCTGGCGAGGTCGACGACGGGCACGTCGAGCCGCTCCTGCAGCGGCGCCAGCGCGCTGCCCCCGATGCGGTCGAGGAACCAGCGGTAGGCGGTGCAGCAGCGCAGGTAGACGTGCTGGCCGTTGTCGACGGTCAGTTCGCCGCGCCGGAAGGAGAAGGCGAGGCCGCCGAGCCGGGGCCGGCCTTCGAGCAGGGTGACGCGCACGCCCGCGTCGGCGAGCGCGAGGGCGGCGGTGACGCCGGCGAGCCCGCCTCCGACCACGACGGCGGTACGCCGCGGGGAGCCGGACGCCTGCGCGGGGTCCGCGAGCCGCTCGTCGTTCATCGTGCACCCTCCCCTGCGGGCCGGCCGTGGTGCCTGCACTCTGCACCGCAGGTCGTCGCAGTCAGGGACGCCGCGCCGCACCGGAGGGTTGCGTGCCGCTTTCCTCCGGTGACATCGCCTCGGCCCACTGTGCCGCCCGCCGCGTCCATCAGTTGTGCCTCCTGACGGCCCGCCGCGACACATGCCGGGTGTCCAGGCCCGACAGCCCGCGCACGGCGACGTAGGCCTTCTCCCGGCCGGGCAGCGAGACCCGGCCGCGCAGCACGGCCTCCGGGTCGCGCTCGATGCGGTCGAGGAGGCGGCGATAGATGCCGGCCATGGCGGCGACGCAGGCGCCGCTGCGCCGGTCGAGCAGGGGGAGCAGCCGGTACCCCTCGGCGAAAAGGGTGCGGGCCCGGCGCACCTCGAAGTGCACGAGACCCGCGAAGTCCGAGCCCTGCGGCGGCTTCGGCCCGTCGAACCCGGCCGAGCAGCCGAACTTGGCCAGGTCGTCGGCGGGCAGATAGGTCCGGCCGCCCTGCGCGTCCTCGCGGACGTCTCTGAGGATGTTCGTGAGCTGCAGCGCGAGTCCCAGGGTGTCGGCGTACTCCGGGGCACGCTCGGCGCCGCGCGCCCCCGGCTCGGTGCCGAACACGCCGAGGGAGAGCCGCCCGATGGCGCCCGCCACACAGCGGCAGTACCCCTTCAGGTCGTCCCACGTCTCGTAGGTCTCGCCGCGCACGTCCATCAGCACGCCGTCGATCAGCTCGTCCAGGCCGCCCAGCGGGACCGGGAAGGCCAGGGCGGTGTGCGCGAGGGCGACGGCGACGGGATCGGTGTCGTCCTCCTCGACCTCGCCGGCCCGGACCCGGGAGAGCAGCGCCCGGGTGTCCTCGAGCCGGGCGGTCTTGACGTCGTCGTCCAGCGCGCCGTCGCCGATGTCGTCGACACGGCGCGAGAACGCGTACAGGGCCGACATCGCGCGCCGTTTGGGCGTGGGAAGCAGCCTGATGCCGTAGGCGAAGTTACGGGCCTGCTGACCGGTGACGGCCTCGCAGTAGCTGTAGGCGGCGAGTACCGGCGCGGACACGTGCGGTGACGACTCCACGGTCCGGATCACCCCTCTCCTCGCAGGGTCACGCCCACCTCGCGCAGCAACCGCAGCTTGCCGGGCTTGGGCGGGCCGGGAAGGACGTCGTGTTCGGCGGCGGCGATCGCCCGGATCGCCGCCCTTCCCCCCGCCACGAAGCCCGCGAGCAGCAGCCTCAGCCTGCCGTGGACGCTACCCACCAGGGGGGCGCCTTCATTCAGGAGTTCGCGGGCTCGTTGCGCTTCGTACGCGACCAGTGCGCGCACCGAGGCGCCCGAGGTCTTCGCGGCGAGGTCCGCCTCCTGGACGTGAAAGCGCTTCATGTCCGCGGCGGGCAGGTAGACGCGGTCGCGGCCGAGGTCCTCGGCCACGTCCTGGAGGTGCTCGACGATCTGCAGCGCGGTGCAGATCGCGTCGGACAGACGGGTCCGCTCGGGGGTCGCGGCGCCGGTGACCGCGAGGACGAGGCGGCCGACGGGGTTGGCGGACAGTTCGCAGTAGGCGAGGAGATCGTCGTAGGTCTCGTAGCGGGTGACGAGCTGGTCCTGGCGGTTGGCCGCGATCAGGCCCAGGAAGGACTCCGGGGTCAGCGAGCGGCGGCGGACCGTCGGCTGGAGGCGGCGCAGCAGGGGGTGACGGGGCGTGCCGTCGAAGACGCGGCGCAGATCGGCCTCGAAGGCGTCCAGGAGCACGAGACGGTCGTCGGCCTCGGTGGCCGACACGCCGAGCAGGCGGGCGTCGGCGCCGCCCGGGGCGAGGTCGCCGTCGCCGATGTCGTCGACGAGCCGGGCGTAGCCGTACACCGCCATGAGGTCTTCGCGCCAGGCCTTGGGCAGGAAGAAGGGAGCCACGGGGAAGTTCTCGTGCGCGGCCTTGCCGAGCGTGGCGTGCTCAGGGTCGCCGGTGCGTGGCGCGGCGGGCGCGCTCATCGTCGTCCGCCCGGGGCCGGGACGGCGCGGCCTGCGTGGAGCTGGGGAGTTTCCGTAGCCATTGCCGTCACATCTCCCGTTCTACACTGCCGACCCGATACGCACTATTTCGGACACGCCGCCCGGCCGTCCGCGCGGCGGCCCCGACCAGGGCGCTGCGCAATATCGCCCCACTTGCCGCGTTTCGGGACCGGTCCAGCTTACGTTGTACAACGCGGTACGGACCTCGGGGGTGTCCGGCACATCACAAGAACACACCGATTGGCGTCAAGATTCCTAAGGTGGCCGGGAGTTGACGCTTCCTTTGCAGACGCGGGGCCCCGCCGGACAGTTCCGGCGAGGCCCTGGTCGAACCGCCCTACTTGCCCGTGAACTTCTCGTACGCCTTGAGGACCTCTTCGGTCGGGCCGTCCAGGCGCAGTTCGCCCCGCTCCAGCCACAGGACCCGGTCGCAGGTGTCCCGGATGGACTGGTTGCTGTGGCTGACCAGGAACACCGTGCCCGCGTGCTCGCGCAGTTCCCGCACCCGTGCCTCGGAACGCCTGCGGAACTTGGCGTCGCCGGTGGCCAGGGCCTCGTCGATCATGAGGACGTCGTGGTCCTTGGCCGCCGCGATGGAGAACCGCAGCCGGGCCTGCATGCCGGACGAGTAGGTGCGCATGGGCAGGGTGATGAAGTCGCCCTTCTCGTTGATGCCGGAGAAGTCGACGATCTCCTGGTAGCGCTCCTTGATCTGCTCGCGCGACATGCCCATGGCCAGGCCGCCGAGCGTCACGTTGCGCTCGCCGGTCAGGTCGTTCATCAGGGCCGCGTTGACGCCGAGCAGCGAGGGCTGGCCGTCGGTGTACACCTTGCCGCGCTCCGGCGGCAGCAGACCCGCGATGGCGCGCAGCAGCGTGGACTTGCCGGAGCCGTTGGAGCCGATGAGGCCGATGGCCTCGCCGCGGTGGGCGACGAAGGAGACGCCCCGCACCGCGTGCACCTTGCGCACACCGCGTTCCGTGTCGTCGGAGCCCCGCTTGAGGATCCGGCTCAGGGCCGCGGTGGCGCTGCCCCTTCCGCCCTTGGCGCCGTTGACGCGGTAGACGATGTGGACCTCGTCGGCGATGACGGTCGGGACGGGCGCCCCCGCGCGCTGCCCCGGGAGCGGCTCAACCACGGCCGTACCTCTCCTCCGCCTGCCAGAAGTACACGAAGCCGCCGACGGCGAACAGGGCCGCCCACCCGCCGGCGACCGCCCAGACGTGGTCGGGGAGGTTCTCGGCGCCGTAGCCGTCGATGAGGGCGAAGCGCATCAGGTCCATGTAGATGGCCGCCGGGTTCCACTGCAGGATGTTCGCCACCCACTGCGGCTTGTCCGCGAGGAACACCGGGATGGAGAACATCACGCCGGAGGCGTACATCCACGTCCGCATCACGAACGGCATCAGCTGCGCCAGGTCGGGGGTCTTCGCGCCGGCCCGGGCGAAGATCAGCGCCAGGCCGGTGTTGAAGCAGAACTGCAGGGCGAGCACCGGGACGATCAGCGCCCAGGACAGGTCCGGGTAGCTGCCCATGCCGATGACCACGAGGAACAGCACGAGCATCGAGTACAGCAGTTGCTGGAGCTGCTGCAGGGCGAAGGAGATGGGCAGGGAGGCGCGCGGGAAGTGCAGCGCGCGCACCAGTCCGAGGTTGCCGGAGATCGCGCGCACACCGCTCATCACCGACGTCTGCGTGAAGGTGAACACGAAGACACCCGTGACCAGGAAGGGGATGTACACGTCCTTGGGCATCCCCTTGCCGGCGCCGAGGAGCAGGCCGAAGATCATGAAGTACACGGCCGCGTTCAGCAGCGGCGTGGCCACCTGCCACAGCTGGCCGAGCTTGGCCTGGCTGTACTGGGCGGCCAGCTTCGCCCGGGAGAACGCCAGGATGAAGTGGCGGCGGCCCCAGAGCTGGCGGACGTACTCCCGCAGCGGGGGCCGGGCGCCGCTCACGGCCAGCCCGTACTTGGCGGCGAGCTGCGCCGCCGTGAGGCCCTCGTCGGGCGACGGAAGCGCGCTCACGGCGACTCCGACGTCATGCGTTGTCTCACTCACAAGTAGGAAACTTTCGTCTTCGGGATGCGCAGCCTTGACGGGGCTGGCATGAGCCGGGGGGCCCGCGGTACGGCCCGGGGTGCCCTCAGGGACGAGCTTGTCAGATCACCGGAGGCCGGCCCAGTCGGGTCAGCCGCCAAACCGTACGCCACTTCATGGGCCTGCGCGGTCCGCACGGAGTGGTCCATCCTTCCGAAAAGCCGCCGAACCAGGCCTTGAGCGCGGACCCCGAGGGGCGGCGCGCCAGCGTGAGCAGCAGCCAGACCCCGAGGTAGACCGGCACCAGGGGGGCGGGAAGGTTGCGGCGGGCCAGCCATACGCGGTTGCGCGCGACCATGCGGTGGTACACCGCGTGCCGCGAGGGCGCGGTCGTGGGGTGGTACAGCACCATGTCGGACCGGTAGTCGATCATCCAGCCCGCGTCGAGGGCCCGCCAGGCCAGGTCGGTCTCCTCGTGGGCGTAGAAGAACTCGTCCGGGAGTCCGCCGACCTCTGCGAAGACCTTCGTACGGACGGCGTTGGCGCCGCCGAGGAAGGTGGTGACCCGGGAGGAGCGCATGGGGTCGGCGGCGCGCAGCCGGGGTACGTGGCGGCGCTGGGTGACACCGGTGTCCGGGTCGGCGATCCGGAAGCTGACGATGCCCAGCTTGGGATCGGCGTCGAAGGCCCGGCGGCACAGCTCGGCCGTGTCGTGGTGGGCGAGGAGGCCGTCGTCGTCCAGGAACAGCAGGACGTCCACGTCGCGGCCGCTCGGGCCGAAGGCCTCGATGCCCACGTTGCGGCCGCCGGGGATGCCGAGGTTCTCGGGCAGCTCGATCGTCCTGACGCCCTCGGGGACGTCCGGGACGGGCGAGCCGTTGCCGACCACGACCACCTCGACGCGGTCGCCGTCCTGCTTGGCGATCGAGTCGAGCAGGGCCCGCAGCTCGTCGGGCCGGTTGCCCATGGTGATGACGACCGCGCCGACCTTCATCGCGGCGCTCACTTCAGCCTGCTCGACGCGAGGATGGACACCAGGTGCAGCACGGTCTGCACCAGCGCGATGCCGGCCAGGACGGCGACGCCGAGCCGCGTGAAGAACAGGTCGCCGCGCAGCTGGTCGACGACGGCCAGGACCAGGATCAGCAGGGACGCCTCGATGCCGAGGATCAGCCGGTGGAACTTGAGCGCGGCGGCGGCCCGGCGGGCCAGCGCCATGCCGGAGGAGCGCATCTCGGCGGCGGCCTCCTGGACCGGCGGCTTCCCGGTCTGGTGGCGGGCGACGCCGACCAGGTCGGTCTCGGCCTTGATCAGGATGGCGCCGAGCGCGGCCAGGGTGCCGAGGAAGGCCCACAGCCAGTCGATGCGGCCGCTGCCCCATGGGTCGGCGGCCCGCAGACCGAAGCCCACGAGGACGGCGGCGTCGGTGAGATACGCCCCGACCCGGTCCAGGTAGACCCCGCCGAGCGAGTACTGCTTCTTCCAGCGCGCGATCTCGCCGTCCACGCAGTCCAGCAGCAGGTACATCTGGACGCACACGACGCCGAGCACGGCGCCCGCGATCCCCGGCACCAGCAGGGCCGGGGCCGCGAGCACGCCGAAGACGGTCATCAGGTACGTGAGCTGGTTGGGCGTGACCCTGGTGTTGACCAGGTAGCGGTCCACCCGCAGGGACACCTCTCGCATGTAGAGGCGCCCCATCCAGTGCTCACCGCTGCGCCGGTCCTTCACCCCCGGAGGGTGGACGACCGGTCTGAGTTCAGCTACCGATGGCCTTGACATAGTCGGCGTAGATGTCCTTGATCTGTTCGGTCTTGAGGTCGAGGTGTTCGAGGATCGTGTAGCGGCCCGGCCGGGTCTCGGGGGCGAACTCCACGACGCGGACGAACTCGTCCGCCGTGAAGCCGATGTCCGTCGGCAGGACCGGGAGTCCGTGCCGTCGCAGCACCTGGGCCATGTAGGCCGACTCCTCGTGGGCTCCGCGCAGGTACATCGCGAAGGCCGCGCCGAGTCCGCACTGCTCGCCGTGGGCGGCGGCGCGCTTGGGGAAGAGCAGGTCGAAGGCGTGGTTGATCTCGTGGCAGGCGCCGGACGACGGGCGGGAGTCGCCCGACACCGACATGGCGATGCCGCTGAGCACCAGCGCCTCGGCCAGAACCTGGAGGAAGTCGGTGTCCGCGATGCCGCCCGGGTGCCTGAGCACCGCCTCGCCGGCCTGGCGGGCGATCGCGGCGGCGAGGCCGTCGATCTTCTCGCCCTTGACCCGGTTGGCCAGCTCCCAGTCCGCGATGGCCGAGATGTTCGACACCGCGTCGCCGATGCCGGCGCGCACGAACCGCACCGGGGCCTCGCGGATGACGTCCAGGTCGATCACGACCGCGATCGGGTTCGGGACGCCGTAGGAGCCGCGGCCCGCGTCGTTGTCGAGGGTGGCGACCGGCGAGCACAGGCCGTCGTGCGCAAGGTTCGTCGGCACGGCGACCAGGGGGAGGCCCACGCGTGCCGCGGCGAACTTGGCACAGTCGATGATCTTGCCGCCGCCGAGGCCCACGACCGCGTCGAAGTGGCCGGCCTTTATGTCGGTGGCCAGCTGCACGGCGTCGTCGAGGGTGCCGCCGCCGACCTCGTACCAGGCGGCGCCGGGCAGGGCGGGGGTGAGGCGCTCGCGCAGCCGGGCGCCCGAGCCGCCGCTGACGGCGATCGCGAGCTTGCCCGAGTGCGAGATGCGCTCGTCGGCGAGGACCCCGACCAGGTCGTCGAGGGCACCCGGGCGGATGTCCACGACGACCGGCGAGGGGATCAGCCGGGTCAGTACTGGCACGCGATCTCCCGTCCACGGGCCAGGTCGTCGTGGTTGTCGATCTCGACCCACTTGACGTCGCCGATCGGCGCCACGTCGATACGGAAGCCGCGGTTCACCAGCTCCTGGTACCCGTGCTCGTAGAACTGCTGCGGGTCGGTCTCCCACACGGCCTTGAGCGCGTCGGCCAGTTCGGGGGCGGCGTCGCCCTCGATGAGGGTGACGCCGATGTACTCGCCGGTGGCCTCGGCGGGGTCCATCAGCTTGGTGATCCTCGTCATGCCCTTCTCGGGGTCTACGACGACCTTCATCTCCTCGTCCGCGAGGGACTTCACCGTGTCGAGGGCGAGGATGATCCGCTTGCCGTCGCCGCGGGCGGCGAGCAGCGTCTTCTCGACGGAGACGGGGTGCACGGTGTCGCCGTTGGCGAGGATCACGCCGTCCTTGAGGGCGTCACGGCCGCACCACAGGGAGTAGGCGTTGTTCCACTCCTCGGCCTTGTCGTTGTCGATGAGGGTGAGCTTGAGGCCGTACTTGGCCTCCAGCGCCGCCCTGCGCTCGTACACGGCCTCCTTGCGGTAGCCGACGATGACCGCGACCTCGGTCAGACCGATCTCGGCGAAGTTGCCGAGCGTCAGGTCCAGGACCGTGGGCTCGCCCTCTATGCCCGCGGGCCCCACCGGCACCAGCGCCTTGGGCAGGCTGTCGGTGTAGGGGCGCAGACGCCGTCCGGCGCCGGCCGCCAGCACGAGGCCGATCATGCGGGTTCTCCTTCATCGTGTACGGCGGGAGCCCCTGCGGACACCCAGAAGCGGATGCTCTCGACGAGCACCACCAGAGCGACGGCCACGGCGAGCACCGTGAGCGCGACCTCGAACTGCGAAGCGGTGAGCAGCGCGGCCAGCACGGCCACGAGCAGCGTCCGCCCTTCCTGCCCCCCGACGGCGCGCACCAGCCAGGCCGGCGGCGCTCCGGCGTTGCCGCGGATGCGGTACACCGTGTCGTAGTGATGGTAGGCGACTGCGGCCACCAGGCCGAAAGCCGCGGGAAGCGCTGCTCCCCCATCGGTCTTGGCCGCCAGGATCAGGACGGTGCCGTACTCGGCGGCCCGGAAGAACGGCGGGATCAGCCAGTCGAGGGCGCCCTTGAGGGGGTGGGCGACGGCTTCGGCGGACAGCAGGACGTAGGCCCCCGCCATCAGGACGACCCACCAGCTCGGTCCCCACAGCCAGGCCCCGAGCGTCACCATGACGGCGCCGGCGGCGGCGCTGAGGGGCGCCGTGGGGCGGGGCCTGCCGGGGAGGAGGCGGACCAGCGTCTCGGTCAGCGGCCCGCTGTCGGCGAGGTCCGCGAGCGCCTGGGCCGCCCGGTCGGTGCGCCGGGCCTTGCGGGTCAGCGAGCGCAGCACCCGCCCGGCCGTGGTGTAGGTCGCCGCGAAGGCGCAGCCGACGAGCAGCGCGTAGAAGGTGACGCGGGGAGTCGTCAGGGCCGTCAGGACGGCGATCATGGCCCATCGTTCGCCGATGGGCAGGACTATCATCCGCCGCACCCAGACGGTCCAGCCGACGCTGTCGAGCTTGTCGGAGAGGGCGGCGGTGGGGCTGGTGTTGGCGGTGGCGTCGTGGTTGGCCTCGTTGAAGGAGAAGTCCACGACGTGCCGGCAGGTCTGCAGGATCATGGCGCCCAGCGCGAGGGCCCAGACGTCGTCGCCGCCGCGGGCCGCTCCGAGCGCGAGTCCGGCGTAGTAGGCGTACTCCTTGGCCCGGTCGAAGGTGGCGTCGAGCCAGGCGCCGAGCGTGGAGTACTGCAGGGAGTAGCGGGCGAGCTGGCCGTCGGTGCAGTCCAGCACGAAGGACGCGATCAGCAGGACGCCGGCGGCGACGAATCCGGCGCGGGTGCCGGTGGCCGCGCAGCCGGCCGCGATCAGCGCGGTGATCAGCGAGGCGGTGGTGACCTGATTCGGGGTGAGGCCGCGGCGGGCGCACCAGCGGGCGATGTAGCGCGAGTACGGGCTGATGAAGTACGTCGTGAAGAAGCCGTCGCGGGCCTTGACGGCCGACTTCAGGCGGACGGCCTCGTCGTCGACGGCGGCGACGGCCTGTCGTGCCTCGTTGCGGGCCTGCGGGTCGGCGGGGACCTCGGCGACGAGGCTGCCCAGCTCGGGGCGGTGCACGTCGACGCCGTCCGCGTCGAGGGCGCCGACCACACGGTCGGCGAGGCTGTCGACGTCGCCCGCGCTCGGCTTCACCCGCGCGGGGGCGCCCCCGTGGGCGGCGCCCGCGGACGCGGAGTTCTCCCGGGCCATCGCTCGGGTCAGGGCCTGGCGGCCGGCCGCCTGCGCGGTCACCGCGCCCGGGATCGCGGCGAGCGGGAAGCGAGGGTCGGTGAGGCCGAGGCGCAGCGCGTGCTCGTGACCCACGAAGCGGGCGTCCACGAGGGCGACGCGCTGGTCACCGGGGACGGCGGCGAGGAGGGTCTCGGCGTCACCGGCGTCGGAGGCGGTCCGGACGTCGAAGCCGAGGGACCGCAGATCTGCCTCGATCGACGATCCGGGGACCGGCGAGCCGGTGAGGATGGCGGTCGACAACCGAACTCACTCCCTGGGTCCGGCGCGTTCACGCCGGTCATGTACACAATGGGGGTCGCCCCCTGGCTGCACCGGCGACTTCACCGGTGGCTGCACCAGGCGGGGGGCATGTCGGCAGAGGCTATCGGATGCCGACGAAGCCGTGTTCACCGCCCGTTCAGGCCCGATCGACGCGGTCCGGCAGCCCGGCTCGTACGTGATGTGAACCGGCCTTTGCCGAGATCATCATCGGTGATCGGCGGCCCGGCCGACAAACCGTGGCGTGCAGAGCCGACATCCGGGACATTGCCCACCGCGCCGGGGTCCGCACATGTCGGCATAGGGTCTCTAGCATGACGTGGCTGATCACCGGCGGAGCCGGATACATAGGGGCGCATGTGGCACGGGCCATGACCGTGGCCGGGGAGCGCGTCGTCGTGCTGGACGACCTGTCGACGGGCTCCGCCGCGCGGCTCGGGTCGGACGTGGCGCTCGTGAAGGGGTCGGCGCTGGACGCCGGACTGGTCGAGCGGGTCCTCGCCGAGCACTCGGTGACGGGCGTGGTGCACCTGGCCGCGCACAAGCAGGTCGGCGAGTCCGTGGCGCGGCCCACCCGCTACTACCGGGACAACGTCGGCGGTCTGGCCGTCCTGCTCGACGCGGTCGCCGCGGCCGGGATCCGGCGGTTCCTGTTCTCGTCCTCCGCGGCCGTCTACGGCAACCCGGACGTGGACCTCATCACAGAGGACACCCCGTGCGCGCCGGTGAACCCCTACGGCGAGACCAAGCTCGCCGGGGAGTGGCTGGTGCGGGCCGCGGGCCAGGCGCACGGCATCGCGACGACCTGCCTGCGCTACTTCAACGTGGCCGGGGCCATGGCGCCCGAGCTGGCCGACACCGGGGTGTTCAACATCGTCCCGATGGTCTTCGACCGGCTCACCCGGGACGAGGCCCCGCGGATCTTCGGCGCCGACTACCCCACGCCGGACGGCACCTGTGTGCGCGACTACATCCATGTCGCCGATCTGGCCGAGGCGCATCTCGCGGCGGCCCGGCGGCTGTCCGCGCCGGACGCGGCGGGCGATCTGACGGTGAACATCGGCCGGGGCGAGGGCGTGTCCGTGCGCGAACTCGTCACGCTCATCGGCGAGGTCACCGGCGACACCCGGCCGGCGGTGGTGGAGGGGCGCAGGCCCGGGGACGCGCCGCGCGCGGTGGCCTCGGCCGGGCTGGCGGCCCGCGAGCTCGGGTGGACGGCCCGGCGGGGAGTGCGCGAGATGGTCGACTCGGCCTGGCGGGGCTGGCGGCTGCACCACGGCTGAACTCCGGGTGAGGGTGCCCTGACCTGCGATTCGTTTACGCAGGTCAGGGCACATGACAACGGTGTTCAGTGCCGCGTTGCCGGATACCCCCCACCCGTAGTTCACTGTGATCGCGGGCGGAACACACGAGCACGGCGACGGATCACAGAGGGGCTGCTTCCATGGGGGCTGGGCACGACCACGGCCACACCCACGCGCAGGTGCCGACCACCGGCACGGCCGCGGCGGCGTACCGCGGCCGGCTGACGGTCGCGCTGGCGATCACGCTCGGCGTCATGGTGGTCGAGATCGTCGGCGGACTGCTGGCGGACTCCCTCGCGTTGATCGCGGACGCGGCGCACATGGCGACGGACGCGCTGGGCCTGGGCATGGCCCTGCTCGCCATCCACTTCGCCAACCGGCCGCCGAGCGAGAACCGCACCTTCGGACTGGCCCGCGCCGAGATCCTCGCCGCCCTCGCCAACTGTCTGCTGCTGCTCGGAGTGGGCGGCTACGTCCTGTACGAGGCGGTCCAGCGGTTCTTCACGCCCGCCGCCACCGAGGGCGGGCTGATGATCTGGTTCGGCGCGATCGGCCTGGTCGCGAACATGATCTCGCTCACGCTGCTGATGCGCGGCCAGGCGGAGAGCCTGAACGTACGCGGGGCGTTCCTGGAGGTGGCCGCGGACGCGCTGGGCTCGGTGGCGGTGCTGATCTCGGCCGTGGTGATCCTGACCACGGGCTGGCAGGCGGCCGACCCGATCGCCTCGCTCGTCATCGGCCTGATGATCGTGCCGCGGACGGTGAAGCTGCTGCGTGAGACGCTCGACGTGCTGCTGGAGTCGGCCCCCAAGGGCGTCGACATGGCGGAGGTGCGGTCCCACATGCTCGCCCTGGACGGGGTGGAGGACGTCCACGATCTGCACGCCTGGACGATCACGTCCGGCATGCCGGTGCTGTCGGCGCACGTGGTGGTGCGCTCGGACGCGCTCGACGCCATCGGCCACGAGAAGATGCTGCACGAGCTCCAGGGCTGTCTGGGCCACCACTTCGACGTGGAGCACTGCACCTTCCAGCTGGAGCCCAGCGGTCACGCGGAGCACGAGGCGCGGCTCTGCCACTGAGGGCTCGGTCGCCGAGGGCTCCGCGCCGAGGGCTCCGGCACCGGGGCAGCGTCCCCCGGCACTCCGTCGCCGGGCGTGCGCATGTCGACCGGTGGCCTATCCGCACAGGCGTTCAGGACGGTTCCCCGCCCGCCGCGCCGGGCAAGATCACCCACCGGGTCCCCGCCGGGCGCGGGACATGCGCGCATTCGCGCGAAGTGCCGGGAGTGCCGGACGCGTACGGCAGACTGGGGACGCGAGGACCGATGCTAAGGATGGGTATGCCGATCACACCTGCCACCGCGACACACAGCTCGTCGAACGGCACCGCGGACGCGATCTTGCTGGAGCTGGTCGACGAGAACGGCGTCACGATCGGCACGGCCGAGAAGCTCGCCGCCCACCAGCCGCCGGGGCAGCTGCACCGCGCGTTCTCGGTGTTCCTCTTCGACGAGCGGGGAAGGCTGCTCCTGCAGCAGCGGGCCCTGGGCAAGTACCACTCCCCCGGTGTGTGGTCGAACACCTGCTGCGGCCACCCCTACCCCGGCGAGGCTCCGTTCGCCGCGGCGGCCCGGCGCACGTTCGAGGAGCTGGGCGTCTCCCCCTCGCTGCTCGCCGAGGCGGGCACGGTCCGCTACAACCACCCCGACCCGGACTCGGGCCTGGTGGAGCAGGAGTACAACCACCTCTTCGTCGGGCTGGTGCAGGCGCCGCTGCGGCCGGACGGGCAGGAGGTCGGCGACACGGCCTACGTGACGCCCGTCGAGCTGGCCGAGCGGCACGCGAAGGACACGTTCTCCTCGTGGTTCATGACCGTGCTGGACGCGGCGCGGCCGGCGGTCAGGGAGCTGACGGGCCCCTCCGCGGGCTGGTGACGTTCAGGACAGGCGTAAGGGTTTGAGCGGCAGGGCGGCCCAGATCACCTTGCCGCCGTTCGCCGTGTGCTCGACGTCGCACACCCCGTCCGCCTCCCTGGTGATCTCGCGTACCAGCAACAGCCCTCGGCCGCCCGTGCGGCCGTGGTCGGCCTCCAGGGCGGTCGGGCGGTAGGGGTGGCTGTCCTCCACGGCGACCCGCACCCACTCGGCTCCCACCGCGATCTCCACCGCGAGCGTCGGCGACAGCACGGCCGCGTGCCGGACGGCGTTGGTCACCAGCTCCGAGACGATCAGCAACAGCCCCTGGGCCAGGTCGTCCGAGATCGGCACGCCCTGGCGGTGGAGCAGGTCCCGTACGGCGTGCCTGGCCTGCGGGACCGAGGCGTCCACGGAGGGCGCGGTGAACCGCCAGACGCCTTCGTAGGGCAGCGGCCGCGGCGCGGCTTCCGCAAGGGATTCGGGAGGTGTGCCCGGTGCGCCCGCTGGGCGTGGGTCGGGCCCGCGCCCGTGATCGTCCATCGTCCGGTCGCCGCCCTCGCGCTCGATTGTCACCACACGTCGAGTGTTGGTAACCAGACCCTCCCCTCCTGATGACTGAACAGAAGTCAGCAGTTAATGAGCGTTTCCGATCGCGCGAGGAGGAGCCGGTCGACTGCAGGGCCGTTTCTGTCGTGTCTGCGCCGCCTTCGCGCATTCTTCGGGTTGTACGGGTTCGAGGGCGTCACTCCTCCCTTTTGATCCCTTTGCCGTCGGCGCCGTCCCTCTCCGCGCCGACCGCCTCGATCACGCGGGCCGGCGGGTGGTTAGCATCCGGGCATGGAGCCCGAACTGCTGCACGGCGTCACCGACGCGGTCGCCACCGTCGTCCTGCACCATCCGGCGAAGCGCAACGCCATGACGGCCGCGATGTGGGCCGCGCTGCCCCCCTTGCTGGACACCCTGGCCGCCGACCCCGGCGTGCGGGCGCTGGTGCTCACCGGCGCGGGGGGCACCTTCTGCGCGGGCGCGGACATCTCCACGCTGCAGGGGTCTCCGGAGGAAGCGCAGGCCCTGGCGGTGCGCGCCGAGGAGGCCCTGGCGGCGTTCCCCAAGCCGACGCTGGCGGCGGTCCGGGGACACTGCGTGGGCGGCGGCGCCCAGCTCGCCGCGGCGTGCGACCTGCGGTTCGCCGAGGAGGGGGCGCTGTTCGGGGTGACGCCGGCGAAGCTCGGCATCGTGTACCCGTCCTCCGCGACCCGGCGGCTGGTGTCGCTGGTGGGCCCGGCCACCGCCAAGTATCTGCTGTTCTCCGGCGAGTTGATCGGCACCGAGCGGGCGCTGCGCACCGGGCTGGTCGACGAGGTCCTGCCCGCCGACGAACTCGACGAGCGGGTCGGGGAGTTCACCCGTGTGCTGGTGTCCCGCTCGCAGCTGACGCAGGCCGCCGCCAAGGAGTTCGTGAACGGGCGCACGGACCGGGACGCCCACTGGAGCGCGCAGGCGCGCGGCAACGGCGACACCGCGGAGGGCGTCACCGCGTTCCTGGAGCGCAGGGAACCGCGCTTCGCCTGGTCCACGTCGGGCTGAGACGGCCGTGCGCCCGCAGCCGCTCCGGGAGCCGCGCGGGCGCCCGCGCCCTCTCCCCCTCCACGTCCCGGCCGTGGATTTCCGGCATGGACGGCTGTGGTCGAGGTACCCGACGATCACGGTCCTCCCGGGCCGGACGAGGAAAGGGGAATCTTGTGTTCCGTGCGATCGCAGACGTGCTGCGGCAGATAGGCGGCGCCGTCGCCACCGTCGTGACGCTGCCCTTCCGGGCGCTGGCCCGACTCTTCGGCGGGGCCTCGGGCTCCACCAGGAGCCGCAGGGCCTGATGACCGCGCCCTGATCCCCGAGTGTCGGTGTCACCTGCCACAATTGCCGCGCAACCTCAGTGGAGAAGGCGGTACGGGATCGTGACGACACCCGGGTCCATCGAAGTAGGGTCCATCGAAGGCAGGATCGCCGAAGAACTCGGCGTACGGGAACGGCAGGTCAAGGCCGCCGTGGAGCTGCTCGACGGCGGCTCGACGGTTCCCTTCATCGCCCGCTACCGCAAGGAAGCGACCGAGATGCTCGACGATGCGCAGCTGCGCACGCTCGAGGAGCGGCTTCGCTACCTGCGGGAACTGGAGGAGCGGCGGGCGGCGATCCTGGAGTCGGTGCGCGAGCAGGGCAAGCTCACCGACGCGCTGGAGGCGCAGATCCGGGGCGCCGAGACCAAGGCGCGCCTGGAGGACGTCTACCTGCCGTACAAGCCCAAGCGGCGCACCAAGGCGCAGATCGCGCGCGAGGCGGGGCTCGCACCGCTCGCGGAGGGGCTGCTCGGGGACCCTTCGGTGGACCCGCTCGCGGCGGCCGCCGCGTTCGTCGACGCCGACAAGGGCGTCGCCGATCCGCAGGCCGCGCTGGACGGCGCCCGGGCGATCCTGACCGAGCGGTTCTCGGAGGACGCCGACCTGATCGGCGAGCTGCGCGAGCGCATGTGGGCGCGCGGCCGGCTCGCCGCCAAGGTACGCGACGGCAAGGAGGAGGCGGGCGCGAAGTTCGCCGACTACTTCGACTTCGCCGAGCCGTTCACCGCGCTGCCCTCGCACCGCGTGCTGGCGATGCTGCGCGGCGAGAAGGAGGAGGTCCTCGACCTCGTTCTGGAGCCGGAGGAGCCCTCCGAGGCGTCCGGCCCGTCCTCGTACGAGGGCATCGTGGCCGGCCGGTTCGGCATCGCCGACCGCGGCCGGCCGGGCGACAAGTGGCTGACGGACACGGTCCGCTGGGCGTGGCGCACCCGCATCCTCGTGCACCTCGGCATCGACCTGCGGCTGCGGCTGCGGACGGCCGCCGAGGACGAGGCCGTGAACGTCTTCGCCGCCAACCTGCGCGACCTGCTGCTCGCCGCCCCGGCGGGCACACGCGCGACGCTGGGCCTGGACCCCGGCTTCCGTACGGGCGTGAAGGTCGCCGTGGTCGACGCGACCGGCAAGGTCGTCGCGACCGACGTCATCCACCCGCACGTCCCGGCCAACAGGTGGGACGAGGCGATCGCCAAGCTGGCGCGGCTGGCGAAGGAGCACGCGGTCGAGCTGGTCGCCATCGGCAACGGCACGGCGTCGCGCGAGACCGACAAGCTCGCCGGCGAGCTCATCACCCGGCATCCGGAGCTGCAGCTCACCAAGGTGATGGTGTCCGAGGCGGGCGCCTCCGTGTACTCGGCCTCCGCGTTCGCCTCGCAGGAGCTGCCGGACATGGACGTCTCGCTGCGCGGCGCCGTCTCCATCGCGCGCCGGCTGCAGGACCCGCTCGCCGAGCTGGTGAAGATCGACCCGAAGTCGATCGGCGTCGGCCAGTACCAGCACGACCTGTCCGAGGTGAAGCTGTCGCGTTCGCTGGACGCGGTGGTGGAGGACTGCGTGAACGGCGTGGGCGTGGACGTCAACACGGCCTCGGCGCCGCTGCTCGCCCGGGTCTCGGGCATCACGTCCGGGCTCGCCGAGAACATCGTGGCGCACCGGGACGCCAACGGGCCGTTCACGTCCCGTACGGAGCTGAAGAAGGTGCCGCGGCTCGGCCCCAAGGCCTACGAGCAGTGCGCGGGCTTCCTGCGGATCCGCGGCGGCTCCGACCCGCTGGACGCCTCCAGTGTGCACCCGGAGGCCTACCCGGTGGTCCGGCGCATGGTGAAGACCTCCGGTCAGGAGGTGGCCTCGCTGGTCGGCAACACGTCGGTGCTGCGCTCGCTGCGGCCGACGGACTTCGTGGACGAGACGTTCGGTCTGCCGACCGTGACCGACATCCTCAAGGAGCTGGAGAAGCCCGGGCGCGACCCTCGGCCCGCCTTCAAGACGGCCACCTTCAAGGAGGGCGTGGAGAAGATCTCCGACCTGGCTCCCGGGATGGTCCTGGAGGGCGTCGTCACGAACGTGGCGGCCTTCGGGGCGTTCATCGACGTCGGCGTCCACCAGGACGGTCTGGCGCACGTCTCCGCGCTGTCGAAGACGTTCGTCAAGGACCCGCGGGACGTCGTGAAGCCCGGTGACATCGTCAAGGTGAAGGTCCTCGACGTCGACATCCCGCGCAAGCGGATCTCCCTGACGCTCCGCCTGGACGACGAGGCGGCCCCGCAGGGCGGCCAGGGCCAGGGCCAGTCCTCCGGCGGGGGGCGCCCTCAGCGGGGCGGCGGGCGTCCGCCGCAGCAGCGGCAGCAGCAGGGCGGCCAGCGCGGCGGCGGAGGCTCCCGTCAGGCTCCCCCGCCCGCCAACAGCGCGATGGCCGACGCCCTGCGCCGAGCGGGCCTGGCCGACCCGAAGCAGGGCAGGCGCTGAGCCCCCGCGATCCCGGAGACGGGTACTGACGCAGCGGTGCAGCGGGGTCCTGCCCGCCCTCTCCGGGCGGCCAGGGCCCCGCCCCGTTCCGGACGTCAAGCGCTCGTGGCTCCTCCAGGCCGGCGGCGTGCTCGTGGCTCCTCCAGGCCGGCGGCGCGCTCGTGGCTCCTCCGGGTCGCCGGCGCGCTCATGACTCCTCCGGGGCGGGGCGCTCGTAGCTCCTCCACGCCGGCGGGCACACATCGCCCCTCCAGGCCGACGGGGGCACGCGTCGCTGCCTCAGGCCGGTGGGACCTCCTGGCCGCCGCCTCCCGGGCTGTGGGGTCAGGCCCCCCTTCCAGGGCTGCGGCCTGACCGCCCTCTCCCCGCTGGGGCCTGGTAGCCCCCTCCCGGCGGGATGGGGCCTGGTAGCCCCCTCCCGGCGGGATCCTGGCCCCCTCCGGGGCGGACCAGGCAGGTGCCCGGGGCGGGTGGGCCACCGTCGGCATCCGACCGTCGGCGGGCCCCGGCAGGCCCTCGGCGCGCGGCCGCCCGCGGAGCCGGCCCCGCCGGCCCCCCGGCGCGGGACCCCGGCGAGCGGACCCGGCCGGCCCCCTGGTGCGGGGCCCCCGGCGGGTGGGTCGGGTGAAATCCCGTTGCCGGGGATCATCGGATCAGCAGAATTGACCCGTGACCGGACGTGATCCCAAGGCCGACCTGCTGACCTATCTCCAGGACGCGCGTGACGTGCTGCTGTGGAAGCTCGACGGGCTGTCCGAGTACGACGTGCGGCGGCCCGTGACACCCACCGGAACGAATCTCCTGGGGCTGGTCAAGCACCTGGCCGGCGCCGAGGCCTTCTACTTCGGGGCGGCCTTCGGCCGGCCCTTCGCCGGAGCACCGCTGTGGATCACGGGCGACGCCGAGCCGAACGCGGATCTGTGGGCGCGGGCCGACGAGACGCGCGAGGAGATCACCGGGCTGTACCGGCGGGCCCGCGCGCACGCGAACGACACGATCAGGGCACTGCCGCTCGACGCGGTCGGACGGCTCCCCGGCGACGCGGGCGTCGAGCTCACGCTGCACCACAGCCTCGCCCACATGATCGCCGAGACGCAGCGGCACGCCGGGCACGCCGACATCGTCCGGGAGCTGATCGACGGGGCGACCGGGCAGCGGCCGGGCGGCGCCAACACGGCGCCCGGTGACGCCGATTGGTGGGCGAAGCATCGGGAGAGGGTCGAGCGGGCGGCCCGCCGGGCGGGCGGACTCGCGTAGCGGCTACCGCTCCGTCACCTTGCCGTCCGCGACCTCCAGCCGACGCGTGACATGGACGGCGTCCAGCATCCGCCGGTCGTGGGTGACCAGCAGCAGCGTGCCCTCGTAGGCGTCGAGGGCGGACTCCAGCTGTTCGATGGCCGGGAGGTCGAGGTGGTTCGTCGGCTCGTCGAGGACGAGAAGGTTGACGCCCCGGCCCTGGAGCAGCGCGAGGGCGGCGCGGGTGCGTTCGCCGGGTGACAGCGTGGCCGCCGGACGCACGACGTGCTCCGACTTCAGACCGAACTTGGCCAGCAGAGTGCGCACTTCGACCGGCTCGGTGTCCGGGACGGCCGCGCGGAACGCGTCCAGCAGCGACTCCGATCCGTGGAACAGCTGCCGCGCCTGGTCGACCTCGCCGACCAGGACACCCGAGCCGAGCGCGGCCCGTCCGGCGTCCAGCGGGATCCGGCCGAGCAGCGCGCCGAGCAGCGTCGACTTGCCCGCGCCGTTCGCGCCGGTGACCGCGACCCGGTCGGCCCAGTCGATCTGCAGGGACACCGGTCCGAAGGTGAAGCCGCCGCGCCGCACCTCGGCGTCCCGCAGGGTGGCGACCACCGCGCCGGAGCGCGGGGCGGCCGCGATCTCCATGCGCAGCTCCCACTCCTTGCGCGGCTCCTCGACGACCTCCAGGCGCTCGATCATGCGCTGGGTCTGCCGGGCCTTCGCGGCCTGCTTCTCGCTGGCCTCGCTGCGGAACTTGCGGCCGATCTTGTCGTTGTCGTTGCCCGCCTTGCGGCGCGCGTTCTTGACGCCCTTGTCCATCCAGGAGCGCTGTGTCTGCGCCCGGTCCTGGAGGGCGGCCTTCTTGTCGGCGTACTCCTCGAAGTCGTCGCGAGCGTGCCGACGGGCCACGTCCCGCTCCTCCAGGTAGGCGTCGTAGCCGCCGCCGTAGAGGTTGATCTGCTGCTGGGCGAGGTCGAGTTCGAGGACCTTGGTGACCGTGCGGGTCAGGAACTCGCGGTCGTGGCTGACGACGACCGTACCGGCGCGCAGGCCCTTCACGAAGCGTTCGAGGCGTTCCAGGCCGTCCAGGTCGAGGTCGTTGGTCGGCTCGTCGAGCAGAAAGACGTCGTAGCGGGACAGCAGGAGGGAGGCGAGCCCCGCGCGGGCGGCCTGGCCGCCGGACAGGGAGGTCATCTGCTGGTCGAGGTCCACCCCGAGCCCCAGCGAGTCGGCGATCTCCTCGGCGCGCTCGTCGAGGTCGGCACCGCCGAGGTCGAGCCAGCGCTCCAGGCTCGTCGCGTAGGCGTCGTCCGCGCCGGGCGCGCCGTCGACGAGAGCCTGGGTGGCCTCGTCCATCGTGCGCTGCGCCTCGGCGACACCGGTACGGCGGGCCAGGAACTCCCGCACGCTCTCCCCCGGGCGCCTCTCAGGTTCCTGGGGAAGGTGGCCGACGGTCGCGGTCGGCGGGGAGAGCCTGAGATCTCCCCGCTCCGGCGCGGTGAGCCCGGCGAGCAGCTTCAGCAGGGTGGACTTGCCCGCGCCGTTGGCTCCGACCAGCCCGATCACGTCCCCGGGGGCGACGACGAGGTCGAGCCCGGAGAAGAGGGAGCGGTCGCCGTGCCCGGCGGCGAGGTTCTTGGCGACGAGGGTGGCAGTCATCAGACGGTAGATCCTAGTGGGCGTGCGGAGCCCGGGTCGCCAGGGCCGGGCAGTGGGGGTCCGGCCCGGTCGCCGCGGCCGGTCGGCCGGCCGGCCGGCCGGCCGGCGGCACGCTGCCCGGTGGCCCACCGCTGCGGGCACGGCGACCGGGCGGGGTGGCGGTGGCCTGGGGACGCGCGGAGGGGGCGGCCGCGCCCGCCGCCCCCTCCTGACCGGTCACGGGATGCGGAACGCGCTCCTCGGTGCGCTCACCCCGGCCGTCGCGGCGGCGTGGGGGGCGGTCGCCGGCGAGCCCGCCGTCGCGGCGGCGAACGCCTTGGCGCCGCCGACGAGGGGGACCCGGGCCGAGGTGCGGGACAGGTCCAGGGTGAGGGTGGGCCGGTCGGCGGGCGGGTCGATGAGGTCCTTGTCGGTGCCCGCCACGATCAGCGCCAGTCGGTGCCCGGCCGGCACGACGTGGTCGGTGGCCGCGAGGTCGAGGGTGATCGTGTACGCCCTGCCCGGCGTGAGCGGGACGCCCCGGCCGGGGTGGGCGTAGGTGCCGAGGTCGGCCCAGCCCCGGCTGACGACCGTGGCGCCGACGTCGACCGTGTCGGCCTCGGTCTCCTTGAAGCAGGCGCTGTCGCCTGCCGTGCTCGCGCCCCAGCAGGTGCGGTCGGCGAGAGTGGTGACGCCCTCGCCGCTCGCCGCGTAGTCGCGGATCGTGTCGGGGCCGAGGTCGACCAGGACCGCGCTCAGGTGGGCCGTCGCCGTGGTGGGCGTGGCGGTCACGGTGACCTTCGAGGAGCCGGACAGGCGCAGGTCGCGGGTGAGGGCGCCGGTGACGAAGCCGGCCTTGTCCGGGGTCGGCGCGTCGACGTGGGCGGCCCAGTCGGTCTCGCTGCGCTGCGGGTCGTCGGTGAAGGTCGCGGTGCCGGCGCCCCCGCGCAGGCCGAGGGTCCCGACGCCGGGACGCGCGCCGGCGGACGGGCGCAGGGTCGCGGACTGCGTGCCGCGCGGCGGCCAGACCTTGGAGGTGACCCACTGGCCGGGGTGGCGCTCGATGTCGGCCATGGGCTCGCGGTCGACGCCGTTGTCGTAGCCCAGGAGTTCGTGGTCGAACCAGCGGTGCAGGGTGTCGACCCAGTCGGCGCGGCGGAAGTCGAAGGGGTCGACGTGGCCGGTCTGGGAGAGCCAGATCTTGCGCTTCACGCCGTTCTTCGCGAGGGCGTCCCACCACTGGCCGAGGTGCTTGGTGCGGACGTTGAGGTCCTGCAGACCGTGGACGAGGAAGACGCTGGCCTTCACCTTGTGCGCGTTCCTGACGTAGTCGCGCTCGGTCCACAGCGACGTCCAGTCGCCGGTGCGCGGGGCCTCGTCGACGAGCCGGCGCTGGACGGCGGCGCACTTGGCGTGCGCGTCGGGGCTGTCGACGTAGTCGGCGAGGGCGTCGGGGCCGGAGTCGTAGAGGGGGGCGCCCTGGGCGAAGTAGTAGTCGTACCAGGAGGAGATGGCGGCGATCGGGACGATCGTCCTCAGGCCCCGTACGCCGGTGGCGGCGACGGCGTTGGCTATGGTGCCGTCCCAGCTCTTGCCGATCATGCCGGTCCTGCCGTTGCTCCAGCCCGCCGTGGCGACGGTGGAGCCGGTGCGGGTGGTGTAGGCCCTGGCGCGACCGTTGAGCCAGTCGACGACGGCCTTGGCGGACTGGACCTCGGATCGGCCGCCGACGTCCTCGCAGCCGTCGGAGCGGTTGGTGCCGGCCAGGTCGACGCCGACGACCGCGTAGCCGCGCGGGACGAAGTAGTTGTCGTAGAACAGCGGCATCTGGACGACGTTTCCGGCCGCGTCGTACGTCTTGCGCTGCCCCTCGTTGCCGCGTCCGCAGCAGGAGTAGTAGGGGCTGGCGTCCATGATGACGGGCACCTTGCGGCCCTGCGCGGCGGGTTCGCGGGGGCGGACGATGTCGACGGCGACGCGGTCCGTCCCGCCGTCGCCGTCGGCGTCGAGTCCGGTGTCGACCCAGACGGCCTCGCGGACGGCGTTCTCGTAGGAGTGGACGGGTCGGCTCTCGCGGGGGGCGCCGTGAGCCGCCGCGGGGGTGAGGAAGGCGGCCACCAGGAGTGTGATGACGGCGGTCGCGAGCGGTCTCCAGGTCGTGAAGCGCATGCGTGTCGGCATGCGCGGGACGGTACCCCGGTCAACTCCTGTGCAGAAGAGGGCAGATGGGGCTGGACCGGGGGTCGGACCCGGGATGGTCCGGAGGGTCGGACCCGGGATGGACCCGGAGCGGACCCCGGATGGTCAGGAGGGTCGGACCCGGGATGGACCCGGAGCGGACCCCGGATGGCCGGGCGGCGGACCCCGGATGGCCGGGCGGCGGACCCCGGATGGCCGGTGTGGGGCGGCGGTGGCCGGAACACGACCGTGCGAGTGGTTCGCTCATGACGGCCGAATGGCGATCGTGTGACAGGGGTGGCGGTGGGCAGGTCCTGGGACACAAGGAGTCCATAGGCTCGGAACAGACCTCATGCCTCTACGACTTGGAGCTTTCGTGCACCGCAGAATCCTCGCGCCGGGCGCGCTCGCGGCCGCGTCCGTCCTGCTGGCGATCCCGGCATCGGCCGCGAGCCTCTCCCCCGGCGCCCCGGGCATCGGCGACCCCTACTACCCGGCCTACGGCAACGGCGGATACGACGTCTCCCACTACGACCTGCGGTTGAAGTACCAGCCGGCCACGGACGAGTTGGAGGGGACGGCGACGATCCTCGCGACGACCACGCAGGACCTGTCGCGGTTCGACCTGGACTTCCTGCTGGACGTCAGCGAGGTGCGGGTCGACGGCGCCCGGGCCGCGTTCGCGGCCACCGGCGAGCACGAGCTGGAGATCACGCCGAAGAAGGCGCTGCCCAAGGGTTCGGCGGTCACGATCGTGGTGCGCTACAGCGGCGTCCCGTCGTCGAAGCAGGCGTACGGCTTCACCAGCTGGCACCGCACTCCCGACGGCGGGGTCGGCGCGAACGAGCCCGAGGCGGCCTGGTGGTGGTTCCCCAGCAACGACCACCCGCTCGACAAGGCCACCTACGACGTGTCGGTCCAGGTGCCCGACGGCACCCAGGCCATCTCCAACGGCACGCTCCGGTCCACGACTTCACGGGCCGGCTGGACCCGCTACAACTGGCGGTCGAACAAGCCGCAGGCGACCTATCTCGCCACGCTCGCCGTCGGGAGGTTCGACATCACGACCGGCACGTCCGAGAGCGGCATTCCGGTCCTCAACGCCTACAGCAAGGACCTGGGCGACAACGCCGGCGCGGCGCGGGCGAGCATCGAGCGGACCGGGGAGATCGCCGACTGGCTGAGCGGGTACTTCGGGCCGTACCCCTACGACGCGCTCGGCGGGTACGTGCCGAACACGACCACGGGGTACGCGCTGGAGACGCAGACCCGGCCCTACTACAGCCCGCGGCAGTTCGCGGCCGGCTCGAACACCTCCGTGGTCGTGCACGAGCTGGCCCACCAGTGGTACGGCGACTTCGTGTCCGTCGCCGGCTGGAAGGACATCTGGCTCAACGAGGGCTTCGCGCGGTACGCGCAGTGGCTGTGGTCCGAGCACGAGGACGAGGGCACGGCGCAGGAGCTCGCGGACTACGTGTACGCCTCGCACCCGGCCGACGACGCGTTCTGGACGGTGAAGCCGGGCGACCCGGGCCCGGCGAACCAGTTCGACATCGCCGTCTACGACCGGGGTGCGCTGGCGGTTCAGGCACTGCGCAACGAGATCGGCGACGACGCCTTCTTCACCGTCCTCAAGGGCTGGCCGCAGCAGCACGCCTACGGCAACGCCGAGGTCGCCGACTTCCGGCAGTACGCCGAGCAGGTCTCGGGGAAGCCGCTGGGGGCGCTGTTCGACACCTGGCTCTTCCAGCCGGCGAAGCCGGCGGCGCCCGCGGCCCGGACCGCTTCGATCTCCGGGAAGGCGGCCGCACCCGTCGCGCCGAGGTCGTGGAAGAAGATCGCGGCGACGAACGACGTGCACGGTCACTGACCGCTCGCCGGGCGCCCGGCACGGACGGAACTCCGCTGACCGCCGTCTGAGGTGGCGCGGCTTTGGGTAGCAAGCCGTGCAGGCATCGTGGAGAGAGCGGGGAGAGGGCCATGGCAGCTGCGCGGAACGGCAACGAGGGTCTGGGCGTGTGGAGGGTACTGCCGCTCGTCGGGGCGGTGGTCATGGCCGTCGGTCTGATCGGCGGTGTGCCGCTGCTGACCCTGTTGGGCGCGGTCGTCGCCCTCGTCGGGGTGATCGGCCTCACCGCCGCGAGACGCAAGCAGAACTGACGTCGCCGGCCCGTCGGACGCGGGTCAGGCGCCGCCCTCGTGGGCGCCGGCCGGGTGAGCCGTGACGGCCGCGGAGGCGGCCGCCGCGGCCAGCAGCTCGGCGCGCGACAGGGCGGCGCTCTGCGTGGACGGCACCGTGCACGCGTACGCCCCCGCCAGTGCGCCGTACTCGGCGCACCGGCGGGCCGGCTCGCCGGCGAGCCAGCCGAAGAGGAAGGCGGACGCGAAGGCGTCGCCCGCGCCGTTGGAGTCGACCACCGGGGCGGGAGGGACGACGGCCGGAACGTGCGTCAGCTCGCCCTCGGACAGCAGGTACGCCCCTTCGGCGCCGGCCGTGGCGACGACCGCCTCGGCCCGGCCGCGTTCGGCGATGCGGCGCATGGTCGCCCGCGGGTCTGTCAGCGCGGTCGCGGAGACGAACACGACGTCCGCCTGGTACGCGAACGCCTCGTGGTAGGGGTTCTCGCCGTCCCAGTTGTGCAGGTCGGTGGAGATGCCGACGCCCGCCGCGCGGAGTGCGGGCAGGGCCTGGGCGCAGGGGTGCGTGATGGACACGTGCGCGTGACGGCTCGCCGCGGCCAGGGTGCGCAGCGTGTCCTCGGGGAAGCGGTCGTCGGGGCGGCCGCGGCTGTTGTCGTAGAGCGAGAGCCGCCGCCCGTCCGGGCCGACCAGGTTGACCGCGCGCTTGGTGCCGGCGGGCTGTGGGATCCCGGTGAGGGCGATGCCCCGGTCCCGGTGCAGGGCGCGGACGAGGTCGCCCTCGGGGTCGTCGCCGAGGAAGTCCAGGTGGTGGGTGCGCAGGCCGAGGGCGGCGAGGCCCAGGGCGACGAAGTCGCCGGTCTGCCCGGCGCGGGCGCGGATCCCGCTGTCGATCATGTAGCTGTCGGCGTACGGGAGCGGCAGCTCCGGCACGTACACGATGGTGTCCACACCGGCCCCGCCCAGGACCAGGACGTCGATGTCCCGGCGGATGTCCGTGTCGGTCTCCGTGCGCATGTGCGTCGCCCCTCCCCGTGGTCGTACACCGCCCCCGGGACGCCCCGCCGTGCCGGCCCCCAGCGGTGAGCGGCCGGCACGGGGCCCCTCGCCCCGGCCGAGCCGCAAGCCTATCCGCGGCGGGCCGTCGCCCGGGTGGACGGCCCCTCCCGCCGCAGGTGTACGGCGGGAGGCTCGGCCGGCAGGGCGCCGCCGTGGGCGGTGCCGCCCACGGCGGCTGCGAACCGCTACTTCGTGAGCTGCGACAGCTCCGAGTCGGCCGCCCTGGACACCCTGCTGCGGACCGCGTACCAGCCGCCGACGAGGGCGGCCCCGATCACCGGGATCAGCAGGAGGGTCTTGCGGCCGACCTCGGGGTCGTTCCACATCAGGCCGAGGACGGCGATCAGGAACGCGATCGTGACGATCTCCGTGACCGGGCTGCCGGGGAGCCGGAAGGAGGGCCGCTCCACCAGGCCCGCCCGGGCGCGGCGCACGAAGACCAGGTGGCAGACCATGATGATCACCCAGGTGCTGATGATGCCGAGGGAGGCGATGTTCAGCACGATCTCGAAGGCCTGGCTGGGCATGAGGAAGTTCAGGCCGACGCCGAGGACGCAGACCCCGCAGGTCAGCAGGATGCCGCCGTAGGGGACCTGGCTGCGGTTCATCCGGGCGGTGAACCTCGGGGCCGAGCCCGCCATGGCCATGGAGCGCAGGATGCGGCCGGTGGAGTACAGGCCGGAGTTCAGGGAGGACATGGCGGCCGTGAGGACCACCAGGTTCATCACGTCGCCGGCGCCCGAGACGCCGATCTTCGACAGCACGGTGACGAAGGGGCTCTCGTCGGCCGAGTAGACCGAGCCGGGCAGGAGGAGGGCGAGCAGGACGACCGAGCCGACGTAGAAGAGACCCACGCGCCACATGATCGAGTTCACCGCGCGCGGGACGACCTTCTCCGGCTCGGCGGTCTCGCCCGCGGCCACGCCCACCAGCTCCAGCGCGGCGTACGCGAAGATCACGCCCTGCATGACGAGGACGACGGGCATCATGCCGTGCGGCAGGAGGCCGCCGTGGTCCGTGATCACGCTCGGGCCGGGCGTCTGGCCGCCCACCTCGTGCCGGGTGGCGAGCAGGAAGATGCCGACGCACATGAAGGCGACGAGGGTGGCGACCTTGACGATCGCGAACCAGAACTCCATCTCGCCGAAGATCTTCACCGAGATCAGGTTCACGGCCAGCACCACCGTGAGGGCGACGAGCGCGAGCACCCACTGGGGAATGCTCGTGAACATGCTCCAGTAGTGCGTGTACAGCGCGATCGCGGTGATGTCGGCGATTCCGGTCGTCGACCAGTTCAGGAAGTACATCCAGCCGGCGACATAGGCGCCCTTCTCGCCGAGGAACTCGCGCGCGTACGACACGAAGGAGCCGGAGGAGGGCCGGTACAGGACCAGTTCGCCGAGGGCGCGGACCACGAAGAAGGCGAAGACCCCGCAGACGAGGTAGGCGAGCGCGAGGGCCGGGCCCGCGTTGTGCAGGCGCCCTCCCGCTCCCAGGAAGAGGCCGGTGCCGATGGCGCCGCCGATGGCGATCATGTTGACGTGGCGGTGCTTGAGGTCCTTGCTGTAGCCGGCGTCGCCCGCGTCCGCGGGTGTCGCGGTCGCCCGGGGGTGGGCGGCGACGTCGGCCGTGTGCACGGTGTCCTTGCTCACGGGTGGTTCCACTCTCTGGTGCGCCCGGGCCTTGTGCGCCCGGGTGTCCGTACGGTCGTGGCCCGCGGCTCCCTGGTAGGGGCACAGACCAAGGCAGCACCTTCCCAGGCGGAGGGTGACCATGCGGTGGTCGGCGTCACACGGCGTCGCTTCTCACACGGCCCTCACGGCAGCTCCTCACTCCCCCGCCCCGGGTTTCACAGCACCGGTGTGACAGCGATACTGCTGCGCATGACGATCGAGACCGAGGAGCCGGCCCTCACGGTCGACGAGCTGGCCGCCCGGGCGGGGGTCACGGTGCGGACCGTGCGCTTCTACTCCACCAAGGGGCTCCTGCCGCCGCCCGTGATCGGTGCGCGCCGGGTGGGCCACTACGGTCCCGCCCACCTCGCACGTCTCGCGTTGATCGAGGAGCTGCGCGGGCAGGGCCTGACGCTGGCGGCGATCGAGCGCTACCTGGACCGGCTGCCGCCCGGGCTCGACGCCCACGACCTCGCCGTGCACCGGGCGGTGGTGGCCTCCTGGTCGCCGGACGCCGTGGAGACCATGACGCGGGAGGAGCTGGGCCGGCGGGCGGGGCGGCCGCTCGACGAGGAGGACCTGGACCGGCTCGTCGCGATGAACGTCGTACGGCGCGAGCAGGACGGGTTCGGCGTCGACCTCGGCCTGCTGCGGCTGGGCGTGCGGCTGCTGGACGTGCCGCTGTCGCCGGAGTCGATCCGTGCGGCGCGCACCGTCCTGCTCGACCACGCGCGCGCCGCGGCCCACGAGCTGTCGCGGCTGCTGCGCGAGGAGGTGCCGGAGCGTGACGCGCAGGCGGTGCGGTCCCTGTCGGCGCACATGCAGCCCCTGGTCGTGCAGGCCCTGCTCACGGCGTTCCAGCGTTCGCTCACCGAGGAGCTGCGGGAGTGGCTCGGGGAGCCGCCGTCCGACGGCTCCCCGTGACGGGCCGGGCGCTCAGCGGGCGTCCGTGAACGTCTCCCCGTTCTCCGCCTTCGCCACCAGCAGGGCGGGCGGCGTGAAGCGGTCGCCGTAGCGCTCGGCGAGCTCACGCGCGCGTGCCACGAATCCGGGCAGGCCGCCCTCGTAGCCGTTGATGTACTGGAGGACCCCGCCGGTCCAGCCGGGGAAGCCGATGCCGAAGAGGGAGCCGATGTTGGCGTCGGCGACGGAGGTCAGGACGCCCTCCTCCAGGAGCTTGACGGTGTCGAGGGCCTCGGAGAAGAGCATGCGCTCCTGCATGTCCTCGAAGGGGATCTCGGCGCCGGGGCGGGTGAAGTGCTCGCGCAGTCCGGGCCACAGTCCGGTGCGCCTGCCGTCCTCGCCGTACTCGTAGAAGCCCGCTCCCCCGCTGCGGCCGGTGCGGCCGAACTCGTCGACCATGCGGTCGATGACGGCCTCGGCGGGGTGTCCGGGCCAGGTGCCGCCGGCCTCCTCGACGGCCCGCTTCGACTCGTTGCGGATCTTGCGCGGAAGGGTGAGCGTCAGCTCGTCCATCAGGGAGAGCACCTTGGCCGGGTAGCCGGCCTGGGCGGCCGCCTGCTCCACGGAGGCGGGGTCGATGCCCTCGCCGACCATGGCGACGCCCTCGTTGATGAAGTGGCCGATCACCCGGGAGGTGAAGAAACCGCGCGAGTCGTTGACGACGATCGGCGTCTTCTTGATCTGCCGGACCAGGTCGAAGGCGCGCGCGAGCGCCTCGTCGCCGGTGCGCTCGCCCTTGATGATCTCGACGAGCGGCATCTTGTCGACGGGCGAGAAGAAGTGCAGCCCGATGAAGTCGTCCTGGCGCTCGACGCCCTCGGCGAGGGCGGTGATGGGCAGGGTGGAGGTGTTGGAGCACAGCAGCGCGTCGGGGGCGACGACCTGCTCGATCTCCTGGAAGACCTTGTGCTTGAGGGCGGTGTCCTCGAAGACGGCCTCGATGACGGCGTCGCAGCCGGCCAGGTCGGCGGGGTCCGCGGTGGGCGTGATGCGGGCGAGGAGCGCGTCCGCCTTCTCCTGCGTGGTGCGGCCCCGGGAGACGGCCTTGGCGCACAGCTTCTCGGAGTAGCCCTTGCCCTTGACGGCTGCCTCGAGGGAGACGTCCTTCAGGACGACGTCGATGCCCGCGCGGGCGCACGCGTAGGCGATGCCCGCGCCCATCATCCCGGCGCCCAGGACGGCGGCCCGGCGGACGGGGCGCGGCTCGACGCCCTTGGGGCGGCTGACGCCGGAGTTGACGGCCTGGAGGTCGAAGAAGAACGCCTGGATCATGTTCTTCGACGTCTGGCCCGCGGCCAGTTCGACGAAGTAGCGGGCCTCGATGACCTGCGCGGTCTCGAAGTCGACCTGGGCGCCCTCGACGGCCGCGGCGAGGATGTTGCGCGGCGCCGGGTAGGGGGCGCCGTTGGTCTCCTTGCGCAGGCTGGCCGGGAAGGCCGGCAGGTTGGCGGCGAACCTGGGGTTGGACGGGGTGCCGCCGGGGATGCGGTAGCCCGGCTCGTCCCAGGGCTGCCGCGACTCGGGGTGGGCGTCGATGAAGGCGCGGGCCTTGGCGAGCAGTTCCTCGGGCGTGGCGGCGACCTCGTGGATCAGTCCCTGCTCCAAGGCCTGTTGGGGGCTGTACTGGGTGCCCTTGAGGAGGACCTTGAGGAGGGCGTCGGTGATGCCCAGCAGGCGCACGGTGCGCACGACGCCGCCGCCTCCGGGGAGCAGGCCGAGGGTGACCTCGGGGCAGCCGATCTTGGAGCCGGGCGCGTCGAGGGCGACGCGGTGGTGGCAGGCGAGGGCGAGTTCGTAGCCGCCGCCGAGGGCCGCGCCGTTGAGGGCGGCGACGACGGGCTTGCCGAGGGTCTCGATGCGGCGGAGGTTGCGCTTGATCTCCAGTCCGCCCTCGAAGAGCTCCTGGGCCGTCCGGGGGGTGACGCGGATGAGGTCGCGCAGGTCGCCGCCGGCGAAGAAGGTCTTCTTGGCGGAGGTGAGGACGATGCCTCGGATGGAGTCCTTCTCGGCCTCCAGACGGTCGACGACCGCGGCGAGGGAGGCGCGGAACGCCGCGTTCATGGTGTTCGCGGACTGGTCGGGATCGTCGAGGACGAGGGTGACGAGGCCGGTGCGGTCCTGTTCCCAGCGGATCGTGGTGCTCTGTGTCATGACGGGGTCTCCGTAGAAGTCTTGTGGTTCCGCCGGGGTGGTCAGACGCGCTCGACGACGGTGGCGATGCCCATGCCGCCGCCGACGCACAGGGTGGCGAGGCCGTAGCGCTTGTCCTGGCGCTCCAGTTCGTCGACGAGCGAGCCGAGGATCATCGCGCCGGTGGCGCCGAGCGGGTGACCGAGGGCGATCGCGCCGCCGTTGACGTTGACCTTGTCCAGGGACAGGCCCATGTCCTTGACGAAGCGCAGGACGACCGCCGCGAACGCCTCGTTGATCTCGACGAGGTCGATGTCGTCGATGGTCAGGCCGGCCTTGGCGAGGGCCTTGCGGGTGGCGGGGGCGGGGCCGGTGAGCATGATCGTCGGCTCGGAGCCGGAGACCGCCGCGGAGACGATCCGCGCGCGGGGGGTGAGTCCGTAGCGCTCGCCGACCTCCTTGGTGCCGATCGCGACCAGGGAGGCGCCGTCCACGATGCCGGAGGAGTTGCCCGCGTGGTGGACGTGGTCGATCTTCTCCACCCAGTGGTACTTCTGCAGGACCACCGCGTCGAATCCGCCCAGCTCGCCGATGTCGGCGAAGGACGGCTTCAGCGCGGCGAGGGAGTCGGCGGTGGTGCCGGGGCGGGGGTGCTCGTCGTGGTCGAGGACGACCAGGCCGGCCCGGTCCTTCACCGGGACGACGGAGCGGTCGAAGCGCCCCTCCTTCCAGGCCGTCGCCGCCCGCTCCTGCGACAGCGCCGCGTACTCGTCGACGTCACGCCGGGAGAAGCCCTCGATGGTGGCGATGAGGTCCGCGCCGATGCCCTGCGGGACGAAGTTGACGGCCAGGTTGGTCATCGGGTCGTTGAACCAGGCGCCTCCGTCGGAGGCCATCGGCACCCGCGACATCGATTCCACGCCGCCCGCGAGGACGAGGTCCTCCCAGCCGGAACGGACCTTCATGGCGGCCAGGTTGACGGCCTCCAGACCCGAGGCGCAGAAGCGGTTCTCCTGCACGCCCGCCACGGTGTCCGGCAGACCTGCCGCGAGGGCGGCGATGCGTGCGATGTCGGAGCCCTGGTCGCCCACCGGGCCGACGACGCCGAGCACGATGTCGTCGACGGCGGCCGGGTCGAGGCCGGGGAATCGGTCGCGGAGTTCGTGGATGAGGCCGACGACGAGGTCGATGGGCTTCGTTCCGTGCAGGGCGCCGTTGGCCTTGCCACGCCCGCGCGGGGTGCGGATCGCGTCGTACACGTACGCTTCGGTGCTCACTGGACAGGCCTTTCGGGAAGGTGGGCCGAGGCGGGCGGGGTCAGCCGCCCTGGGGCGGAGTGTTCGGGGGAGGACTGCTCACGGTCCGTCACGAGATGCGGTACGTCCCAGTCACGGGCCACCTCGCGCGTGTCGGCGCCGGGCACGGCCGGTCCCGTGCGGACGGCTGTGGGCGTGGCCGAGAAGCGGGGCGCGGGGGCGGGCTGGGTGATGCCGCCGTGGTCGGTGAAGGTGCCGCGGGCCGCGAGGTGCGGGTGGTGCGGGGCCTCGCGCAGTGACAGCACGGGCGCCACGCACGCGTCGGAGCCCTCGAAGACCGCCGTCCACTCGTCGCGGGTGCGGGACCTGAAGCGGACGGCGACGGCCTCCCGCAGCTCTCCCCAGCGCGTCCAGTCCTTGCGGGCGTCATGGAAGTCGCCGAGGCCCAGGAGGCCCACGAACTCGTCGTAGAACTGCGGCTCCAGCGCGCCGACGGCCATGTGACCGCCGTCGGCGGTCTCGTACGTCCCGTAGTACGGGCAGCCGCCGTCGAGCAGGTTGGCGCCCCGCCGGTCCTGCCAGCCGCCGGCGGCGAGCATGCCGTGGATCATCGCGGAGAGGTGGGCGGCGCCGTCGACGATGGCCGCGTCCACGACCTGGCCGACGCCGCTCACGCGCGCGTGATGCAGGGCCGCGAGGACGCCGACCACGAGGTACAGGGAGCCGCCCGCGTAGTCGCCGAGCAGGTTGGCGGGGGCCGGCGGCGGCCGGTCGGGGGCGCCGATCATGCCGAGGGCCCCGGTGACGGCGATGTAGGCCACGTCGTGGCCCGCGCGGGGGGCGAGGGGGCCGTGCTGACCCCAGCCGGTCATCCGGCCGTAGACCAGACGGGGGTTGCGGGCGTGGCAGTCCTCGGGGCCGACGCCCAGGCGCTCGGCCACGCCCGGCCGGTTGCCCTCGATGAGCACGTCGGCGCGGGCGGCGAGGTCGAGCACGCGCGCGGGGCCGTCCGGCGCCTTCAGGTCGACGATCACCGAGCGCTTGTTGCGGTTGGTGACGTCGTGGGAGGGGTCGATGGAGAGGGGGGAGCCGCCGGGGCGGTCCACACGGACGACGTCGGCGCCGAGGTCGGCCAGGAGCATGCCCGCGAAGGGCCCGGGGCCGATCCCGGCGAGCTCCACCACGCGTACGCCGGTCAGCGGGCCCTGCCCGGCCGTCCGTCCCGTCGTCATCCAGCCCCCTTGCTGTGACACAACCGATGTAACACCAGTGATGTTATGAACGTGGTCGAGTGGGCACAAGTGCTGAGCGAGCAAGCGCTTAGCCACTTTAGGGTGCGCCGGTCCGGCGTCGTCCGCCAGCCCTCAGCGGGCGTCCAGCTCTGCGGTCAGCCGCTTCGGCGCGATCGCGCGGTAGCTCTCCTCCACCCAGTCGCACAGCAGCTCGACCGCGGGCGCGCCCTTTTCCTCCAGCGGGAGGCTCACCCATCCGGCCCTGCCCAGGCCGTATCCGGCGGGTTCGGCGCCCGGGGAGGCCAGCGCGTGGGCGTGCACGGTCTCGTCCTTGAGCTTGACCGTGACGCCGAGCGGATGACTTCCGTCCCGGACGCCCAGGAACACGAACACCTTCCCGCCCACCTTGGCCACCGACTCGCCCCACGGGAACTCCTCGCCGGCCCCCGGCAGCCGCAGGGCGAACGCGTGCACTTTCTCCCACTTCCTCAGGGCCTGTTCGGGTACCGCCACCGGCTGCCTCCGGGCTCGTCGTCGGGCTCCGCACTCCTCACGCTAGCCTCAGCCACCGACAGCGGCGCGGGCTGCACGGCGAAGGGATGTCATGAGCAGGCTGAAAAGGTCGGACCGTCCGTACGACATCGTGCTCTTCGGGGCCACCGGCTTCGTCGGGACGCTCACCGCGGAGTACCTCGCCGCGCACGCGCCCGCCGAGCTGCGCTGGGCGATCGCCGGCCGCGACGCGGCGAAGCTGGAGCGGCTGCGCGCACGGCTCGGCGTGGACGTGGGGGTGGTGCGGGCCGACGTCGCGGACCCGGCCTCGCTGCGCGCCCTCGCGGAGCACGCGCGCGTGGTGGCCACCACGGTGGGCCCCTACGTGCGGTACGGCGAGGAACTGGTCGCCGCCTGCGCGGACACCGGCGCCGACTACCTCGACCTCACCGGCGAACCCGAGTTCGTGGACCTGATGTACGTCCGGCACGACGCCCGCGCCCGGGAGACGGGTGCGCGGCTGATCCACGCGTGCGGCTTCGACTCCGTCCCGCACGACCTGGGCGTGTACTTCACCGTCCGGCAGCTGCCCGAGGGCGTGCCGCTGACCGTGGACGGCTTCGTGACCGCCGACGCCGCCTTCTCCGGCGGCACCTTCGCCTCCGCGCTGGGCCAGTTCGCCCGCGGGCGGCAGATGGCGGCCGCCGCGCGGGAGCGACGCCGGCACGAACCGCGGCTGATGGGCCGCCGGGCCACGGCACCGGTGGGCGCGCCCCGGTTCGCCCCCGAGGTCGGCGCCTGGGCCCTGCCGCTGCCGACCATCGACCCGCAGATCGTCCTCCGGTCGGCGCGGGCTCTGCAGCGCTACGGGCCCGACTTCCGCTACCGCCACTTCGCGGCCGTACGGCGGCTGCCCGTCGCGGTGGGCGGCGTCGCGGCGGTCGGGACGCTGGCCGCGGCGGCCCAGGTGCCGCCCGCCCGGCGCTGGCTGTCGGACCGGCTCAAGCCCGGCGAGGGGCCGAGCGCGCAGAAGCGGGCGCGGAGCTGGTTCTCCGTCCGGTTCGTCGGCGAGGGCGGCGGCCGACGGGTGTACACCGAGGTCGCGGGCGGCGATCCCGGCTACGACGAGACGGCGAAGATGTTCGCCGAGGCGGCGATGGCCCTCGTCCTCGACGCGCTCCCGCCGACGGCGGGGCAGGTCACCACGGCGGTGGCGATGGGCGACGCGCTGACCGGGCGGCTGACCCGGGCGGGTGTCCGGTTCCGCGTCGCGGCCCGCCGCTGAGGCGTCCGCCGATCCCGTCGCCGGCTGCGCGCACCAGCAGGTGGGTCAGTGGCGGATCGTCGCCTCCCGGAGGGCCTTGCGGCACAGTGAGTCCGCCCGGCGGGTGGTCTCCGGGAGCCGGAACCCGGCGGTCAGGGCGAGGGTGTGGGCACAGGCCCGGTCCAGGGTGACGCGGTGGCCGACGGACACGAAGACCGGCTTCACGCCCGCGCGGGTGCGCAGCGCACGGCCCACCTCCTCGTCGCCCGCCAGCAGGGGCGACGAGGATCCGCGCGGCGCGTCCGGCTCGTCGTGGACGAAGACGAACGGGTTCTTGGCGACGCCGATCGTGGGCAGTCCGGTGAGGACGCCGAGGTGGCTCGCGAGACCGAACCGGCGCGGGTGCGCGAGGCCGTAGCCGTCGCAGACGACCAGACCGGGCGCACACGGCAGCGCGTCCAGGGCGGCGAGCACGGTGGGGATCTCACGGAAGGCGAGCAGTCCGGGCACGTACGGGAAGGAGATCCGTCCGACGGCCGTGGCCTCGGCGACGACGTCCAGGCTCGCCGCGTCCAGCACGACGGCGGCCGCCGCGACGACGTCCCGTTCGTCGTCGTAGGCGACGTCGACCCCCGTCACGTGTCCCGTTCCGGGCGGCGGACCCGGCTCGTCGAGCACCACCCGTGCCCGCAGCTCGTCCTGGACGGCGCGGGCCTCTTCCTCGGTCGCGGGCCAGCCCGCGGGAATGCTTACGGTCGTCATGGTGGGACGAGCCTACGGCCCCCGCGCACGGACCCGCGATCGTGATTTTGGGGCGGGCGCTTCAGCTCTCGCGGTCCAGCGCCCGCTGCAGCCGGCTCTTGTCCATGTCCGAACGGCCCTTGACGCCCCGCCGCTCGGCCTCCTCGTACAGCGGGTCGTACGTGGGCCCCTGGGAGCCCTTCCCGGACCGCTGACCGCCCCGCCTGCCGGACGGCATGTCCTGCGTGGACGTGCGGCCGGCGGTCTTGGACTCGCCCGCGCGGGCGCGCTGCTTGTTGACCGTGCGGGCGGCGATCTCCTTCGCGCGGCCGGCGCTCTCACCCCGGTCCTGCGCACTCTCCTTGATGTGTTCGTACTGGCGCTCCCGCTTGGGGCTGGAACCGCGCGGCAGGGCAGCTCACTCCTCTCGCGTTCGCGCCCGTCGGGTACCCGGAAGAAGGTTCAGCCCTCCAGACGTGCCACGCGCCCCTGTTCGCCCGCGGCCCAGCAGCCGAGGTCGGCGGTGCAGTCCACGGTGTCGTACGAGCCGGTGTCGAGGGTGCGCCAGGAGCGGCCCGCGTCGGTGGTCAGGTCCGTGCCGGTGGGCCCGACGGCGAGCGCGGCGCTGCGGCTGTGCGGGAGCCAGGCGACACCGGAGCGGTAGGCAGGCGGGGGCGTGGCGGCGGGCCGCCAGGCGCGGCCGCCGTCCCCGGTCCTCGCGCCGGCCCGCGGGGACGTCTGGTCGGGCCGGTAGTCGCCGCCGACGGCGAGGCCGTGGGCGCGGTCGCGGAAGGCGACGGCGAACACCCCGCGCGCGGGGTCTCCCGCCGGGATCGGGGCGTCCGCGGCCTTCCACGTCAGCCCGCGGTCGGAGGAGTGCAGCACCCGCGCGCGTGCCGCCCCGCCGGTCGCCAGCCAGACGTCCTCGGGCCCGGAGGCGACCAGGCACTGGCCGCTCGCGGCGAAGCCCGCCTCGCCGTCCAGGGCGGCCGGCATCCCCTCGTCGGGCAGCACCTTCCAGGAGCGGCCGCCGTCGCTCGTCGACAGGACGCGGAACCTCCCGTCCACGGGGTCGCTCACGGCGAGGCCGTGGCGGCGGTCGAAGAACGTCATGCAGTCGTAGAACGCGCGCGCGTCGGCGTTGCGGAAGGACTCCGTCCAGGTCTTTCCGCCGTCCTGCGTGCGGTAGATCCGCGACGCCTCGCCCTCTCCGATGGCCAGCACCACCGCGCGGCGCGCGTCGAACGCCTCGACGTCGCGGAACTGCAGGTCGGCGGCGCCGGGCGGCGACACGTCGCGCCAGCTCGCGCCGCCGTCGACGGTGCGCAGGACGGTGCCCCGGGTGCCGGCCACCCAGGCGGTGTCGCGGTCGACCGCCGCGAGCCCGCGGAACCGCACCGCGCCCGCGCCGGTGTCCTTGAGGTCCCAGTGCGGCGCCGCGGGGACCTTGGTGTCCGCCTGGGCCGGCAGCGCGGTCAGGACCGCTAGCGCCGCCCCGCAGAGCGCGGCCGCCGCCCGGCCGCTCGTGCGTGCTGTCCGTGTCGTGCGTCGCGTCTTCCCCAAGCGCCTCATGGCGGGCGAAGCTAGCCCACGGGTTTCGGTGGCGTCCAGATGCCGCGTACGCCTCAACCGCCTTGTGGGGCACGGGAGGAAAGGTGCGTCACTCCCGTGCATGAAAGGCGGTGACCGAGGTCACTAGGAATGCGTGTGCACGGATCGGCCGGTTCCGGCGTCTCTTCCAGTGTCCGGACGCACCGCCCGGAAGTTCGTCCCGCCGTCACGAGGGAGCAAGGCGTTGTCCACCGTCATCGAGCAGCCCGTCGAGGCCCGTCTGGTCGCCGCCGCGCCGCGGATGCAGAGCATCCCCGCCACACTGCACTACGACCGCCAGGATCCCTTCGCCGTCCGCATGACGTTCCCCGCTCCGGCCACCCTGGAGGGCGTCGAGGTGTGCTGGACCTTCGCCCGTGAGCTGCTCTCGGCGGGCCTGCACGACGCCGAGGGCCACGGCGACGTCCGGGTGCGCCCCTACGGCTACGACCGCACGGTCCTGGAGTTCCACGCGCCCGAGGGCACCGCCGTCGTGCACGTCCACTCGGCGGACATCCGCCGCTTCCTGCAGGCCTCCGGCGAACTGGTGCCCGCCGGCACGGAACACCGTCAGCTCGACCTCGACCACGACCTGGCGGAGCTGATGCGGGACGCCTGCTGACCCCTTCGTAAATCCTTTGACAGCCCTCCCGGCCCCTTCTACGGTGTGAAACGGTTCTGTTGCCGCCGATTGGAGAAGGACGTTGCTCGTCTGAGGTCCTGAGACACCGCGCCACACGTCTGAAGTGTGTGCGCCGCGTGCGACCTCGGCCTGCGAGCCGTCCCTGCGGAGCGGGGCCTTCCTGCTGTCTCCGCGCTCCCCCGCCACGGCGGTGGTCGCCGCTCTCCGGTGTCTCGACACGCGTTGCCCTGACCGCACACGCAACCGCGAGGCCCGTTTTGACTCATTCCATCACCTGTACCTCCCTCACCTTCTCCTGGCCCGACGGCACTGCCGTCCTCGAGGGACTGGACGTCGCCTTCGGCTCCGGCCGGACCGGACTCGTCGGCGCGAACGGCTCCGGCAAGTCGACCCTGCTGAAGCTGATCGCCGGAGAACTGCGCCCCGCCGACGGCTCCGTACGCGTCGCGGGCGAGGTCGGCCACCTCCCCCAGAACGTCACCCTGGACACGGCCCTCAGGGTCGACGAGGCGCTCGGCATCGCCGCCCGGCGGGCCGCCCTGCACGCCATCGAGGCCGGCGACGTCGGCGAGGAGCACTTCGAGACCGTAGGCGACGACTGGGACGTCGAGGAGCGCGCCCTGGCCACCCTCGGCGAGCTCGGGCTCGGGCACGTCGGCCTCGACCGCACCATCGGCGAGGTCTCCGGCGGCGAGTCCGTCCTGCTGCGGCTGGCCGCCCTGCTGCTGCGCCGGCCGGACGTCCTGCTGCTGGACGAGCCGACCAACAACCTGGACCTGTACGCCCGGCGGCGGCTGTACGCGGCCGTCTCGGCCTGGCCCGGCGTGCTGGTCGTGGTCAGTCACGACCGGGAGCTGCTCGACCTCGTCGACCAGATCGCCGACCTGCGCGCCGGGGAGATCACCTGGTACGGGGGCAACTTCTCCGCCTACGAGGAGGCCCTGGCCGCAGAACAGGAGGCCGCCGAGCGCATGGTCCGGGTCGCGGAGGCCGACCTGCGCAAACAGAAGCGCGAACTGGCCGACGCCCAGGTCAAACTGGCCCGCCGCAAGCGGTACGGGCAGAAGATGTTCGACCAGAAGCGCGAGCCGAAGATCGTCATGGGGGCCCGCAAGCGCGCGGCGCAGGAATCGGCGGGCAAGCACCGGATCATGCACGAGGAGAAGCTCGCCGAGGCCAGGGGCCGGCTCGACGAGGCGGTGGAGGCCGTGCGGGACGACGACGAGATCCGCGTCGACCTGCCGTTCACGGCGGTGCCGCCGGGCCGCGACGTCCTCACCCTGATGGACCTGCGGCTCGCGTACGGGGCGCGCGTGGACGGCGGTTTCGATCTGCGCGGCCCCGAGCGCGTGGCGCTCGTCGGGCGCAACGGCGCGGGCAAGACGACGCTGCTGCGCACGATCGCCGGGGAGCTCGCGCCGGAGGCGGGCGAGGCGCACGCGCACGTGCCGCTGCGTTTCCTGCCCCAGCGCCTCGACGTCCTCGACGGCGACCTCACCGTGTTCGAGAACGTGGCCCGGTTCGCGCCGGGCGCGACCGCCAACCGGATCCGGGCGCGGCTGGCCCGCTTCCTGTTCCGGGGCGGCCGCGCCGACCAGAAGGCCGCGACGCTGTCCGGCGGGGAGCGCTTCCGGGCGACCCTGGCGGCCCTGATGCTGGCCGAGCCCGCACCGCAGCTGCTGATGCTGGACGAGCCGACCAACAACCTCGACATGGCCAGCGTGCGTCAGCTCACCACGGCCCTGGAGTCGTACGAGGGGGCGCTGATCGTGGCCAGTCACGACCTGGCGTTCCTGGAGTCCGTCGGCATCACCCGCTGGCTGCTGCTGGACGGGGAGTTGCGGGAGACGACGGCGCAGGAGGTGGCGGACCCGGCGTAGGGCCTTCGCCGCCCGCGCGGGTCTCAGGAGGGCCACATTGTTACTGCGGGGTTTTGTCCTGGTGGTTCCGCGCTGCATGATGGCTGACCGGCGCCGCGTCCGAGGCGCCGGTTGTGCCACCCGATTCGGAGACCTGGACGTGCCCAGCAAGAAGGCCCTCATCCGCCGCCCCAGCCCGCGCCTCGCCGAAGGCCTGGTGACGCATGTCGAGCGGGAGAAGGTCGACGTGGAGCTCGCCCTGGAACAGTGGGAGGCCTACGCCGAGGCCCTGCGGACGCACGGCTGGGACACCGTCGAGGTCGACCCGGCCGACGACTGCCCGGACTCCGTGTTCGTCGAGGACACGGTGGTGATGTACAAGAACGTCGCCCTGATCGCGCGCTCGGGAGCCGAGTCCCGGCGCGAGGAGACCGTCGGCGTCGAGGAGGCGGTGGCGCGCCTGGGCTGCTCGGTGAACTGGATCTGGGAGCCGGGCACCCTGGACGGCGGCGACGTCCTCAAGATCGGCGACACCATCTACGTCGGGCGGGGCGGGCGGACCAACGCGGCCGGCGTCCAGCAGGTGCGGGCCGCCTTCGAACCGCTGGGGGCGCGGGTCGTGGCCGTTCCGGTGAGCAAGGTGCTGCATCTGAAGTCGGCGGTCACGGCGCTGCCGGACGGCACGGTGATCGGCCACATCCCCAAGGTGGACCGGCCGTCGCTGTTCCCGCGCTTCCTGTCGGTGCCCGAGGAGGCCGGCTCGCACGTGGTGCTCCTCGGCGGCCCGCACGTGCTCATGGCGGCGAGCGCGCCGAAGACGGCGGACCTGCTCGCCGAGCTCGGTCACGAGCCCGTCGTGGTCGACATCAGCGAGTTCGAGAAGCTCGAGGGCTGTGTGACATGTCTCTCGGTGCGCCTGCGGGAGCTGTACGCCTGACCGGGTGAACATACACCTCTTCGGCCCTGGGACCTGCGGTTCCCGGGGCTGTTTGTCATGCCCCGAATTGTTCGGCGTGACCCTGCTGATCAGCGCTCTTTACGCAGAACTTAATCCACGGCTTCGTAACCTACGGATTCGTAGCCTACGATCCCGTAAGTTCCGGCCCCGCTCGCCGGATTGTTCCACTCCGCTTTACGTCCCCTGGAGTTCTCGTGACGATCGCCTCCCCTCACCTCGGCAGCCCCGCCGTCTGGACCGACGCCAAGCTGTTGTACGCGCTGGAGGAAGTGGTCGAGACCGAACTCAACCGGCACCTGAAGGTCACCAAGGACTGGATGCCGCACGAGTATGTGCCGTGGAGCGACGGCCGCAACTTCCCCGGGTTCTTCGAGGACGGCGAGGCCTGGGACAAGGAGCAGTCCAAGGTCACCGAGATCGGCCGGATCGCGCTGGTCGTGAACCTGCTCACCGAGGACAACCTGCCCAGCTACCACCACGAGATCGCCTCGCTCTTCGGCCGGGACGGCGCCTGGGGCACCTGGGTGCACCGCTGGACGGCCGAGGAGGGCCGCCACGGCATCGTCATGCGCGACTACCTGCTCGCCTCGCGCGCGGTGGACCCGGACACGCTGGAGCAGTTCCGGATGGCCCACATGAGCGAGGGCTTCGAGTCGGACAACCGCCACTCGATGCTGCACTCGGTCGCGTACGTGTCCTTCCAGGAGCTCGCGACCCGCGTGTCGCACCGCAACACCGGCCACCAGTCCGGCGACCCGGTCTGCGACCGCATGCTGGCGCGCATCGCGACCGACGAGAACCTGCACATGGTCTTCTACCGCAACCTGCTCAAGGCCGCCTTCGAGCTCGCTCCCGACCTCACCATGCAGGCCGTGCGCGACGTCATCGTCAACTTCCGCATGCCCGGCCACGGCATGCCCGGCTTCGAGCGCGCCGCCGCGCAGATGGCGATCGGCGAGATCTACAACCTGCGCATCCACCACGACGACGTCATCCAGCCCGTGCTGCGCTTCCTGAAGGTCATGGAGATCGACGGTCTCGGTCCGGAGGGGCGGCAGGCGCAGGAGGAGCTCGGCCTGTACATGGGCGGCCTGGACGCCGAGGCGCTGAAGTTCGACGAGAAGCTCGCCGCGCGCAAGGCCCGCATGGCGGCCCGCGCCGCCGGCTGACCGCACGCCCCGCACCCCGCACGGCTCGCACAGGGAATCGATTTTCCGGTGCGGGCCGTTCGCCGTCTGCGGCATCATGCCGCCATGCACCACAGCGACACGGTCCGGCACGCGGTCGGCTTCCTGCTCGGCCTGACCGGCGAGGACACCGCCGAGCGGGTACGCGCGCGCATCGGTCTGCCCGCGGCCCGGCCCGGGAAGCGGGCCGCGGTCGAGCGCAGGATGAACAGCCCGCGGACGTGGTCCGCCGTGCCCGTCTCCGTGCTGCTGTGGGTCATGGAGCAGGACGACCCCGGGCTCAACGCCCTCGTGTGGCGCTTCGTCGGCGACGACGGCCTGCGCCGGGCCCTCGCGCGCGGAGTGCGGTTCGGCCCCGGGCGCGGGGAGCGTCCGCCGCTGCGGTCGGCCCACCGGCAGGACGAACCCGACGTCCCCGAGAGCTACGTCCGCCACGGTCTGGTCGGCGCCCTGCGCGAGGCGACGTCGATGCCCGCCGCCCGCGCGGCCGGGTCCATGGTGCTCACCGAGGACGACTGGCGGACGGTCGGCGCGGCGGACGGCGAACGCCCCCTGCCCGGTTACGCCCGCTGGGTGCTGTCGATCCGCCCGGACTGCCCGCCCGCCCTGCGCGCCCGGTTCGGCTCGCATGCCAAGTTCACCCATCGGGTGCGGCAGGCGGGCGTGCTCGACGGCCCCGCCCAGTACGTCACGGAGCACCGCCCGGCGTCGCGGGTCCTGGAGGTGCTGTCCCTGGGACATGTGCTGTTCCCGGCGCGCGTCCACGAGGCCGAGGACCTGCTGCGCCCGCTCGTGCGGGACTGCCTGGGCGAGCGCGAGGAGGCCTGGGCCGTGCTGGCGCAGCTCATGGACACCTTCCACGGGACGGCTCCGGAGCTGGTGACGACGGCCGGCGCCATCGCCTGAGCGCGGACCGTGCGAGGGGGCGGGGCGGCTGGATTCGAACCAGCGTGATCCGGTTTTGGAGACCGATGCGGCTGCCTCTGCGCTACGGCCCCGCCCTTGCCCCGCAGCGTAATGCCTTGGCCCGATGTCGGAGGGGCCTGCTACCAATGAGGCACGGGGAAAGCGCGGCGAACAGGGCACGGGGGCTCGGCATGACGTACGGGGAGCGGGGGCGGCGTCCGCCGGTGATCGACCTGGCCGACCGCAGGGCGCTGGAGGCGTACCGGCCGGCGGCGCCCGGGGCGGTCGCCGAGGCACGGCGGCTGAAGGAGGCCGCGCTGCTGGACTTCGGGCTGACCGAGTCGGCGGTGGCGTCCTGGCTGTACACCAAGTGCCACCACCAGATCCCCACCACCGCGGTCGACACGGCGGCCGTGGTCGCCTCCGGGGACGGCGTCTGCCTGCTGCTGTACAACCCGGACTTCTTCGTCGCACTGGGCCTGGACGGCGTCAAGTTCGTGCTGTTCCACGAGGCCCGGCACCTCGTGCACCGGCATCTGCTCGCCGAGCCCGAGCTGCGCGCGGACCCGGTGTTCGCGCTGGCCGCCGAGGTGTCCGTGAACCATGTGGCCCTGGTGCGGCTGGGCCGCTCCGGTCTGCCCCTGCTGCACGGCCGCCCGGTCGGCGTCGACCCCAGGCAGGTGCACGGTCTGTACGTCGAGGATCTGACGGCGCACGGCCTGGAGCCGGTGTCGTACGAGACGTTCACGCAGACCGACCTGCGCGTGTACGGCGAACTGAAGCGCATGCACCACCCGCCCGTGGAACAGCGGCTGTGCCCGCACCAGGTGGCCGGCGCGGTCCCCGCGGACCAGGAGACCGTCGACGCGGTGACGTCCTCGGCCCTGCTCAATTCCCTGCTGGCGGCGCGGCGCGGGCACGCGGGCGCGGAGCGGGAGCTGCTGGACCTCATGGGCCGCACGGAGCACGACTCGCCGCGCGCCGCCCGTCTGTGGGGCAGGCTCGGCGCGGGCGCCCTGCGCGGCGGCACCACGCGGACGCGCACGGTCCACTGGTGGCAGCGCTGGCTGGTCGACGTCCTCGGCTCGAAGCTGCGCGACGGCGAGCGGCTGGTGTACCCGAAGAAGCGGGGCGCCCTGCTCGCCGCCCTCGGCCACGATCCGATGCTGGCGCGTCGCGGACCGGTCCGCGACAAGGTCCTGGTGATCGCCTACGACACGTCCGGATCGATGCCGGACCACGTCGTGCGCTGGCTCACCGACCTGGTCGGCCGGATCGACGGCGTCGAGGCGCACTGGCTGTCCTTCGACTCCGTGGTGATGCCCTTCGCCCCGGGCGAGCGCGTCCACGGCGGGGGCGGCACGAGCTTCCAGGCGGTCGCGGACTACGTGGAGGGACGCACCGAGGTCGGCGGCCGCCGCTTCGACGAGCGTCCGGACGCGGTCGTCGTCCTCACCGACGGCCACGCGCCGCCCATCACCCCGGCCGAGCCCGAGCGATGGATCTGGCTCATCACCGAGCACGGGGCCGAGTGGCCCGAGACGCACACACCTGCGATGGCCTGCCATCGCGTGACCACGGGATCGCGATAGATGAGCACGCGCACACAGCACCCGGCCGACGCCGACGGCCCCTCCGCACGCCCCGAGGTCTCACGCCCCGAGGTCGGACGCCCCGAGGTCTCACGCCTCGAGGGCTTCATCGACGCGATGATCGACCTCGGGCAGACCGGGCAGGTCTTCGGCGAGCACGGCATCGGCAAGACGGCGACGTTCTTCGCGCACATCGCGCGCGCCCACCCCGGCGTCGAGCTGGTGTACGTGCCGGCGGCCAACCTGACCCCGGACGACCTGCTCGTCAACGCGCCCGTGCGCGACCCGCACTCGGGCGAACTGGTGCTGCGCCAGCTGGTCATGAGCCAGTTGAAGCCGGGCCGGCCGTTCGTGCTGCTCATCGACGACTCGCTGCAGGCGGGCCACACCGTCCAGTCGCAGCTGATGCAGATCGCCTGCGACTGGACGCTCGGCGAGCACGATCTGCGTGCCCTCGGCTGCGTCGGCGTCTTCCTCACCGACAACGAGTCGCTCGCGGAGACCTCGGCCCGGCGCAGCGATCTGGCGCTGCTGGACCGCATGGTCACGATGCGGATCACGGCGAACGACACGTCGTGGCGCCGGCACCTCGCCGCCAAGTACCGCCCCTGGGACCTGCGTCCGGTGTTCGCCCTGTGGGCGTCGCTCTCCCCCGCGCTGCGCGAGCTGCTCTCCCCGCGCACCCTCGACCATGTCCTGGCCAACGCCCGTGAGGGGTTCCCGCTGCGCTGGGGGCTTCCCCTGGTGGACGGCGAGCGGCTGCGGCTGACGGAGCCGGGACCGGACGGCCGGCCCGGGCAGAACCGCACGGCCGAGATCCTCGACCGCCTCGCACAGGCGCTGGGCGTGCCCAACCCGGCCACGGTCCCCGACCCCGTCCGGCAGGTGGTCCTGGCGGCCCTGCGCAACCGCTGGACGGTACTGCTGCAGGGGCCGCCCGGGTGCGGCAAGACGGAGCTGGTGCGCGAGACCGTGCGCGCGGGGCTGGGGCGGGACGCGCTGTACTTCTCGCTGCCGGTGACCAACGTCGAGGACCTGTGCGCGCCCGTCCCGTCGCCGGACGGCACGCTGGACAACCTGCTGGCGGCGAAGTTCACCGGGCCCGAGCCCAAGGCCGTCGTGTGGGACGAGTACAACCGGCCCAAGGACAAGGCCGCGTTCGCCAAGCTCATGGAGATCACCCAGGAGTGGTCGCTGGCCGGGCGGCGGATCGAGAACCTGCGGGCCCAGATCGCCGTGCAGAACCCGCCGTACCACCTGGGCCGCAAGCTGCTGGTGTCCCGCAACAACATCGCCCAGGCGACCCGGTTCACCGCCTCGCTGGAGGTCGCGCCGGAGGACATCCCGGCCAACGAGTGGCTGCTGGCGCGGTACGGGGCGGACGCCGAGACGGTCCTGGAGTGGTGGAAGCACGACATCGACGAGGAGGGCCGCGCCTGGATCACCAAGCGCACCCTGGAGCGGCTGATCAAGCTGCACCGGCGCGGGCTGCCGCTGGAGATGGCGACGGTCTACCTCGGCGACGGCGAGTACGCGCCGGTGTCGCTGACCGCCCTGATCGACCGTCTCGGGGGCCGTCCCGTCACGGGGCTGCGCGAGCTGGTGCGCGACGCGGACGTGTGGGAGGCACGGCTGCGCCGCGCCGCCGCCCGGTCCGACGAGGGCGGGGACGACAGTGACGTCGTCCACCAGATCCTCGCCAACGCTGAGCTGTCCCAACTGCGCAGGCACCACGCCGTGGTGACCCGGCTGGTGGCGCATCTGCCGGCGAAGCTCCGGGCGACGTACCTGGTCGGCGCCTCGGAGAAGCAGCAGAAGTTCTGGATGGGCGTGTTCACGGGGATGCGGCGCTGAACGTCACCGACGACGGGCCGAGGGACGCCGACGCCGGTCCTCGCCGGACCGTCCGGCGCGGCGGGCGGCAGCGCGCGGTGGACGCGGCACACGGCCGCCCCTTCGGACGTCACGGCGGCGAACCCGGCACGCACCGGCGGGCTCAGTGCCACACCTGAGCCGGATCGGCCGACGAGGCGGGCGCGCCCCGCGACGGGCGTGCGCGGCGCGCGGTCGCCACGTCGGGCGGCGGCGCGGTGAACCCGGCCCAGCCCGTCGGTCCGGCGGGACCGGTTCGGATCGGGGCGCGTCGGTGCGGCCTGCGGCGGGTCGCGGCGGCGTCGCTCACCACTCCGCCTCCCGGTAGTCCTTGAGGAACACCCCCGAGACCGGGTGCCCTGCCTCACCGCGCACGATCGGGTCGTACACGCGTGCGGCGCCGTCCACGATGTCCAGCGGGGTGCGGAAGCCCGCGCCGGCCATGCGGGCCTTCTTGGGCGCGGGGTTCTCGTCGGTGATCCAGCCCGTGTCGACGGCGCACATGTGCACGCCCTGTTCGGCGAGCGCGGCGGCGCTGGTGCGGGTGAGCATGTTGAGGGCCGCCTTGGCCATGTTGGTGTGCGGATGCCCGGGCATCTTGTTGCGCACCGCGAACCGGCCTTCCACGGCGGTCACGTTGACCACGTAACGGCGCGGGTGCGGGGAGGCCAGCAGCAGCGGCAGCAGCCGGTCGCACAGCAGCGCGGGGGCGAGGGCGTTGACCAGTTGGGTCTCCAGGACCTCGGCCGGGTCGAGCGCGCCGAGACGGGCCGACCAGGAGTTCTCCGGGGAGGGATCGGGCAGCAGCCCGGCCTCGTCGGCCTCGCGCAGCGCGGCCGGGAGCGCCGACACCGTGCCGCCGAGCCCTTGCAGCATCCGCATCGGGGTGAAGCCGGGCGCCCGGCGAGCGCCCTCGGGCAGCGCGTCCTGCTCGCCGGCGGCCAGCAGGGCGTACGACTCGGGCGGGCGGCGCACGGTCTGCGCCGCGTTGTTGACGAGGATGTCGAACGGCTCGCCCTCCTGGCGCAGTTCCTCGCACAGGCCCAGCACCTGGCGGGGGTCGCGCAGGTCGACGGCGAGGACCGTGAGGCGGTGCAGCCACCGCTCGCTGCCCGGCTCGGCGCCGAAGCGGCGGACGGCGTCGTGCGGGAAGCGCGAGGTGACCACGAGTTCGGCGCCGTCCCGCAGCATCATCAGCGCGAGTTGGAAGCCGATCTTCACCCGGCCGCCGGTGAGCAGGACACGGCGCCCTGTCAGGTCGGTGCTCAGGGCGCGGCGGGCGGCGTTGTCGGCGGCGCAGTCGGGGCAGAGACGGTGGTAGAAGGTGTCGACGTCCCGATAGGGCGACTTGCAGACGTAGCAGGTGCGCGGCCGGCGGAAGACGCCGCCCGTGCCGGGGTCCGCCAGCGGCGCGTCCTCGCGCCGGTCCAGGGCGCCGGTGGCCGTCGCGGCCATCGCGGCCGCGTCGGCGGCCGACACCTCGGCGCCTCGGGCCTTGCGCCGCCGCAGGCGTCCGTCGCGTGCGAAGGAGGCGGCGACCTGTTCGGCGCGCAGCCGTACGGGATCGTCGACCGGCAGCGCCCGCAACCTGCCCACGACGTCGTGGAAGGCGGCCAGCTCGGCCTCGGTGACGGGCAGGTCGTCCGCCCCCGTGTACTGCTCGCCCATCCGTCCCCGTCCCAGCCCCGCGCCCGCCGGCCCCTGTGCTCCGTGCCGTGGTCCCGACCGGATTCGAACCGGCGTATCCACCCTGAGAAGGTGGCGAGTCTGCCTCTGCTCCACGGGACCGCGCACGCGCCCGGACGGCCGGATTCGAACCGGCGTGATCCGCCTGTGCAGGGCGTGCGCCTGCCTCTGCGCTACGTCCGAACACGCCCCCGGATCCTAACCGCACCCCCGCGACGCGGTCGTTCGAATTCCGGGACGCACGCGCGTCCGTGACGTGCCGCCGTACGGCTCAGTGGGCCGTGCGTCTGATCTGCAGACGCTCCTTCTCGGACAGGCCGCCCCAGACGCCGAACCGCTCGTCGTGGGCCAGCGCGTAGTCCAGGCAGGCGGAGCGCATCTCGCACATGCCGCAGATGCGCTTGGCCTCCCGCACCGAGCTGCCGGGCTCGGGAAAGAAGAAGTCCGCGCCGGTCTGCGCGCAGAGCGCCTCCCGCTGCCAGGTGAGATCCGGTGTGGCAATCGTGTCGGTGTACATGGCCAGGATGGTGCCCGGCGGCGCAAAACGTTCGATCAACGCCGGATATACACGGGCCCCGCAGGGCCTCGGCCCCTCCCGAGGATGGCCCTGGCACCCCTGCGGCGCACGGCGGCGCGCGGGACGGCGCGCCCGGCCCGACGGCGGCCGGGCGGACGCTCGGGCCCGTGGGCGCGCTCCGGCAGCGGTTGTCAGTGGTCGGTGCAAGACTCGGCAGTGCACAGGACGGGACCCCTTCGAGGAGGGCGATGATGCTCACGACCCGTTTCGTCAACGGCGCTCCGAACTGGATCGACGTCGGCACCTCCGACATCGACGGCGCCACCTCGTTCTACGGCACGCTCTTCGGCTGGCGGTTCCGGTCGGCGGGGCCGGACGCCGGCGGTTACGGCTTCTTCGAGTTGGACGGGAAGATCGTCGCGGGCGGCATGCAGACCACGCCCGAGCAGGGCCCGCCGTCGTGGACGGTGTACTTCCGGACGGGGGACGCGCAGGCCACGGCGAAGGCCGCGGAGCAGGCGCACGGCAGGGTGTTCCTCGCGCCGATGGACGTGATGGGCCAGGGCACGATGGCGATCCTCGCCGACCAGGCGGGCGTGCCGTTCGGTCTGTGGCAGCCGGCGCAGACCAAGGGCGTGGACGTGGCGAACGAGCCCGGATCGCTGTGCTGGGTCGAGCTGTACACGCCGGACATCGCCGCGGCGGCCGCCTTCTACCACGCGACGCTGGGCCTGGAGACCTCCGCGGTCCCCTTCCCCGGCGGCACGTACACCTGCGTCAACCCGGCCGGCGGCGGGGAGGACGCGATGTTCGGCGGGATCGTCCCGCTGGCCGACGATCCCACGGAAGCCGCGTCGGGGCCGTACTGGCTGCCGTACTTCGAGGTCACCGACGTGGACGCGGTGGCCGCCGGGGCCGAGGATCTGGGCGGCACGGTGCGGATGCCCGCCACGGACGTCGAGGGCGTCGGCCGCATCGCCAAGCTCGCCGATCCCTACGGGGCCAGGTTCGCGGTGATCAGAAGCGTGCCCCGGGAGCCGTGAGGCGTCGCGTGAGGGCCCCGCGACGGCCCTGGGTGCAGCGCCCGCCGGCTCAGGCCGAGGCCCGGCGCACCAAGGTGGTCGGCAGCACCACGCCGCCGGCGGGTTCCTCGTCGGCGGTGTGCGGGTCGAGGCGGCGCAGCAGGAGGCGGGCCATGATCCGGCCCATCTCCTCGATGTCCTGACGGACCGTCGTCAGCGGTGGGTCGGTCTGTTCGGCGACGGCCAGCATGTCGTCGAAGCCGACCACGGCGACGTCCTCGGGCACCCGCCGTCCGCGTTCGCGCAGGACGCGCAGGACGCCCGAAGCGGTGAGGTCGTTGGCGGCGAACACCGCGTCGACGTCGGGGCTGCGGTCGAGGAGTTCGCGCATGGCCCGTTCGCCGCCGCCGGGGGTGAAGTCGCTCTCGACGACGAGCCGCGGCTCGGTGTCGCCGACGACCTCCCGGTAGCCGTCGAGTCGGTCCGCCGCCGAGGTCTGGTCGAGGGGGCCGCTGATGTGGGCGACACGGGTGCGGCCGAGACCGGTCAGGAGGCGCACGGCCTCGCGGGCCCCGCCGCGGTTGTCGCTGTCGACGTAGACCACGTCCCGGGTGCCGTCGCTCCAGCCGGGCCGCCCGCCGAACACGGTCGGCACGCCGGCGCCCTGGATCAGGCCGGGCAGCGGGTCGTCGAGGTGCAGCGAGAACACCAGCGCCCCGTCGACATGACCGCCGGCGAGGTACCGGGCGACGCGGGCGTGGTCCTCGCGGCCCTCGGTGAGCAGCAGCACCAACTGGTTGTCGTGGGCCGTGAGTTCCTTGCTGATGCCGCGCAGCTGAAGGGCGAAGAAGGGGTCGGCGAAGACCCGGGTCTCCGGTTCGGCGATGACGACGGCGACGGCGTCTTGCCGCTTGGTGACGAGGCTGCGCGCGGCCTGGTTGGGAACGTACCCGAGCTCCTCCACGGCCCGCCGGACCCGTGCGACGAGCGGCTCCCGTACGCCGTCGCCGCCGTTGACGACCCGCGACACGGTCGCCCGGGAGACCCCGGCCCGGGCGGCCACGGCCTCCAGCGTGGGTCGCGACGCTGTCTCCGTCACTTCGGGGCACCTCCTGGCCGGCTGCGGATCAGGATAGCCCCGGCGCACGCGCGCGGTGAGAGCGCTCTCGCCGCCGGGAACAGGCCTGCGCGGGCGGACGCCCCGGGAGGGGTCACGGCATGACGGCCCGAAAGGCTGACGGGCCGCCGACCTCCTGGCCGCGCACACCCGGGCCCGCTGTCGTTCCAGGGCGCCTCCGGGCCGCCCGAGGACAGGCCTGCGCGGGCGGACGCCCCGTCAGGGCTCACGGCATGACGGCCCGAAGGGCCCCGGCTCGCCGACCTCCTGGCCGCGCACACCCGGGCTTGGGGCGGTCTAGGGCGCCTCGGGGCCGCCCGGGGCGTTCTCGTGCCGTGCCCGGCTCGGCTGCACCCGCTTGGGCTCCCCGGGCATCTTCGGGTACTCCGGCGGATACGGCAGATCGCCCAGCCCGTGCTCGTGCTCGTCGCGGCGGGCGAGTTCGAGAAGCGCCTCCAGGGAGAAGGCGTGGTCGTCCATGTCGGCGTGCACGTCGCCGAGTTCGGCGTAGCGGGCCGGCATGGACGCGATGTCGAAGTCGCGGGGCTGTGCGTCGCCGACCTCCTCCCAGCGCAGCGGCGCCGAGACGGGTGCGTGCGGTCGGGGGCGCACGGAGTAGGCGGAGGCGATGGTGCGGTCGCGGGCGGTCTGGTTGTAGTCGAGGAAGATGCGCTCTCCGCGCTCCTCCTTCCACCACTTGATCGTCACCTTCTGCGGCATCCGGCGCTCCATCTCCCGGCCGACCGCGATGGCGGCGCGCCTGACCTGGGTGAAGGTCCAGCGGGGTTCGATCGGTACGAAGACGTGCAGGCCACGGCCGCCGGAGGTCTTCGGCCAGCCGCGCAGACCGCCGAACTCCTCGAGGACGGCGCGCAGTTCGTGGGCGGCGCGGACGGCGTCGTCGAAGTCGGTGCCGGGCTGCGGGTCGAGGTCGATGCGCAGTTCGTCGGGCCGGTCGACGTCGGTGCGGCGCACCGGCCAGGGGTGGAAGGTGAGGGTGCCGTACTGGGCGGCCCACAGGACGGCCGCCTCCTCCGTGGGGCACATCTCGTCGGCGCTGCGTCCGCTGGGGAACGTGATGTGGGCGGTCGGGATCCAGTCGGGCATGTTCTTCGGCGCCCGTTTCTGGAAGAAGGACTCGCCGGTCACTCCGTCGGGGTAGCGCTCCAGGGTGGTGGGGCGGTCGCGCAGGGCGCGCAGGATGCCGGGGGCGACCGCCTGGTAGTAGCGCGCGAGGTCCAGCTTGGTGAAGCCGCGCTCCGGGAAGAAGACCTTGTCCGGGCTGGACAGCCGTACCGTCCGGCCGGCCACTTCCAGTTCCACCGCATCGCCCATGCGAGCCACGGTAGACATACCGCTGAAAGCTCGCATCAGCACACAGGGAATGGCATGCCGGGCGATCGGTGCGAACCTCGCGCAGAATCGGAGCATGGATCTCCCGGTGATGCCGCCCGTGAAGCCGATGCTCGCCAAGTCGGTGACGGCGATTCCGCCGGGCATGCAGTACGAGGCGAAGTGGGACGGCTTTCGGGCGATCGTGTTCCGCGACGGGGACGAGGTCGAGCTGGGCAGCCGCACCGGAAAGCCGCTGACCAGGTATTTCCCCGAACTGGTGGAGGCGTTGCGGGAACGGGTGCCCGAGCGGTGCGTACTGGACGGCGAGATCGTGATCGCCCGGGAGGGGCGGCTCGACTTCGACGCCCTCACCGAGCGGATCCATCCGGCGGCCTCCCGGGTGCGCACGCTCGCCGAGCGGACCCCGGCCTCGTTCGTGGCCTTCGACCTTCTGGCGCTGTCCGACGAGTCGCTGCTGAACGTGCCGCTGAGCGACCGGCGGGAGCTGCTGACCGCGGCGCTCGCCGGGGTGACGGCGCCCGTGCACGTGGCACCGGCGACGACCGACGTCGAGGTGGCCCGGCAGTGGTTCGAGGAGTACGAGGGCGCGGGCCTGGACGGTGTGATCGCCAAGCCGCTCACCCTGCGCTACCTCCAGGACGAGCGCGCCATGTTCAAGGTCAAGCACGAGCGCACCGCGGACGTCGTCGTGGCCGGTTACCGCTTCCACAAGAGCGGACCGGTGGTCGGCTCACTGCTGCTGGGCCTGTACGACGACCGGGGCGTCCTGCAGCACGTCGGGGTGTCCGCCGCGTTCGCCATGAAGCGGCGCGCGGAGCTGGTCGAGGAGCTGGAACCGCTGCGGATGGCGGACGCGGCCGGACATCCGTGGGCGGCCTGGTCCGAGGAGGCCGCCCATGAGAGGGCCCGGCTGCCGGGGGCGCCGAGCCGCTGGTCGGGCAAGAAGGACCTGTCCTGGGTGCCGCTGCGGCCCGAGCGCGTCGCCGAGGTGGCGTACGACCACATGGAGAACGGGGCGCGTTTCCGGCACACGGCCCGCTTCCGCCGCTGGCGTCCGGACCGCACCCCGCTCAGCTGCACGTACGCGCAGCTGGAGGAGCCGGTGCGCTACGACCTGGCGGAGATCCTGGGGGCGCCGCCCGAGAGCTGAACCGGCCCGGCCCACGGCGCCGCCGGGGTCTCTCACGGCGTCATGAGGACCTTGACCGCGCCGTCCTGCTTGCGCTGGAACATCTCGTAGGCGTGCGGGGCGTCCGTGAGCGGCAGGCGGTGGGTGGCGAAGTCGTCGACGCCGAGCGGGTCCTCGTCGGTGAGGTAGGGCAGGATCTCGTCGCTCCAGCGACGCACGTTGGCCTGCCCCATGCGGATCTGGAGCTGCTTGTCGAACATGGTGAGCATCGGCAGCGGGTCGGCCATGCCGCCGTAGACGCCGACCAGGGAGAGGGTGCCGCCGCGGCGCACCAGCTCGATGGCGGTGTGCAGGGCGGCGAGCCGGTCGACGCTGAAGCGTTCCGCGAGCGGGCCGCTCAGCTTCCTCGGCAGCAGCGCCGACGCGTTCTGGATCATGCGGGCGGTGGCGCTGCCGTGCGCCTCGGTGCCGACGGCGTCGATCACGGCGTCGGGGCCGCGGCCGTCGGTCTCGTCGCGGATCGCGGCGACGAGCTCCTTCTCGCTGTCGAAGCTCCTGAGGTCGTACGTCTCCACGCCCCGCGCGCGGGCCCGGCGCAGCCGGTCGCCCACGAGGTCCACGCCGAAGACCCGGCCCGCGCCGCGCACCTGGGCGATCCGGCAGGCCATGTCGCCGATGGGGCCGAGACCGAGCACCGCGACGCTGCCGCCCTCGGGGACGTCGGCGTAGGCGACCGCCTGCCAGGCGGTGGGCAGGACGTCGGAGAGGTAGACGAAACGGTCGTCGGGCGGGCCCTCGGGCACCTTGATGGGGCCGAACTGGGCCTGCGGCACCCGAAGGTACTCGGCCTGCGCGCCGGGCACCGCACCGTACAGGCGGGTGTAGCCGAACAGGGCGGCGCCCATCCCCTCGCCGGTGACCTGCGTGGTCTCGCACTGGGTGGGCAGCGCGTTCAGGCACATCCAGCAGTTGCCGCAGGCGATCTGGAAGGGCACCACGACCCGGTCGCCGGCCTTGAGGTCGGGGACCGCGGCGCCGACCTCCTCGACGATGCCCATGGGCTCGTGACCGAGGATGTCGCCCGGGGTCATGAACGGGGTGAGCACCTCGTACAGGTGCAGGTCGGAGCCGCACAGTCCGCTGGACGTGATGCGGATGACGGCGTCCGTCGGTTCCTGGATCGTCGGGTCGGGCACGGTCTCCACCCGCACGTCCCGCTTGCCCTGCCAGGTCACTGCCTTCATCGTGCCGCGCTCCCTCCGCCGTCCGGTCCTTCCCCGGCGGGTCCGGGGGTCCCGGGCCTGACTGCGGCCCGGGTACCCGGGCGTCCGGCCCCGAACCTCCGGGGACCCCGGCCACGGCCACGGCTGGCCACTCTCGAACGGACGAGCGCACAATCAAGACACGGAACGGGGATCGTCATGACGGACACGAGTCGTTCGAGACGCGGGGCGCGCGCGGCGCGCGCCCCGCGCCCGGCCCCATGGGCGTCGGCGGTGGCGGCACTGGCCGCCGCCCTGGCGGTCTCCCTCGCCGCGGGCTGCACCTCGCGCGAGTCGCCCGACGACGGACGGAGCGCGTCGCAGAGCCCTTCTCCGAGCGGCACCGGCGCGGTCGCCGGCCCGCTGCTCGCCGTGAAGATCGACAACGCGCCCGCCGCCCGGCCGCAGACCGGCCTCGACTCGGCGGACGTCGTCTACGTCGAGCAGGTCGAGGGCGGGCTGAGCCGCCTGATGGCGGTGTACGCGACCAGGCTGCCCGAAGCCGTCGGTCCGGTGCGCAGCGCCCGCGAGTCCGACCTGGAGCTGCTGCGCCAGTTCGAGCGGCCGGTGCTGGCGTTCTCCGGGGCGCAGGGCAAGCTGCTGCCGCTGATCGACCGGGCGCCGCTGGACGCCGTGACGCCGGGGGAGAAGTCGGGCGCCTACTTCCGGGGCGCCGACCGGGCCGCCCCGCACAACCTGTACGTGCGGCCGAGCCGTCTGCTGCCGGCGGCGCCGGGCGCGGCCGCGCTGACCGATGGCTTCCGCCACGGTCCGGCGCCCTCCGGCGGCAGGGTCGAGGCCTCGCACACCGTGCGCTACCCGGCGGCCCGGTTCACCTTCACCTGGTCCGGGGACCTGGCCCGCTGGCTGGTCTCGACGGACGGCACACCCACCGTGACGACCGGCGGCCGGCGGGTGGCCCCGGCCACGGTGGTCGTGCAGTACGTCCGGGTGCGCGCCTCGCGCTTCCACGACTTCCTCGGCAACAACACGCCCTACACCGAGACGGTGGGCTCGGGGAGGGCGGAGGTGCTGCGCGACGGTCGGGTGCACGACGTCAACTGGAAGCGGGCGACGGCCCAGGACGGCACGGAGTTCACCACCTTCGACGGCGAACCGGTCGCGTTCGCCGAGGGGCAGGTCTGGGTGGTGTTCGCGCAGGCGCCGTGACCGTCGCCCAGCCGGCACCGGCCCACCACCGGCCAGTACCGGCCCGGCCCACCACCGGTCAGCATCGACCCACAGCCCGGGCGGCACCGGGCCACGGGCGGTCGGCACCGGCCCACGGGCTGGCGGCACCGGTCAGCGGAAGGTTCAGTCCTGGGCGACGAGGGGTTCCGCCGGGTTGCGCAGCCCCTCGGCCGCGTCCGAGACACGCTGGATGAGTTCGAGGAACACGGTCTGTTCCGCGGCCGAGAGCGGCGAGAGGAAGACCTGGTTCATCCGGGCCGTGCGCACGGTCAGCTTGCGGTGGGTGCGCAGCCCGTCCTCGGTGAGCCGCAGGAGGAAGCGGCGTCCGTCCTGCGGGTCTCGGACCTTGTCGAGCAACCCGCGCCGGGTGAGCCGGCTGATCACCTCGGCGACGGTGGAGCGGTCGAGCCCCACCCGCTCCCCCACCGTGCGCTGGTCGAGGCCCGGCTCGGCCACGAGCGCGTTGAGGACCGCGAACTGCGGCGAGGTGATCTCCTCGGAGACCATCGTGTTCCACAGCAGGTAGTGCGCCTGCTGCAGCCGCCGGGCCAGGTGCCCGGGGTGGCTGGTGAGATCCACCGCGGCCATGTGCGCTCCTCAGCTGGATTTCGTCGGTGCACTGAACGATACCGCCTGGCTCCCGATCGCGTCATGGGTCCAGTCGACGTGCGCCACGGCTCCCGCCTGGGGTCTTGACTGGGCTGCCCGCCAGTGGCAGCGTGTTGGCCATCTCGGGGAAATACTCAGTGCCCTGATTAACTGGGCCGGGTCGCACGCAAGAGATGGGGCTTCACGGATGGACAAGGTGGTCGCCACAGCCCTGGAGGCGGTGGCCGACGTGCTGGACGGCGCGTCGCTGGCAGTGGGCGGTTTCGGGCTGAGCGGCGTACCGGGCGTCCTCATCGAGGCCCTGTACGAGCGCGGCGTCACGGGCCTGTCGGTCGTCTCCAACAACTGCGGGGCGATGGAGTCGGGCCTCGCGGTCCTGCTCGCCGCCGGGCGGATCGCCCGCGTGACCGGCTCCTACATCGGCGCGAACAAGGAGTTCGCCCGCCAGTACCTCGCCGGGGAGCTCGAGGTCGAGCTGATCCCGCAGGGCACACTGGCCGAGCGGCTGCGGGCCGGCGGCGCCGGCATCCCCGCCTTCTACACCCCCGCCGGCGTGGGCACACAGGTCGCCGAGGGCGGACTGCCGTGGCGCTACGACGGTTCGGGCGGCGTCGCGCTGGCCTCGCCGCCGAAGGAGGTCCGGGAGTTCGACGGCACCGAGTACGTGCTGGAGCACGGCATCCGCACCGACTTCGCGCTGGTCCGGGCCGCGAAGGGCGACCGGCACGGCAACCTGGTCTTCAACAAGTCCTCCCGCAACTTCAACCCCCTGTCCGCGATGGCCGGACGCATCACGATCGCCGAGGTCGAGGAACTCGTGGAGCCCGGCGACATCGACCCGGACGCGGTGCACCTGCCGGGCATCTTCGTGCAGCGCGTGGTCGCGCTGACCCCGGAGCAGGCCCGCGACAAGAAGATCGAGCAGCGGACGGTGAGCAGCTGATGGCCTGGACACGTGAGGAGATGGCCGCCCGGGCCGCGCGCGAGCTCGCGGACGGCCAGTACGTCAACCTCGGCATCGGACTGCCGACGCTCATCCCCAACTACCTCCCGGCCGACGTCGAGGTGGTGCTGGAGAGCGAGAACGGCATCCTGGGCACCGGCCCCTACCCCACCGAGGACGCCGTCGACCCGGATCTGATCAACGCCGGCAAGGAGACCGTCACGGTCCTGCCGGGGGCGTCCTTCTTCGACTCGGCGCTGTCCTTCGGCATGATCCGCGGCGGTCACATCGACGTCGCCGTCCTCGGCGCGATGCAGGTCTCCGAGCACGGCGACCTGGCGAACTGGGCCGTCCCCGGCAAGATGATCACCGGCATCGGCGGGGCGATGGACCTGGTGCACGGGGCCCGTACGGTCATCGTCGTCATGACGCACACCGCCAAGGACGGCAGCCCCAAGATCCTGGCCGACTGCGCGCTGCCGCTGACCGGGAAGCGCTGCGTGAACCGGATCATCACCGACCTCGGCGTCCTCGACGTCACCGAGGAGGGCCTGGTGCTGGTGGAGACCGCGCCCGGCGTCACCGTCGAGGAGATCGTGGCGAAGACCGCCGCGAAGGTGCGTGTCGCCGAGGAGGTCCAGTCATGAGCGGCGGCCTCAGGACCGTCTACGTCGTCGACGCCGTCCGTACCCCGATCGGCCGGTACAACGGCGCTCTGGCCTCCGTGCGCCCGGACGACCTCGCCGCGCACGCCATCCGCGAACTCCTCGCCCGCACGCCTGCGTTGGACGCCGAGCGGATCGAGGACGTCTACTTCGGCAACGCCAACGGCGCCGGCGAGGAGAACCGCAACGTCGGCCGCATGGGCGCGCTGCTCGCGGGCCTGCCCACCTCCGTGCCGGGCGTCACCGTCAACCGGCTGTGCGCCTCCGGCCTGGAGGCGGTGATCCAGGCCGCCCGCGCCATCGCGGTGGGCGACGCCTCCATCGCCGTCGCGGGCGGCGTGGAGTCGATGACCCGCGCGCCGTACGTGCTGCCGAAGTCGGACCGGGCCTTCCCCGCCGGGCACGCGGAGCTGTACTCGACCACGCTGGGCTGGCGGATGGTCAACCCGCGGATGGATCCGCAGTGGACCGTTCCGCTGGGCGAGTCGGCCGAGCTCATCGCCGACAAGCACAGGATCAGCCGTGCCCAGCAGGACGAGTTCGCGCTGAACAGCCACCGCAAGGCCGCCGCCGCCCAGCGGGCGGGCCTGTTCGACGCCGAGCTCGCGCCCGTGTCGGTGCCGCGCCGCAAGGGCGACCCGGTCGTCTTCGACGCGGACGAATGCGTCCGGCCGGACGCCTCGCCGGAGGCGATGGCGAAGCTCGTGCCGTCCTTCCGGACGCAGGACGGCACGGTGACGGCGGGCAACGCGTCGCCGCTGAACGACGGAGCCGCGGCCCTGCTGCTCGTGGACGAGGAGGGACTGCGGGCGAGCGGCCGCGAGCCGCTCGCCCGGGTGTCCGCGACCGGGGTGTCCGCGATCGACCCGCACTACTTCGGGCTCGCCCCGGTCGAGGCCGTCAACCGCGCACTCGCCAAGGCGGACAGGGGCTTCGACGACCTGTCGGTGCTCGAACTCAACGAGGCCTTCGCCGCGCAGGTGCTGGGCTGCGTCGCCGAATGGCCCGAGTTCGACCCGGCGGTCCTCAACCCGCAGGGCGGCGCGATCGCCCTCGGCCACCCGCTCGGCGCCTCCGGCGCCCGTCTCGCCGGAACCGTCGCCCACCAGCTCGCCCGCCGGGGCGGCGGCGTCGGGGTCGCCACCCTCTGCATCGGCGTGGGCCAGGGCCTCGCCCTCGTCCTCGAACGATAGGAAACCCGGGAACACCCCATGACTCTCACGCAAGCCGACATCGACCAGGAGATCGCGGCCGAACGCGCCGCCTACGACAAGCGGCTCGCCGACGGCGCACCCGTCGAGCACCAGCCTCGCCGCGACTACGCGCCGTACCGCTCCTCCGTCCTGCGCCACCCGAAGCAGCCGCCGATCGCCATCGACGTCGCCCAGGACCCCGAGCTGGTGGAGCTGTCCTCCCCCGCCTTCGGCGAACGGGACGTCACCGAGACCGACAACGACCTCACCCGGCAGCACAACGGCGAGCCGATCGGCGAACGGATCACCGTCTCCGGCCGGCTGCTGGACCGCGGCGGGCGTCCCCTCCGCGGTCAGCTGGTCGAGATCTGGCAGGCCAACTCGGCCGGCCGCTACGCCCACCAGCGCGAGCAGCACGACGCGCCCCTGGACCCGAACTTCACCGGCGTCGGCCGCACGCTGACCGACGACAGCGGCTTCTACCGGTTCACCACCGTCCAGCCGGGCCCCTACCCGTGGCGCCAGCACCTCAACGCCTGGCGGCCCGCCCACATCCACTTCTCGCTGTTCGGCACGGCGTTCACCCAGCGGCTCGTGACCCAGATGTACTTCCCGAGCGACCCGCTGTTCCCGTACGACCCGATCATCCAGTCGGTCACGGACGACGCGGCCCGGCAGCGGCTGGTCGCGACCTACGACCACAGCCTGTCCGTGCCCGAGTTCTCCATGGGCTACCACTGGGACATCGTGCTCGACGGGCCGCAGGCCACCTGGATCGAAGAAGGACGCTGAGCAGCCATGACGAAGATCGACACCAGCCGTCCGGAGACCGTCCTGCCCACCCCGTCGCACACGGTCGGCCCCTTCTACGGCCACGCCCTGCCGTTCCCCGGCGGCGGCGACATCGCCCCGCTCGGACACCCGGACACGATCGCCCTGCAGGGGTACGTGTACGACGGCGAGGGCAACCCGCTGCCGGACGCGTTCCTGGAGCTGTGGGGCGCGGACCCCGAGGGCAACCTGCCGCAGGTCGACGGCTCGATGCGGCGCGACGCGGCGTCCGGCGGCTTCCTGGGCCGCAACGGCGTGGAGTTCACCGGCTGGGGGCGGATCCAGACCGACGCGAACGGGCACTGGTCCGCGCGGACGCTGCGGCCCGGCGCGCGCGGGCACAGCGCCCCGTACCTGAGCGTCTGCGTGTTCGCCCGCGGACTGCTCGTGCACCTGTTCACCCGGATCTACCTGCCCGGCGACGACGCGGCGCTCGCCGCCGACCCGCTGCTGCAGCGGGTGGACCCCGCGCGGCGCGACACGCTGATCGCGACCCGCGACCGGTCGGGGACCTACCGTTTCGACATCCGCCTTCAGGGCGAAGGCGAGACGGTCTTCCTGGAGTTCCAGTGACAGCTGCTCAGCCCGAGTCCGGTCTGCTCTCCCCGGGGTGGACCGGCTCCCCCGCCGCCGAAGCGACCGGCGACCGCGCGTACCTGCGGGCTCTGCTGGACGCGGAGGCCGCGTTGACCCGCGCCCAGGAGGCGCTGGGGCAGGCACCCGAGGGAGCCGGGGCGGCCGTCACCGCGGCCGCCTGCGGCGACTTCGACGTGCGGTCCCTCGCCGAACGCGCCCGCGGCGGCGGAAACCCGGTGATCCCGCTGGTCGCCGATCTCACCGAGGCGGTCGACGCCGAGTTCGGGCCGTACGTCCACCGGGGCGCGACCAGCCAGGACATCATGGACACGGCGACCATGCTGGTCGCGGCACGGACCCTCGTCCCCGTGCTGGCCGACCTCGACCGCACCCAGCTGGCGCTGGCCCGGCTCGCCGCCGAACACCGGGACACGCCGATGCCCGGACGGACCCTCACCCAGCACGCCGTGCCGACGACGTTCGGCCTGAAGGCGGCCGGCTGGCGGTCGCTGGTGCTGGACGCGCGGGACCGGGTGACGGCGGTACGCGCCTCGCTGCCCGCCCAACTCGGCGGCGCCGCCGGAACGTTGGCGGCCTTCGCCTCCTACGGCGCCACCGACGCGACCGCGCTGCCCGCCGCATACGCCCGTGAACTCGGGCTGGCGGCACCGCTGTTGCCCTGGCACACGCTGCGCACGCCCGTCGCCGACCTCGCCGCGTGTCTGGCCTTCACCGCGGGGGCGCTGGGCAAGGTCGCGGCGGACGTCCTCACCCTCGCCCGCACCGAGATCGCCGAGGTGGCGGAGGGCAGCGGGGGCGGCTCCTCCGCCATGCCGCACAAGGCGAACCCGGTGCGCTCGACGCTGATCGCGGCGGCCGCGCGGCGTGCCCCGCAGCTCGCGGCCACGCTGTACGGCTCCCTGGCGGCGGAGGACGAGCGGCCGGCCGGGGCCTGGCACGCCGAGTGGGAGCCGCTCAGGGATCTGCTGCGGCTGGTCGGCGGGGCCGCCCGGGACGCGGCGGAACTGGCCGAGGGGCTGCGGGTGAACGCGGACGCGATGCGTTCGAACCTCGGCCTCACCCACGGGCTGATCGTCTCCGAGCGGCTGTCCGCCGAACTGTCGGCCCTGCTCGGCCGGGGCCGGGCCAGGGAACTGCTCACGGCGCTGGCCCGGCGCGCCTATGCCGAGGACCGTCCACTGGCCGTGCTCCTCGCCGGGGAAGCTGACGCGAGCGACGCTCTGAAGGACCTTCTGCAGACCGTCGACCTGGGCGAACTCACCGACCCCGCCCGCTACACCGGCTCCGCCGGAGCCCTCACCGACCGTGCGCTGGAGCGACGTTGACCGAGAAGCTGCTCAACCACCGTACCGAGGGGCCGGCTTCGGCGCCCCCGCTGCTGCTCGGCCCCTCGCTGGGCACCTCGTACGCCCTGTGGGACAAGGTCGCGCCCGAACTGTCCATCACGCACCGGGTGGTCCGCTGGGACCTGCCGGGGCACGGAGGCTCGGCCGCCGACCTGATCGGTCCCGGCGCCACCGTCGGTGACCTGGCCGGCCTGGTGCTGGCGCTGGCCGACTCCCTCGGCCTGGAGCGGTTCGCCTACGCGGGCGTGTCCCTGGGCGGCGCGGTGGGGCTGCATCTGGCGCTGCACCACCCGCAGCGGGTGTCGTCGCTGGCCATGATCTGCTCGTCCGCCCACTTCAACGGGTCGAAGCCGTGGGAGGAGCGGGCCGCGCTGGTGCGTCGCGAAGGGCTGGCGGGACTCGCCGAGAGCGCGGACTCCCGCTGGTTCACGCCCGGGTTCACCGTGCCGCGGCTGATCGCCGACCATCGTGACGCCGACCCGGGGGCGTACGCCGCCTGCTGTGACGCGCTGGCCGCGTTCGACCTGCGCGAGCGACTGGCGGAGGTCGGCGTACGGACCCTGTTGATCGCCGGACGGCAGGATCCGGCGACGCCGCCGGCGCACCTGCGGGAGATCGCGGACGAGGTTCCGGGCGCCACGCTGGTCGAACTCCCGGGGGCCTCGCATCTCGCGCCCGCCGAGTGCCCCGAGGCCGTGCTGACCCTGCTGCGGGCCCATCTCGACGGCGTGGCGCGGCGGGGCATGGAGGTCAGGCGCGAGGTGCTGGGCGACGCGCACGTGGACCGGGCCCAGGCCCGTCAGGACGCGTTCACCGCGCGCTACCAGGACTTCATCTCCCGCTACGCCTGGGGCGAGATCTGGACCGACCCGACGCTCAGCCGCCGCGAACGCAGCATGATCACGCTGACCGCGCTGGTGGCGCGCGGCCACTACGACGAGTTGGCCATGCACGTCCGGGCGGCCCGGCGCAACGGGCTGACTCCGGAGGAGATCGGCGCCGTCCTGCTCCAGACGGCCGTCTACTGCGGCGTACCGGCCGCCAACTCCGCGTTCGCCACGGCCCAGCGGGTGCTGGCGGAGGAGAACCGGAGCGACTGAGGGAGTCCGGCCGCACGACCACGGCCGGGACGCACACGGCGGGTCGGCGCAACGGCCTCACGGCCCCGACGGCGCTCCCGGCAGGCCGGTCACCAGGCGTCGGGGGACGGGCTGCCCGGAAGCGCCGCTATGCCGACGGCACCGGCGCGCACGCACGAGGCGACGTACTCCCCCGCGGGTGCGCGAGCGGAACCCGTTTCGGAGTGGCCGACGACGAGACCACCGGCCGGGTCACCGCGAGCAACGGGGGCCGCCCAGGGTAGGACCACCGGCTCGGTCGCCGTGAAGCCCCTCGGCAGCCCGGGCGAGACCGCCGGCCCGGTCGCCGCGAACCCCCCGGGGCCACGTGGAACTCGTTGGTCTCGACCGGGTAGTACTGCGGGCACCGGGCAAGACCACCGGCCCGGTCACCACAAGCCCCCCGGCCGCCCCGGCGAGACCTTCACCGGCGGGGCTCCCGCCATCACCACGTCCGATTCGATTGCGGAAGCGACGGCACACCCCCGCCCCGGCCGCACGGCCGACGTCCGCTCCTGCCGGGGGCGGGCCGTTCGGCCGCACGGCTCACCGGGGGCCGATTGAGGGAACCGCTCCACGCCGCCGGAGCGCGCGCCGTCGGCGCCGGGCGTTACCTGCGGGTCTGCCCGGGCACCAGGCCGACCTGGGGCGCGCCCAGGCCCTGCAGCGCCTGCTGCGCCTTGTCCGCCAGCCCGTCCGCGCCGCAGGAACGCGCCAGCGTCAGGCCCCGGCCGAGTTCGGACACCGAGCGGGAGAGGATGCCGTACTCGATGCGGGCGGCCGCGTGTTCGAACTGGCAGGGCGAGGACTCCAGATAGGTGACGGCCTGCTGGGCGAGCCGGACCGCGCGCTGCCCGGTCTCCAGGGCGGCGGCGCAGCGCAGGGCCTCCCCGATCGCGGTGTCGGTGCCGAACCGCTCGGCCTGGCGGCGCGCCTCGGTGGCGAGCCGGGCCGCACGGGCCGGATCCTCGACGGCCAGGGCCCGGGCGAGCTCGACGGCCCAGGGGACCATCACCGGGTTGAGATGGCCGCGTACGGCGGCCGCCTTCTCGGCCTTCTCCAGTTCGTTGACGCCCTCCTTGAAGCGGCCGACGGCCAGCAGCAGCCGTCCCCGCACCGTGCGGGGGTCGGGCAGCACGATCGTCGAGGGGTAGGGCGGGGCGAAGCCGTACTGCTCGGCGACCTCCCAGGCCTCGGCGACATGGCCGCGGACCAGCAGCGTGTCGACGAGGTTGCAGGTCGCCGACCAGTACAGGGGCAGGCCGCGGCCGACGCGTTCGGCGAGCCGCAGGGACTCCCTGAGCGACTCCTCCGCCTCCTTCAGACGGCCCCGGCGGCGCAGGCCCAGTCCGAGGTAGGCGTGGGCCAGGGCGAGGTGTCCGCCGCTCCAGCCGGCGGAGACATAGGAGCGCAGGGCCTCGTTGAAGAGGGCGTCGGCGCGGTCGAGCCGGTCGGTGTAGGCGTAGGAGCTGGCCAGCATCATCAGCAGTTCGATGCCCCACTCCTGGTCGGTCCAGCCGAGCCCGGGGGCGAGACGGCCGTTGACCAGGGCGCGGTCGCAGAACTCGACGACCTCCTCGGCGTTCTCGCCGTGGGTCATGGCGTCGAAGCCGCGCAGGATGAGCAGGGCGCGCTCCGCGTTGTCCCGGCCGGTGCAGCCGGCGACGAGCGAGGCGAGCTTCTCCGAGCCGTGCGACGAGAGCGGCTCGCCGGCGTGCACGCCCTCCCACATGAACTGCACGGCCTGCAGCCGCAGCCGCGCGCGTCCCGGGGCGAGCCGGGCGGCCTCCGCCTCGACCGTGTGGACGGCCTCCTCCAGCTGGTCGTTGTGCAGCAGTGCCTGGGAGAGGCGGAAGACGGCGTCGACGCGCTCGTCGCCGTCGAGGCCCGGCAGGGACAGTGCCGTGCGCAGGTGGTCGATGGTCCTGGCGGGCGCGGTCAGGAGGGTGGCGCAGCCCAGTTCGTAGAGCACGTGCGCGTGGACGTCGGGCACGGGCGGTTCCCGCAGGGCCCGTTCCAGGCAGCGGCGGGCCGCGTCGGGGGCGCCGACGGCCAGGTGTTCGCGGGCGGCTTCGCGCAGCTGCTCGACGAGTTCCTCGTCGCCCTCGGCGTGCACCTGGAGCAGATGCCGGGAGGCGGCCGCGAGCCCCTTGCCGGCGTCGGTGACGACCTGGGCGGCGATGCCGTGCATCGCGGTGCGCAGACCGCCGGGGATGGAGTCGTAGACGGCGGTGGCGATGAGCGGGTGGACGAACTCCAGGTCGCCGTCGTCCGCGGGGACGGCGCCGGGGTCGGGGTCGGTGAGGATGCGGGCGTTGCGCAGCAGTTCGGCGCAGCGCACCGCTTCGTCGCGGCCGAGGCCGGCGAGCCGGGCCGCCTGGGTGACGGAGATGTCGGCGCCGAGGATCGCGGCCGCCATGGCGAACTTGGTGGCGTCGACGCCCAGTTTCTCCAGGCGGTCGACGAGTCCGCCGCCGCGGGCCGCGCGGTTGAGGGGACGCAGTTCGGTGGCGGAGGACTCGCTGGGCGCGAGTTCCCTGTCGCGGACCTTGGCGAGGAGTTCGACGGTCTCGTAGGGGTTGCCGTCGGTGACCGCCCAGACCTCGCGGCAGAACGCGGCGTCGGCGTGCGCGCCGAGGGTGGCGCGGGTGAGTCCGGCGACCGCGGCCGGGGTCAGGGCGCTGAGGCTGGTGACGGCGCGGCCGGCGGCCTCGCCGACGACGTCGAGGAGGCGGGCGGCGTCGCCCTTCATCTCGCCGGGCCTGCGGGCCACGACGACCAGGACGCAGAGCTCGTCGAGGCGTTCGACGAACGCGGCGAGCCAGCGCAGGCTCTCCTGGTCGACCCAGTGCGCGTCGTCGATCAGCAGGACGAGCGGGTAGTCCCGGCGGGCCAGCCGGGTCACGGCGGCGACGAGTCCGTCGCACACGCCCTGCGGGTCGGCGTGGCCCTCGCCGGGCTCGGCGATGCCGAGGGCGGGGCCGGCGATGTCGTACCAGTCGCCGAGGTACTCGCGGGCCTCCTCCGGGTGCAGGGACAGCAGCGCGGGCTGCAGCAACTGCCGTACCACGTTGAAGGGGACGGACCGCAGCGTCTCGCCGCCGCGGGCCGACCACACCATGCAGCCACGGGTCTCGGCTATGCGACGCGTCTCGGCCAGCAACGCGGTCTTGCCGAATCCCGCCTCGCCCCGGAGCACCAGCAGGTGACCCGAGGAGGACCGGTCGGCGCACAGCGTCTCCACCGCCTGTGCGATGGCGGCGAGTTCCTCGTCGCGCTCCCACAGGGAAGCCGAGGCGGCCGCCGCCGGCCTGACCTCCGTCATCCCGCTACCTCCCCAAGTCGCCCGAACGACGTACAGACGTCGAGCGTAGCCCTCCGCAGGCCTGTGTGGTGGGTGGTCCGGGCAGGTCCCGCCTCGACGGGTGACGCGCGGGGCCCGACATGCCTCGGCGGGCCTGCGGAAGTGCCCCCATGGCGTCAACAGCGAGTGACACGCACGTAATTGACGTCGAATTCACGCCATACGGGCGGCGGGCCCCCTCGACCGGATCCGGACGCGACGCCCGCCCTCTCATCCGGCTTTCACCGACGCCTCATACGGTGGGGGTATGACGCAGGTGACTCCTCCCGGGTGGTATCCCGACCCGGGGCAGACGAATGACGGTCCCGCCGCCGAGCGCTGGTGGGACGGCAAGGCATGGACGGACCAGACCCGCCCCGCGGGCTCGGCCGCCGTATGGGGTCCGCCGGCGCAGACCCCGGCCGCCGGTGCGTATCCGGCGTATCCGGGGCATCCCGGGTACGCCGGATATCCCGCGGCGCCGCCGGGCCCGGGCGGGCGGCGCGGACTGCGCACGGGCATAGCCGTGGCGGCGGCCGTCGCGGTCCTGACCAGCATCGGGTTCGGCGTGTACGCCCTGGCGCAGGACGGCGGCTCGGGCGGCGGCGGCACGGCCCAGGGGCCGGGCGGGCCCGGCGGGGCGGGCGGACAGGACGGCGGCAGCGGCGGCAAGGACGACCCGTTCGGCGGCTCGGGCGGGTCCGGCGGGTCCGGCGGTCCGGACGGCGCCTCGCCCTCGCCCGGCGAGTCCGGGCCGCCGAAGATCAGGAGCGGTTCGGTGACCGACGCGCTCAACGGGATCAGCATCCCCATCCCGGACGGCTGGACCGGCCAGCAGATGAACGCGGGCGCGCAGATATCCTCCGACTCCTCCTACAAATGCCCCGGCGACACCTCCAAGACGTGCACCAAGGGGGGCATGTACTCGGCGCCCGCCGAACTCCTGAAGACCAAGGGCGACACCGCCGAGGAGGTGGCGAAGGCGGACATCGCGGCCAACGCCGAGGACTCCTACGGCGGCACGACCTACGGTGCGATCACCTCGCACCAGGTGCTCGCCTCGAAGGCGGTGACGGTGGCCGGGCAGAAGGGCTATCTGGTGCGCTGGAAGGCGGTCACGAGCAAGGGCGCGGACGGCTACGTCGAGTCGCTGGCGTTCCCGGCCCCCGCGGACACCAAGCGACTGGTGGTGCTGCGCTTCGGCATCGACGCCGACCAGAGCGTGTCCGTGATCGACACGATCACGAAGGGCATCAAGGTGTCGACGGGCGGCGGCAGCGGACAGGACGTCTGAGCCGGGCCCGGGAACACGGGCGGCCGGGTGGGGCGCCCCTCCGCTCAAGGGGAACCCCACCCGGCCGGGGGGTGCGCGCCGCCCCCGTCCCCACGGTGCGGCGCGAGACAGGTCGCCGTCCGGTCATCCCGTGGACGGCGGCCTGAGTCAGGTCGGCGGCCGGGTGAGACCGAGCGCCGGCAGCACGGCGGCCTCCACGAAGCGCAGCAGGTACTCCTGGTCGGCGTACTGCCCGTCGACGACGGGACGGGCCCTGATCACACCGAACATCTGCGCCGGGACGTACTCGAGCGCCGGATGGTCGCGACGGACCTCACCGCGCTCGACCCCGCGCCGCAGGATCTCCCGCAGCGCGGCGATCTCGGGGTCGATGAGCGCCTCCCGCAGCGCCTTCGCGAGTTCCTCGTCGCCGGTGACGGCATGGCCGAGCGCCTGCATCAGCTTGGTGTCGTTGGTCGACCAGCGGCCGGTGGCCCGCGCCGCCTCGCGCAGGTCCTCGGCGAGCGAGCCGGTGTCGATGCCGGCGAGCCGGGCCCGGCGGCGCGAGCGCAGGGCGGCCACCACGAACTGGGGCTTGGTCTTCCACTGCCGGTAGAGGGTGGACTTGCTGCAGCGGGTGCTGGCGGCGATGCCCTCCATGGTGACGGCTTCGTAGCCGCACTCACGGACCTGGTCGAGGACGGCGTCGAAGAACTCCTGCTCACGCTCGGGCGTGATCTTGGAGCGGCGCGTGGCGGCGACCGACTCGGGTCCGTCCGCGGCCTGCGACGTCATCTTCTCTTCCCCTCTCCTTCGTTTCCGCTGCGGCTTGTGCGCCGGGCCCCACGCGGGACCCGTCTCCAGCGCCTGCGCCGTGTTCGTGACCAGTGTGGCGCACATCAATCGATACGACAGTGTACCGGTACGCGGCCGTATCGGTACACTGGCGTATCGGTACGACATCGTATCGATGGTGCATGCACTCATCGCGAGCGCGTCGCACCACCTCACACGCACCACCGTCAGCGAAGGGGCCGGGGGATGAATGCCCGCACCGAGCCTGTAGAAGCGGAGCCGGCCACACCGGCGCGGCCGCCCGTAGTCCGCGAGCTCCTGCTTGTCGCAGGGCTCTTCCTCGTCTACAAGTTCGGCCGGCAGCTGGCCTCGGGCCACACCGGCGAAGCCTTTCGCAACGCCGACGACGTGTGGCGCCTCGAACGGTGGCTGCGGCTGCCCGACGAGGGTTCGGTGCAGTCCCTGCTGCTGCACGGCGACGGTCTGGTCGAGGTCGCGAACACCTACTACGCGACCGTGCACTTCCCCGCCACGCTGGCATTCCTGGTCTGGCTGTACCTGCGGCGCCCGGCGCACTACGTCTGGGCGCGCCGGGTGCTGGCGGCGGTGACCGCCGCCGCCCTGGTGCTGCACCTGGCGTTTCCGCTGGCCCCGCCGCGGATGCAGGCGGTGACGGGGCTGGTCGACACCGCACGGGTGTACGGGCCCTCGGTGTACGGCCCGCCGCGGACGGACCATCTGTCCAACCAGTTCGCGGCGATGCCCTCGCTGCACTTCGGCTGGGCCCTGATGGTCGCGATCGGGCTGATCGTCGCCACCCGGTCGCGGTGGCGTCCGCTGTGGCTGTTGCATCCGCTGGTGACCCTGCTCGTGATCGTGGGCACGGCGAACCACTACTGGCTCGACGCGATCGTGGCGGGAGCCCTGCTCGGCCTCGCACTCGCGGTGATCCCCGCACCCCGGCGCTCGGCCACGGCGTCGGGACGCGGTGCGGGCGCCCTCGTCCCGGCCGGGGAACCACCGGTCCTGGTCGGAGCGGGCCGATGAACGCCACCCTGGTCGCCGTCGTCCTGTCCCTGTTCTCCGCCGTCGCCTACGCCGCGGCCGCCGTCGCCCAGGAGCGGCTGGCCTCCCGGCACCCCGGCACCGGCCTGCTGCGGCTGCTCGGCAACGGGGCCTGGTGGTGGTCGGTGGGACTGAACGCCTCCGCCGCTCTGCTGCACGTCGTCGCCCTGAAGTACGGCCCGCTCACCGTGGTGCAGCCGCTCGGCGCGCTCACCCTGGTCGCGGCGGTGCCGATGGGCGCGCGGGTGGCCGGTCGCACGGTCAGCGCCGCCGAGTGGCGGGGTACTGCCCTCACCCTGGCCGGCCTGGCCGCGATCCTGGTCACGGCGTCGGGGCCGGCCCCCGAGGACATCCTGAGCGGGCCGGAGGCCGTCGCGGTCGCCGGGGCGACGGCGGCGCTGATCGGGCTGCTGGCCCGGCCCGGCGCCCGGCCCGGGCTGCGGCACGCGACCGCGTCCGGTTTCGCCTCGGGAGTCGCCTCGGCGCTCACCCAGACGGTGACCGTGGCCGCGACGGACCGTTCGGGTCCCCTGCTCAGCGTGCAGGTCGTGGGCGTGGCGCTGCTGGTCGCCGCCTTCGCGACGGGCGGACTGCTGCTGTCGCAGACCGCCTACCGCGGCGGCCTCGGCGCCCCGCTGGCGATGGTGACCCTGGCCAACCCGGTGGCCGCCGCCGCGATCGGCCTCGCGCTCCTGGGCGAACGGCTCCAGGGCGGGCCCGCCGGCATGCTCCTCGCCCTGGCGGGGGCGGGGCTCGCGGGACGGGGCGTGGTACTGCTGTCGCGGGCCGCACCGCACCCCGTGGCCGTGGACGACGAGGACCATCCGGTGGCGGCGGTGCTGGCCCTGAGGCCGGAGACGGCCTCGGCCGAACCGGCGCTGCTGCCCCGGCCGGCGACCGGCCCCGGGCACCTCACGCCGTTGTAAGAGCACGCGGCGGAGGGGGGGGAGACCCCCTGCAGGGGGGGGGGAAGCCCCCCCCCCACTCTCCACCCCCCCCCCCTCTTCTCCCTTTTCTCCCGTCTCCCTCGCTTTCCCCAGAA
>NZ_JBVJSQ010000004.1:458413-533462 GCF_055606485.1 Streptomyces sp. NPDC037083 | reverse complement strand
TTTTCCTGTGGGACCCTTTCATTTCGCGTTAGTTACATTCCTGGCAAGGGGGGAAGAAGGGGCCCCACCACCCCCCCCAGATGGACCCCCCCCCCCCCTCCGCCGCGTGCGATGCCCGCCTCTTGCGCGTCCGGTGCGCGCGGCTCTTCGGCGTCCGACGGGCGCCGGCTCCTCCGTGTCCACTGCGCGCCGGAGCCTCAGCCGACGCCGGCCCCCGGACGCCCCCTGCGGATCCGGGCCTGCAGGCGTGTACGCCCGCGCGGTCGGCGGGGCACGCCGCCCCGGGCCCGCCGGGACCCGACCGGCCCGCACCATGCGGTCGTCACCGGGCAGGCGCCGCCGCGCCGGCCCCAGCGGGTCACTCCGTGACGATCGCCGGGTCGCTCACGCCGGGCCGTCCGTTCTCGACATGTCCGGCGAACCGCCTGAGGAACGCCCGGTCGGCGGTCGAGGTGACCGTGAGGTCGTACCAGCGCCGGCTCGCGCGCAGGTCCACGGTGCGCTTGAGCACGGCGCCGGGTCGCAGCCTGACGGTCGTGGTCCGGCCGCCGTAGCCGTCGGCCACCTTCAGCTCCACCGTGCCACGGCCCCGGTGAGTGAAGATCAGTTCGACGCTGTCGCCGACATGCCGTGCGACCACCTCGGGCCCGGCCGTGCTCCCCGCGCCCTTGAAGGCGCGCAGGAATCCGTTCGGCCCGTGGACGGTCAGGTCGTGCGAGCCGCCGGAGTACGCCGCGTTCCAGGTGTCGGAGACGGTCGCGCCCGCGCCGGTGGTGTAACTCCACGGCCCGTCGGCGCGGTTGCCGGAGGTCACCAGGAAGGCGGCGCCCGCCTTGGCCCCGGAGGCGAAGGTGAGGGTGAGGGTCCCGGCGGCCGGATCCGCCGAACCGTCCACCTGCGGGGCGTACTTGAGCGGACGGGTGGGGCGCGTGCCGCGCTCCTGCCGGGGCAGGGAGGGGTGCGCCGGCGGGGTGGGCACGTAGTCGGGGTGACGGTCGCGGTCCGGGGGCTCGTAGCCGTCGGTGTCCGGCAGCGAGACCGGCCGGGTGTCCGTGCGGGAGAAGTCGAACGCGGAGGTCAGGTCGCCGCAGACCGCGCGCCGCCAGGGCGAGATGTTCGGCTCGTGGACGCCGAAGCGGCGCTCCATGAACCGGATGACCGAGGTGTGGTCGAGCGTCTCGGAGGAGACGTAACCCCCCTTGCTCCAGGGGGAGATGACGAGCATCGGCACCCGCTGGCCGAGCCCGTAGGGGCCGGCGGCGTGGCCGCTGCCGCCGGTGAACACGTCCGGCCCGACGTCCACCGTCGACCGGCCCTGCGCGGCCGAGGCCGGCGGGAACGGCGGGATCAGGTGGTCGAAGAAGCCGTCGTTCTCGTCGTAGGTGACGAACAGGGCCGTCTTCGCCCACACCTCGGGGTCGGCGGTGAGCGCGTCCAGGACCTGGGAGACGTACCAGGCGCCGTAGTTGGCGGGCCAGTTGGGGTGCTCGGTGAAGGCCTCGGGCGCGACGATCCAGGAGATCTGCGGCAGCCTGCCGCCCTTGACGTCCGCCTTCAGCTGCTCGAAGTAGCCCTCGCCCCTGCGGGCGTCGGTGCCGGTGCGGGCCTTGTCGTAGAGCGGGTCGCCGGGCCCGGCGTTCTGGTACTGCTTGAAGTAGAGCAGCGAGTTGTCGCCGTAGTTGCCGCGGTAGGCGTCCTGGATCCAGCCCCAGCTGCCGTTCGCGTCCAGGCCGTCGCCGACGTCCTGGTAGATCTTCCAGGAGACCCCGGCCCGCTCCAGGCGTTCGGGGTACGTCGTCCAGCTGTAGCCGGCCTCGTCGTTGCCGAGGACCGGCCCGCCGCCCTGGCCGTCGTTGCCGGTGTAACCGGTCCACAGGTAGTAGCGGTTGGGGTCGGTGGAGCCGATGAAGGAGCAGTGGTAGGCGTCGCAGACGGTGAAGGCGTCGGCGAGGGCGTAGTGGAAGGGGATGTCCTCGCGGGTCAGGTACGCCATCGTCGTGGCGCCCTTGGCGGGCACCCACTTGTCGTACCTGCCGTCGCGGAAGGCGGCATGCCCGTCGTTCCAGCCGTGCGGCAGGTCCTGGATGAAGGCGAGCCCCAGGTCGTCGGCGTCGGGGTGGAAGGGCAGGACGTCCTTGCCGGCGCCGTCCGCCTGGTGCCAGACCGACTTGCCGTTCGCGAGGGTGACCGGGCGGGGGTCGCCGAAGCCCCTGACGCCCCGCAGTCTGCCGAAGTAGTGGTCGAAGGATCGGTTCTCCTGCATCAGGACGACGATGTGCTCGACGTCCTCGATCGACCCCGTGCGGTGGTTCGCGGGCAGCGCGGCAGCGCGTTCGATGCTGCTGGAGAGCGCCGTGAACGCCGTTCCGGCGCCCGCGAGTTGGAGGAAGCGTCGCCGGTTGACTTCGGACATGGGTGAGGCACCTCTCGTGCAGAAGGGTTCTGCCGGCCGGGTCGTGACGGATGCGCGCAAGGAGTTTCGCAAGGGCACCGAACGTCAGGGAAGGGCCGGGTGACGCCGGCGTGAAAGTCGACGGTACGAGGGGTGTGCAACAGGCCAAGAGGTCGCCAAGCGGCCCGGCGATCGGTGCCGAGGGCCGGGCACAAGCCCTGGCGACGGCCGCAGACGCGACCAGCCTCCTCGAGGCGCCGACGACCGATCGGGCGTACTCGCTTACGGCAGCGGGAGCTTGGAGTGTTCCTGCGGCCACTCCTTCAGGATGAGCGGTTCACGCCTCAGTGTGCGCTCGACGAAATCGTTGCGCGCCCGGACGACTTCGTTCGCAGGAGACTGTCCGTGAACGTGGCGCCGATGTCGAGGCAGGTCACCGGCAGCCCGCTCTCGTCCGAATCCGCTCTCGTCCGAATCCGCTCTCCCCCGGAATCCTCTTCGTGAGGCGCATGTCGGGCGGGGAGGCACAGCGGGCGCCGCCGTCCATGTCGTGCGCGTTCTCGGCCTGAGACTCCCTCAAGACCTCACCGGAGCGCGGAGACCGACTCGGGGACCCCGGCGTGTCCGGTCTCGCTCAGCTCTGCCCAGACCGTCTTGCCGTGCCGCGCATGGCGCGTCCCCCAATGCTCGGCCAGCTGGGCGACGAGGAGGAGACCGCGCCCGCCCTCGTCCAAGACGCGGGCCCGACGCAGGTGGGGGGTGGTGCTCGCGTCGTCGGACACCTCGCACAGGAGCGTGCGGTCGTGGATGAGGCGCAGCCGGATGGGAGGTCTGCCGTAGCGGATGGCGTTGGTGACCAGCTCGCTGACCACCAGTTCGGTGGTGAAGTCGAGGTCCTCCAGCCCCCACGCGGTCAGCTGCCGGGCCACGCTCGAACGGGCCCGGGCCACGGTCGCCGGGTCGTCGTCCAGGTCCCAGGCGGCGACCTGACCGTCCCCGAGGGTGCGGGTGCGAGCCAGCAGCAGGGCGACGTCGTCGTGGGGCCTGTCGGCGGGCAGCAGGGTTTGCAGCACGGTGTCGCAGGCGGCCTCCAGGGAGGCCGAGGGCCGGCTGAGCGCGTCGCGCAGGAGCGCGAGGCCCGTCTCGGCGTCGTGGTCACGGGCTTCGATCAGGCCGTCGGTGTACAGGGCGAGCATGCTGCCTTCGGGCAGGTCGACCTCCGCCGCCTCGAACGGCAGGCCGCCCAGGCCCAGCGGCGGGCCGGGCGGCAGATCGAGGAGGTCGACCGTGCCGTCCGGGGGCACCAGGGCGGGCAGCACGTGCCCCGCCCGGGCCAGCGAGCAGCGGCCGGCGACGGGGTCGTAGACGGCGTACAGGCACGTGGCGCCCATGTCCCCGGCCGCTTCCGAATCCGGATCGGCCGAGGCTTCGGCGGACAGACGGATGACGACGTCGTCCAGGTGTGTCAGCAGTTCGTCGGGCGGCAGGTCGATGTCGGCGAGGGTGCGGACCGCGGTCCGCAGACGCCCCATCGTGGCGGCGGCGTGGATGCCGTGGCCGACCACGTCGCCCACCACCAGGGCGACCCGCGCGCCGGACAGCGGGATGACGTCGTACCAGTCGCCGCCCACGCCGGTCTGGGCGCCGGCGGGCAGGTAGCGGGAGGCGACGTCGACGGCGCACTGCTCCGCCGCGCCCCGAGGGAGCAGACTGCGTTGCAGGGCGACGGCCGTGTTGTGGGCGTGCGTGTAGCGGCGGGCGTTGTCGACGGCCACCGCTGCCCGGGCCGCGATCTCCTGGGCGAGGAACAGATCCTCGTCCTCGAAGAGGTCGGGGTTGCGGTGACGAGAAAGCTGCGCGACGCCGAGGGTCGTGCCGCGGGCGCTCAGGGGCACCACCAGTGTGGAGTGAGCGCGACGGGTTCCGGCGGCGTCGGCCGAGTCCGTCGGCGCCGCCGAGTGCCGGGAGGGCTGCCCGCTGGTCAGAGCACGAGCCGATGGCGATCCGTCCGGGCAGGTGTGGAGCTCCTGCAACTGGATCGTCGGCTTCGGCCCGTCTTCCGCCGCCGACGCCTGGGCGATCCTGCGCAGTACGAGCGGGCTCGCCCCCGGAGCGTCGTGTCCGTGGACCACGGAGTCGATCAGGTCGACGGTGACCACGTCGGCGAAGTGGTCTGCGGCCAGGTCCGCGAGTTCCTGGGCGGTGCGAGCGATGTCCAGGGTGGTCCCGATGCGCACGCCGGCCTCGTTCACCATGGCCAGCCGCCACTGCAGGCGACGCTCCCTTTCTCTCTGGTAGTCGAGGACGCCCTGCTCGGCTGCACGGTCGACGTAGCCGGTGGCGATCGCGAGCAGCCGGCGCGACGTCGCGCTGATCATGTCGGGGTCGGTGGTCAGCCGGGGCAGCTCCGCGAGAAGGCTGTCGAGGATGACGTCCTCCCCCAGCCGCTGCGCCCGCAGCATCGCGGTGACGGGCGCGCCGTGCCGGACCAGCCGACGAGCGGGGTCCTCGTCGGCCGGGGGCGGTTCGATCCCGCCCGGCGCGACACCGAGCTCCAGGGCGGCCAGCACGCCGACGATATGTTCGGCGATCCTCTCGGAGGTCATGCGGGCGAGGTCAGGAGCGCTCCACAGCTCGGGAACGTCACTTCGCAGGCGCCGCGTCACCTCCGCGATCAGCTCGTCCGCTCTCGGGGCCACCGCACGCGCGACACGGGACATCAGGTCCTCGGCCGTGACTTCCACATTTCGACCTTACGCCGAGCGGGAGACCTGCGAGCCCCAGGCGGTCCCGCCTTGCGGGGGGGGACCGTGGCACGTCCCGGCAACGGCCACCGCCGCCGGGGCCGGGGCCGGGGCCGGGGCCGGGGCCGGGAAGGCGACCGGCAGGGCCCGCGCGGGGCGGCTCACCGTGATGCAGGTGAACCACTGCGGCCGCCCGTCAGCAGCGCCGGCCCCGACCGTGTTGTCCCGGGGTCGTGGACGCCGGCGCTGCCCAGCCGTACGCGTTCCGGTTGAGCGCACTGCCAGAGCGACCGTGGACGGGTCAGCGAGCCGTGCCCGCTGACCGTGATCCAGCGGCCGTCCTGCGGACAGCAGCAGATATGTCAGCCGCTGATCGGGAGGCGGCTCCGCCTGGGCGCGGCAGGGAGGCCACTTGCCGTGTCATCACTGCCGACGGGCGCCTCACGCGCCTCGGCGTGCCGCCCCGCCATCGTCCGGGGCGAGATCGCGAGAGCCCCGGTCCTTCGCTGCCACGGGCCGGCCGTCCAGATCGGCACCCTCGTCTTCGCCCTCATGGGCTCCATCTACGGCAGCCACTACCGCTCCGACCTGCCGGACTCCCTCGACCGGCTCCCCGCCGAAGCCGCCGAAGCCGCGCGCGACTCCGCCGCGGCGGGCCTCCATGTCGCCGATCGGCTCGGCGCCCGAGGCGCGACCCTGACGGACGGCGTCAAGTCCGCCTTCATGGACGGCCTGTCCGCCTCGCTGATCGCGGTCGGCATCATCGTCCTGGCCGCCGCGGTCGGCTGCCCGTTCCGCGCGCCGCGGGCGCCGCCGACGCCCGCCGGCGACGGGCGAGACGGATGACACGGACCCGGCCGGCCCTTTCGTAGAGACGCTTCCGTCTGGCAGAAGCCGCCTTGCGCGGCGACCACGGCCGTCACGAACCTGAGTCCAACCACGGCACGCGGGGCGAGGGAGCCCCGCTCTCAGGGACGGGAACGCCATGCCTCACACCACCGCCTTCGCCAGGAACCAGTGGTACGTCGCCGCCTACAGCCACGAGGTCGGGCGCGAGGAGCTGCTCGGCCGGACGATCCTCGGTGAGCCGCTCGTCTTCTACCGCACCGAGGAGGACGGCACGCCCGTCGCGCTGCACGACCGCTGCGTGCACCGCCGCTTCCCGCTCTCGGAGAGCCGGCTGGACGGCGACCGCATCGTGTGCGGCTACCACGGCTTCACGTACGACACGACCGGCGCGTGTGTGTACGTCCCCGGCCAGAAGCGCATCCCGCGCACCGCCCGGGTCGCCGCCTACCCGGTCGTCGAGCAGGACTCCCTGGTGTGGGTGTGGATCGGCGACCCGGCCCTCGCCGACCCGCTGACCATCCCGCGCGCCCGTCACCTCGACGCCCCCGGCTGGACCACCGTGCGTGGCATGGAGCCCATCGACGCCGACTACGGGCTCCTCGTCGACAACCTGCTCGACCTCTCCCACGAGACGTATCTGCACGGCGGCTACATCGGCACCCCCGAGGTCGCCGAGACGCCCATCACCACGGAGGTCGACGAGGGCGCGGGGATCGTGCGGGTCAGCCGGCACATGGACGACGCCGAGTGCCCGCCGTTCTACGCCCGCTCCACCGGCATCGAGGGGCGGATCACCCGCTGGCAGGACATCGAGTACCACGCCCCCTGCCTGTACCTGCTGCACAGCCGCATCGCACCGGTGGGCGTCCTGCCCGAGGCGGACGGCAGCGACCCGAACGGCTTCCACACCGAGATCACCTACGCCATCACGCCGTCCGCCGACGGCAAGGTGTACGACTTCTGGATGGTCTCGCGGGACTGGGCGACGGACGACGACGAGGTCACCGAGTTCCTGCGGGGCAACAACCACACCGTCGTCATGCAGGACGTCGACGCGCTCAACCTCCTGCAGCGGACGCTCGGTTCGGAGCGTTCCGGATACCAGGAGCTGAGCATCAACATCGACACCGGCGGCCTGGCCGCCCGCCGCATCCTCGCCCGGCTGGTGGAGGAGGGCGACAAGCCGGTGGAGAGGGCGCTGTGAGCACGGGAGCCACCGGCGAGATCTACCGCATCGACTGGCTGCCGGGCACCGACGTCCTGCACGGCACCTGTCACTGCGGCGCGGAACACACCTCGCAGGACCCGATCGAGATGTGGGAGTGGATGCTCGCCCACCCCGAAGGACACGCACCGCAGGGAAGCACCTCATGAGCGACCTGTACGAGACCGAACTCGTCGTCGAATCCAAGGAGTCGGTGGCCGAGGGGGTGATCGCCCTCACCCTGCGCCATCCGCTGGACGAGCCGCTGCCGGCCTGGGAGCCCGGCGCCCACGTCGACGTCGCCCTCGGACCGGGCCTCGAGCGGCAGTACTCGCTGTGCGGCGACCCCGCCGACCGCACCGCCTGGCGGATCGCGGTGCTGCGCGAACCGGACGGGCGGGGCGGATCCGCCCATGTGCACGAGCAGTTGGGGCGGGGCGACAAGGTCCGGGTACGCGGCCCACGCAACCACTTCGCGCTGCGCCCGGCGCCCCGCTACCGGTTCATCGCGGGCGGCATCGGGATCACCCCCGTCCTGCCGATGCTGGCGGCGGCCGAGGCGGCCGGCGCCGACTGGAGCCTCCTGTACGGCGGCCGCACCCGCGCCTCCATGGCGTTCACCGAGGAGCTGGCGGGTTACGGCGACCGGGTCACCGTGGCCCCGCAGGACGAGACCGGACTGCTCGACCTCGGTTCGGTGCTCGACGCGCTGCCCGCGGACGCCCTCGTCTACTGCTGCGGACCGGGCCCGCTGCTGGACGCGGTGGAGGAGCGCTGCCCGGCCGGGGCTCTGCACGTCGAGCGCTTCCAGGCGAAGGATCAACCGGCGGGCGAGGAGCACGCGTTCGAGGTCGAACTCGCGCGGAGCGGCCGTACGCTCACCGTCGCGCCGGGCGTGTCGGTGCTGGACGCCGTGCGCGCGGAGGGCGTCGAGGTGCTCTACTCCTGCACGGAGGGCACCTGCGGCACCTGCGAGACCGACGTGCTGGAGGGCACGCCGGAGCACCGGGACTCCGTGCTCGGCGCCGAGGAGCGGGAGGCCGGGGAGACGATGATGATCTGCGTGTCCCGGTGTCGGGGGAGGAAGCTCGTGCTGGACCTGTGATCCGGGGCGCGAACGCGGCCGGCGTGCACGAGTGCGCACGCCGGCCGGACGGAGTCGGGTGCGCCTCCGGCCTCGTGAAAGCGACGCTCTCGCGCAGCTGCCCGCGACGCGGCCCGCGCCGGCGAGGCGCGTGGGCGGGCGGCCTGGGCGCCGTCGGCGACCTGAACGCCGGCGGCGCCCGTCCAGGTCCCGGGCGACGGACCTCCGCAGGGGCGGACGGACCGCTGCGGCCGCGGTCAGGCCTCGGGAGTGGGCGCCGGGACCACGCTGAGGTGACTCGCGGTGCGGCGTGCGGCGCGCGCCCTGCGCGGCGCGGTGGCCGCGGGGGCCTCGCGCAGCACCATGGTCAGCCGCGTGTACCCCATGTCCTGCAGGGTCCTGGGGGTGTCGCCGACGATGCGGCACTCCGTGGCGCCCCGGCGCGGGTCGGGATGCAGCAGACGGCGGACCGCGCCGTCGTGCTCGACGGCGTCCTCGCCGACCGCACGGATCCAGTGCGGCAGCCCGTACCGGTAGGCGGCCTCCATGATGGGATCCTGCGCGATGTCGCGGCGGATCGCCTGCAGCACGGGATCATGACCGTGCCGCTCCACGGCCGCGGCGAACCGGGCGAGCATCGGCAGGCACCAGCCGGCCTCGTGATCGCCGAGGACCGAGGACGCGTCGGGATGGAACAGAATGAACCGCAGGAAGTTGTCGCTCGGCAGAGCCGTCGGATGGGGGCTCACCTCGCGGAAAAGTGACGCGAAAGCGGCGTTGGACAGCACCACGTCCCAGCGGTGGTCGAGAACGACGGACGGGAAGGGGACGGCCTCCAGGTAAGCGGCGTAGTCCTGCAGGTACGCCTGGGCCTCGGGACTCTCGGGGACGGGCCGCGGTACGGACCGCTGCCCTCCTGCCTGATACGCCATCGGGAGGTCACCCCTCTTGCCTCTGCGGCCTTCACGCGGCGTCCCGATCCTGCTGCCCGGACGCGAGGCATGTCAACTATCGTGGCATTCCATGGTCGTTGACGGCTGAAATTGGCCACAGTTGTGGCGAGACCTGGATGTGAGTTCGAAAGACGGGCTACTCTCCACGCAGTTCACGGCGACCGTCTGTGCCGGTGATCGTGTGCCTGTGAGAGGGACGTGAGAGACCTAGGAGACCTGTCGGTGTCGGAGGATGGCTTCGAGGTTCCGGGCGCCGCGGCGACGGTGCTGCTGTCGGCCGTCGTCGCCCGTGTCGCCGCGCTCGCCGACCGGCTCGGCGTACCGCACGCGGAGGTCTTCGGCACGGGGCGGCTGTCCGTCGCCTCCGGTGTCCCGGAGTCAGTGGTCAAGGCCCTGCTGAGCGGCCGGCCCGCCGGGGAGCCCGACGTCCAGGCCCGTTTCCTGCAGCGCCTGGATCTGCTGCGCCGCACGCGCCTCAAGCCCAACGGCCGCAGGTACACCCAGCAGGAGATCGCCGACGGCGCGGGCATGTCGCGCCAGCAGGCGGGCGCCCTCATCAACGGCGACCGGCGCCCCACGATGGAGCACTGCGACGCGCTCCAGCGGTTCTTCCGTGTGCACGCCGGGTTCCTCACGGCCGAGGACCCCGAGGCGCTCGCGGGAGCACTCCAGCACACCGAGCAGGAGCTGCTGCAGAAGCTGGCCGCGCGCGAGGCGGCCGCGGCCGCCGAGGACCCGCTGGAGCGGCTGCTGCAGGACCACGGCGTGCGCGGGATCGCGTGGCGGGCGGCCCAACTGCCCACCGACCAGCACCGCGACAAGGTCGCCGAGTGGCTGGACATGCTCCTGGAGAGCGTGAAGCGGCCCGAGTCGTGATCCGGGGGAGAAGCGTGAGCATCGCCAAGGAAATGCGCCGCCTCAGCGGTGAGCTGGTCGCGGAGCTGACCCTCCCGGCCCCTTCCGCGCCGGCCGACCTGTACACCGCGCTGTGCGACGGGATGAGCAGACGGCGCGGCCGTCCCGTCCACTTCCGCATGGCGCCGTTCCCGGCCGACACGGCGAGCGGGCTGTGGCTCGACATGTCCGACCAGGATCTGGTCGTCATCGAGGAACGGACCGCGCCCGACCACCAGTTGGTGATCCTGGGGCACGAGCTGTGGCACATGAAGGCGGGCCACTGCAGCCACCACGTCGAGGGCGCCGCCGTCGCGGCCCGCTTACTCAGCGACGGGGCGGACCTCCAGGCGACCGTCCGCAGCGTCGCCGCACGCACCCGTTTCGACCTGGCCGATGAGCGGCAGGCCGAGACCTTCGGCCTGTTGCTGGCCAGCAAGTGCCGTGCCTGGCTGCCCGGTTCGGCGCCGCGCGGACGCGGCCAGCGAGACCACCTGGCGGGCCGGATCGAGGCGTCGCTGGGATATCTGGGACCACAGAGCTGACCCACGGCTCCGCGCCCGTCGGGGCCGACGGCACGTTCGGACGCGCCCACGCGACCACGCCCTGGGCAGGCCGGCCCCCTGCGCCGTCCGACCACGCCGTCCGAAACACCTGCCCGACGGCCCCGTCCGACGCGCGCGCGACCGCGCCGTTCTGACCCGCGCGCCCGCCCCAACGGCCCCGTCCGGCAAACGCCCGCGCGACAGCACCTCTCGCCCCCCTACGCACCTCACCGCCTCCTGGGGCGCGCCGTCCGTGCGGCGGTCAGGTCCCGCTGCGCTCGCTCGCCTCGCGCAGGTCCTGAGCCGTGCCGTCCGGCAGGCCCGTCGTGCCGGTCCGCGGGCGGCCCGCGCGCAGGAGTGCGCGCCAGTGGTCACGGCTCCAGTCCGCGGGGGCCGTGGTCCGGGTGAACTCCTCGACGAGGGCGCCGAATCGTGCGGGGTCGCTGTGGAACGGGAAGTGACCGGCGCCCTCGAAGATCTCCAGCCGGCTGCCCGGCATCGCCCGGTGGGCGCCGTACGCGTGCCGGACGGGCACGACGCTGTCCCGGTCGCCCCACAACAGCATCGTCGGCATCCCGGCCGTCAGGTAGCAGCGGTCGAGCATGGTCACGACCTGCCCGCGCCAGTCGACGACCGCGCGCAGGGTGCGGATGAAGGCGTTGCGCGACGTCGCGTCCGGCAGGGCGTCCACGAGCTGGAGCAGTTCGGGGGCGTCCTGGCCGAGATCGGTGTCCAGCAGCTCCATCAGGCGTACGGCCAGGCCGACCTGGAGGCGGGCGCCGGGCAACCGGAGGGCCGCCAGGGCCAGATGGGCGCCCGGCAGCGACACCAGCCGCAAGGCGGGGTTGACCTCGCGGCCGACTCCGCCCGCGCTGACGAGAATCAGCCGTTCGGTGCGTTCGGGGAACTGGTAGGCGAACTGCATCGCCACTCCCCCGCCGAGCGAGTGCCCGACCAGGGTCGCCGACTCGACGCCGAGGGTGCTGAGCAGATCGCGCAGCCCGTTGGCGTACGCGGCCACCGAGTAGTCGGCGCGGGGCTTGTCGGAGGCGCCGTGGCCGAGCAGGTCGGGGGCGATGACGGTGTGGGTGCGGGCGAGGACGGGGATCAGCTCGGCCCAGGTCGCCGAGGAGTCGCCGATGCCGTGGACGAGGACCAGGGCCGGCCCCTCGCCGGCCATACGGAAGGCACGCCGGTGACCGTGCACGACCCGGTGGCGCAACTCCGGTTCCGTGTCGCTCACCGGGCGCAGTCGTGCGCCGCGCGCCGGATGCCGCTGGGGGACGTCCACCACCCGCTCGCCTCCTGTTCCGGCCGGCCGCCGGCGCTCCGCCGAAAGCCCTTCACACAAGCGTAGGACCCGTTTCCCGCAGGGGATTTCAAGGAGGTTTCACCTCCGCTAAGCGGGCGAACCGTCGTGGAGGTCGGCCGGATTGTCAGTGGTGGGCGGCAAGCTGGGGAGTGCGCCGCCGTACGGGGGCGTACGCGCCGTCGGGGCGCGTGGGAGACGACGCCGACACGGGGAGAGCCGACCGATGCCCACAGCCGTACTGACCGACCGCGAGCGCACCGCCGTGCAGGCCTACCTGAGGCTGCTGCACACGGTCCGGGCCGCCTTCGGCGACGAGGGAGGCGGCGGGAGAGGCGGCGAGGGCGCCGCCGCCTTCGGCCCACCGCACGACCGGCTGCCTCCCGTGGTCCCGCCCGCCGTGCTGGCCGAGGCGGAGCAGGCGTTGGCCGACGCGGGGCTGACGGGCAACGAGGAGGAGTTCTTCCGGCTGCTGCACAGCTGGTGCCCCGCCCCCTGACCGCCCGGGGCCGGCGGCCTCAGCCGTGCTGGACCGTGACGGCCGTGACCACCAGTCCGCGTCGGACGGTCCAGCGGCCGTCGAAGTGTTCGAGGCGACGGCCGCCGACCACCGGGCCGGGCACGAGCAGCCGGGCGCGGAAGGCGCCCTGCGGGTCCGTGCCGGGGCCGGTGGGCACGGCGGTGAGGTCGATGTCGGCCTCGCTGAAGTCCAGCCACTTTCGGGTGAGGGGGAACCACGCCTTGTAGACGGATTCCTTGGCGCTGAAGAGCAGCCGGTCCCAGTGCACCTCGGGCTGTTCCGCGGCCAGCCGGCCGTGCCGCTCCGCCTCGGCGGGCAGGGCGACGGCGCCCAGGACGCCCTCGGGCAGGGGGCCGTGGGGCTCGGCGTCGATGCCCACGGAGGCCAGGTCGTCGGCCCGGACCAGCGCGGCGGCGCAGTAGTCCTCGCAGTGGGTCATGCTGCCCGCCAGGCCGTCGGGCCACTGCGGCGCGCCGCGCTCGCCGGGCAGCACGGGCTGCGGGTCCACGCCGAGCTTTTCCATCGCGCGCCGGGCGCAGGCGCGCACGACGGTGAACTCGCGACGGCGCTTGTCGACCGCCCGCGTCAGCAGCGCCTCCTCCTGCGGGTACAGGGGGGCGTCCCCGAACTCGCGCACGCCCTCCTCGCCGAAGGCCTCCACCGCCACCACCGACTCGGGCAACAGGACCTCGATCACCGGTTCTCCGTCCCCTCGGACTCCTGGCGCTCCCCGGGCTCTGCGGGCTCTGCGGGCTCTGCGGGCTCTGCGGGCTCTGCGGGCTCTGCGGGCAGGATGCGTCGGAGGCGGCCCGGCGGCTGCGGACGTTTGCGCCATTCGCGCGGGTAGCCCACCGACACCTCCTCGAAGCGGACGCCCTCGTGCCAGGTGGTCCGCGGAATGTGGAGGTGGCCGTAGACCATGGCCGCGACGCGGAACCGGCGGTGCCAGTCGGCGGTGAGCGCAGTGCCGCACCACATGGCGAACTCCGGGTGCCACAGCACGTCCATGGGGTGCCGGTGCAGCGGATAGTGGTTGACGGGGACGACGGGCAGGTCGTCGGGGATCTCGGCGAGCCGGCGCTCGGTCTCGGCCACCCGGGCCCGGCACCAGGCCTCGCGGGTCGGATAGGGGTCGGGGTGCAGCAGGTACTCGTCGTTGCAGACGATGCCGGTGCCCTCGGCGTAGGCCAGCCCCTCCTCCTTGGTCGTGCAGCCGGCCGGGAGGAACGAGTAGTCGTACAACAGGAACAGCGGCGCGACGACCACCGGGCCGCCGGGGCCCTCCCACACCGGGTAGGGGTCCTCGGGCGTGGTCACGCCCAGGTCGCGGCAGACGTCGACGAGGTGCTCGTAGCGGGCGACCCCGCGCAGGGAGACCGGGTCGCTGGGGTGGGACCACAGCTCGTGGTTGCCGGGAGCCCAGACGACCTTGGCGAAGCGGCCGGCGAGGGTCTTCAGGGCCCAGCGGATGTCCGCCACGTTCTCCGAGACGTCGCCGGCGACCAGCAGCCAGTCCTCGTCCGAATCCGGAGCCATGGCCTCGACCAGGGCGCGGTTCTCGGGATGACCGATGTGCAGATCGCTGATGGCCAGCAGTTGTCCGGTGCCACCGGCCGTCGTCGTCACCCTGAGCCCCCGCTCACTCGCCCACGCTTCGCATTCCCACGAACACACCAGTGCCCCCACGAGAACACATTCGCGCCTGCGGTTCAAGGTCGGAACGGGCCGTGTTCAGCACCGGGACACGCCCCCACCTGCGCCGCAGCACGCCACTACCCGAACATGCGCCGCTCGGGAACAAGATCGGAAAATCCGTAACACGCGCGTTGCACGCGGCACCCCCGAGAACCCGTATGATCGCCCCAACACCACCGCCATGGACGTCCCTTCACGCAGGGCGGTTTGGTGACCCACCATTCCCCCTGCCCGGGCCGGGCTTGCTTCGCCCTGCCCGCGAACCGTGAAAGGCGGCCTCGCATGGTCTCTCGCGTACGCGTCTGGCTCAACCGCACGTACGCGGAGAACGTGTTCTTCACGGATCAGCTGCGACGAAATCCCAGCGATCGCGCCGTCGAGATCCACGCCACGCACGGTGACGCCGACTCCCCCGTGCTGGCCGCCGCCGACACCGCCGAGCTGGAGCCGGAGGGACTCTCCCCGGCCGCGTACGTCGAGTACGCGCTCGCCCAGTGCAGGCGCCGCGGCATCGACGTGTTCGTCCCCCGGCTGCACCAGTCGGCCATCGTGGCGCACCGGGCCGACTTCGAGGCGATCGGCACGGCGCTGCTGGCGCCGCCGCCGGAGGCGGTCGCCGTCTTCCACGACAAGGTGATCGCGTATGAGGCCGTCCAGGCGATCGGCGTGCCCGTGCCGCCGTGGTACCGGGTCCGGTCCGCGGACGAACTCGTCGCCGCTGTCGAGGAGTTGGAGGAGGCGGGACACAAGGCCTGCTTCAAGCCCGCTTCCGGCGCGGGCGGGGTGGGCTTCCGGGTGATCACGCGCGCCCCCTTCTCGCTCGTGCACCTCACCGGCTTCCCCACGCCGTACGTCCAGCTGGACATGGTGGTCGAGGCGCTGCGGCAGGCCGACGAGCAGGTCGACTGGCTGGTCATGCCGCGTCTGGAGCAGCCGGAGGTGTCCGTGGACTGCCTCACCGGGCCCGACAACGTCCTGCGGATGGCCATCGGCCGGACCAAGAACGGGCGGCGCCGGGGCTTCACGCTGCACGAGCAGTGGCTCGAGCCCGCGCGCCTGATCGCCGAGGGATTCGGACTGCACTACCTGTCCAACATCCAGTTCCGGATGTTCGGCGACCGCCCCGTCCTGATGGACGTCAACACGCGCCCGGCCGGCGGACTGCACCAGCTGTCGCTGTGCGGCGTCAACGCGCCCTGGGCCGCGGTGCAGCTGGCGCTCGGCGAGGACCCGGGCGAGATCGTGCCGCCGTTCCTGGGCCAGGACTACACGGTCGTCTCGGGCCCGCGGCCGCTGCGCGCGGTGGCGCTGCCGCACCAGCGGCTGGAGGAGAGCGCCGAGGCGTTGCTGCCGGCCGTCCCCGCGCCCGCCGAGTCCGCCGAGTCGGTCTCGCCCGTCGAGTCGGCCCCGTCCGTCGAGGTGGCGTCCGCCGGCGCGGCCGAGGCGCTGCCGCTGTAGGCAGGACGCCGGCCGCGGGCCGGCGAACCGAACAGCTCACCGGTATGGACCAATTCCGTCTCTCACCTTGACAGGCGGATTGGTCCATACCAACTTTGTTGCGCACCCCTGCACACCTCTGCACTCCCCTGCACTCCCGAACACCCCCATTCCTTCAGGGAGATCGCGTGCGCACCACACCCCTCGGACGCCCATGGCGTCGCTTCCTCGCCCTGCTCGGCACCGCCGGGCTCGCGCTCGCCGGAGCCGTGGCCCTGCCGGGCACCGCTCAGGCGGCCAACCTCCTCACCAACCCCGGCTTCGAGTCGGGCGCCGTCTCGCCCTGGTCCTGTTCCGGCAACCTGGGCTCGATCGTCTCCTCGCCCGTGCACGGCGGCTCCAAGGCCCTGTCGGGGGCGGTGAGTTCGAGCGACATCGCCAAGTGCAGCCAGACCGTCTCCGTGCAGCCGAACACCACGTACGCGCTGACCGGCTGGGTGCGCGGCTCCTACGTCTACCTCGGCGTCGACGGCGGCGCCTCCACCTGGACGTCGTCGCCGACGGCGTACAGCCGGCTGTCCGTGGCCCTCACCACCGGCGCCTCGCAGACCAGCGCGACCATCTATGTGCACGGCTGGTACGCGCAGGGCGCCTACCAGGCCGACGACATCGGCCTCGACGGTCCCGGCGGGGGCGGCGGCTCCGACACCCGGGCGCCGAGCGCGCCCGGCGGGCTGACCTCGACCGGCAAGACGTCCTCCAGCGTGTCGCTGTCCTGGAACGCCTCGACCGACGACGTCGGCGTCACGGCCTACGACGTCTACAGCGGATCCGCCCGGGTGCTCACCGTCTCCGGGACGTCCGCCACCGTCAGCGGCCTGTCCGCGAGCACGGCGTACACCTTCACCGTGCGGGCGCGCGACGCCGCCGGGAACACCTCCGCGGCCTCCAACGCCGTGAGCGTCACGACGAACGCGGGCAGCGGGGGCGGCACCGGGTTCAAGCAGGCCGCGCCGTATCTGTTCGAAGGCTGGGGCGACCCGCCGAACGTGACGACGGTGATGAACGCGACCGGCGTCAAGTGGTTCACCATGGCGTTCGTGCTGGACGGCGGCGGCTGCAACCCGATGTGGGACAGCACGCGGCCGCTGACCGGCGGGGTCGACCAGAGCGTCGTCAACCAGATCCGTTCGGCGGGCGGGGACATCGTGCCCTCGTTCGGCGGCTGGCAGGGCAGCAAGCTCGGCGCCAACTGCTCCTCGGCGAGCGCGCTCGCGGCCGCCCTGCAGAAGGTGATCGACGCCTACTCCCTCAAGGCCGTCGACATGGACATCGAGAACACGGACGAGTTCGAGAACGAGGCCGTGCAGGCGAGGATCCTCACCGCGCTGAAGACGGTCAAGGCCAACAACCCCGGCCTGAAGACCATCGTCACCTTCGGGACGTCCACGACCGGGCCGACGTACTACGGCAACCGTCTCATCGAGCAGGCCAAGTCGCTCGGCGCCGACATCGACGTCTTCACCATCATGCCGTTCGACTTCGGCGGCGGAGCGGACATGTACGGCAACACCGTCAACGCGTCGGAGGGGCTGAAGAACAAGCTGAAGTCGACCTTCGGCTGGGACGACGCGACCGCCTACGCCCACATGGGGATCTCCGGCATGAACGGCCTGTCCGACCAGCAGGAGAACACCACCCCGGCGATCTGGACCCAGATCCGCGACTGGGCCAACTCCCACCACCTCGCACGGCTCGCCTACTGGGCCGTCAACCGCGACCGGCCCTGCCCTGGCGGGGGCGTGGTGAGCAACTGCTCCGGCATCAGCCAGAGCACCTGGCAGTTCACCTCCATCACCGCGGGCTTCACCGGCTGAGCACCCGGAACACGGCGAAGGTCCCCCGGACTGCGGTCCGGGGGACTTTTTTTCCGCGCAGGGTGTATCAGGGGCCGGGGCGCCTGCTCTTAGGAGTGCAGGACCCCATCGGGGGAGCCGGGGGAACACCGGGGTCTCGGGGGAAGCACGGGGATCCACGGGGGAGGAACGGGAATCGACGGGGGATTCCCGGGGGAACGGGGGATCGGGTCGGTCGGCCGCTGTCACGGGGAGCGACCGGCCGGCCCGAACACACGAACGTCCGCCCCCACCGCGTCAGAAGCGGCCCGAACCGCGGTACAGCTCCAGTTCGCCGTCGAGTTCGACCGCGAGGACCGTGGCGTGCGGGTCGAGGTCGGACCCGGCCGGCGGGTCGATCCACAGCACCCCCACCGCCTCGTGCAGTCCGCCGACGACCCGGTGGGCGAGCTCCGTTCCGGTGCCGAGCACCGTGACCCTGCGGACCCGCGTGACCAGACCGCGGACGCCGATCCCGGCGCGCGGGACGTCGAACAGGGTGAGGTAGAGCGTACGGCGGTCGGCCGAGAGCGTGCTCGGTCCGTAGTGGTGGCCGGCCGGGAGGCCGCGCCCCGTCCCGTACACGGCCTCGGAGTGCTTGCGGATCCACTCCCCCAGCCCCTCCAGGCGCTCGACCTGGGGCTGCGGGACGGTGCCGTCCTCCCGCGGGCCGACGTCGAGCAGCAGGTTGCCGCCCCCGCCGATGGTCTCGGTGAAGTAACGGACCAGCAGGCTGAGCGACTTGTGGTTGTGGTCGTGGTGCCGGTATCCCCACGAGTCGTTGATGGTGAGACACAACTCCCAGGGGCCGTCCGGGGGTTCGACGGGAGCCCCCTGCTCGGGGGTGGCGTAGTCGCCCTCGCCGAGCATCCGGGCGTTGAAGACGACGTCCGGCACGTACGAGCGGATCAGCTCGGCGAGGTCCGTGATGCGCCACTGTTCCGCACTGCGGTCCCACTCGCCGTCGAACCACATCAGGTCGGGTCGGTAGCGGGAGGCCAGCTCCCCGACCTGTCCGTCCCGGTAGGCGATGAACCGGTCCCAGGCCTGGAGGTCCTCGTCCTCGGCCGCGCACTCGGAGTAGCGGTTGTCCTCCAGCTCCGGGGGGCGGCCCGGCTTGCGGGTGGTGGCGTAGTCGGGGTGGTTCCAGTCCGAGTGCGAGTAGTACAGACCGACCTTGAGGCCCTTCTCGCGCAGGGCTTCGGCGTAGCCGGTGAGGTAGTCACGGCCCAGGCCGAGGTCCCCGTACGCGGTGTCCCACAGGGCGACGCCGTCGTGATGGCGGCTGGTGAGGACGGCGTACCTGGCGCCGGCCCGGGCGAAGAGGTCGGCCCAGGCCCTGGGGTCGTAGCGAGCGCCGGTGAAGCGTTCGAGCTGGGACATGTAGCGGTCGTGCGGCACGATGTCGTCGTAGAACGACCAGGACTCCTGGACCCCGTCGACGGCGTAGATCCCCCAGTGGACGAAGATCCCCAACTTGGCTTCGGTGAACCACGGTTGCATCGGCATAGCTGAACTCCTCCGCAGAGCAGGGCACTTCGGTGTGCGGCCGGGGCGGGGGGGGGCGCGGCGTCTGGCCGCGCCCGCCCCCCGGGACTACGTCACAGGCCGGCGGCGGCGCGTTCCAGACGGAGCGTCAGGATCTGGAAGGGACGCAGGGTGACGGCGACGGCTCCGTCCTCTCCGACGGTCGCGGGCTCCAGGGGCCGTTCCAGCAGATCGGTGACCTGGGCTCCGGCGAGCGGGAACCCGGTGCGCAGGGCGCCAGTGGCCCGCCCGCCGCGCGACTCGTAGAGCCGTACGACGACGTCGCCGGACGCGTCGTCGGCGAGCTTCACCGCCTCCACGGTGACGCCCTCGCCGTCCACGGAGACGACCGGCTCGGGAGCGTCGGCCGCCTGCGCCACAAGGAGCGGGAGGTTGAGGGCGTAGCCCTCGGCGACCGCGTCCTCGATGCTCGCGCCCGGGAGCAGCGCGTAGGCGAAGCGGTGCCGGCCCTGGTCCGCCTCCGGGTCGGGGATGCGCGGGGCGCGGACCAGGCTGAGGCGGACGGTGGTGGTCGTGCCGCCGTCCTCGCGGACGGTGCGGGAGACGTCGTGGCCGTAGGTGGAGTCGTTGATGACCGCGACGCCGTAGCCGGGCTCGCCGATGTGCACCCAGCGATGGCCGGAGACCTCGAACCGGGCCGCCTCCCAACTGGTGTTGGTGTGGGTGGGGCGCTGGACGTGGCCGAACTGGATCTCGGCCGAGGAGTGCGGCGCCCGGACGTCGACCGGGAAGGCCGCCTTGAGGATCTTCTCCGCCTCGTGCCAGTCGATGTCGGTCTCGAAGTCGACGCGGGGGCTGCCCGCCCGCAGGGTGATGGTCTGGGTGATCGTCGAGCCCCTGCCGAAGGAGTGCGTGACCCGGATCGCGCCGACGAGCGGGTCCTCCTCGACGACCGTCACCGCGTCCGGCTCCAGCAGGTCGGTGTAGCGGTTCTGGTAGTGCTTGTCGATGTCCCAGGCGTCCCAGTAGTTGGGCAGGTCGGTGTGCAGACGCAGCAGGTTGCCCGGGTCGGCGAGGACTTCGCGGTTCGCCCGCAGATCGAACACGGAGGACAGCGTGCCGTCCTGCGCCACCTGCACCCGGACGAGCCCGTTGTCGAGGACACCGCCGGAGACCGTCACCGGCTGCGCGGGCCGCGCGCCGACGGCCGGCGCGCTGCCGCTCGCGGGCGTCTCGACGTACACCGGCCGGCCCTCGGGCGTGCGGACCACCTCGGCGCGGGCGTACGGGCTGGTGTTGAACACCCGCAGCGAGCCGCCCGGCTGCCCTTCACCGGGCTCGCCGCCGCCGATCGCCGCGATCGCCTCGGCCGTCAGGGTCTCCAGCTCCCGTGCGACACGGGCGTACTCGGCCTCCGCCTCGCGGTGCACCCAGGCGATCGAGGAACCCGGCAGGATGTCGTGGAACTGGTGCAGCAGCACCGTCTTCCACAGGCGGTCCAGCTTCTCGTACGGGTAGGCGTAGCCCGGCGCGTGCAGCGCTGCCGTCGTCGCCCACAACTCCGCCTCGCGCAGCCGGTGTTCACTGCGCCGGTTGCCCTGCTTGGTGCGGGCCTGGGTGGTGTAGGTGGCGCGGTGCAGCTCCAGGTAGAGCTCGCCCACCCAGACGGGCGCGTCCGGGTACTCGGCGCGGGCCTTGGCGAAGAAGGCGTCGGGGTGCTCCACGACGACCTTCGGGGAGCCCTCCAGGTCGGCCAGCCTGCGCGCCCGTTCCATGATCTCGCGGGTGGGGCCGCCGCCGCCGTCGCCCCAGCCGAAGGGGGCCAGGGACCGGGTGCCGGCGCCCTTCTCGGCGTAGTTGCGCACGGCGCGGTCCATCTCCTCGCCGCTGAAGCGCGCGTTGTAGGTGTCGACCGGCGGGAAGTGGGTGAAGATGCGGGTTCCGTCGATGCCCTCCCACCAGAACGTGTGGTGGGGGAACTTGTTGGTCTGGTTCCAGGAGATCTTCTGGGTGAGGAACCACTCGTTGCCGGCGAGCTTGGCGAGCTGCGGGTAGGCGGCGTTGTAGCCGAAGGAGTCCGGCAGCCAGACGCCCTTGGTCTCGATGCCGAAGTGCTCGATGAAGAACCGCTTGCCGTGCACCAGTTGGCGGGCGATGGCCTCGCCGCCGGGCAGGTTGCCGTCGGACTCGACCCACATGCCGCCGACCGGCGCCCACTGTCCCTTCTTCACCGATTCCTGGATCCGGGCCCACACCTGGGGGTAGTTGTCGCGCACCCACTCGTACTGCTGGGCCTGCGAGCACGCGAAGATGAAGTCGTCGTACTCGTCGGCCAGCGAGGTGACGTTGGAGAAGGTGCGGGAGGTCTTGCGCTTGGTCTCGCGGATCGGCCACAGCCAGGCGGAGTCGATGTGCGCGTGGCCGACGCCGGAGATCGTGTGGGCGCTGGCGTGGGCGGGCCTGGCCAGGACGGGGGCGAGCACGTCCCGCACGGCGCGGGCGCTGCCGGAGACGTCGTCCAGGTCGAGGGCGTCCATCGCGCGGTCCAGCGCGTGCATGATCTCGTGGCGGCGCGGCTCGTGGTCGCCGAGGTGGACCATCAGCCCGCGCAGCACCTGCAGGTCGAGGTCGAGGTGCCAGACCTCCTCGTCGAGGACGGCGATGTCGGCACGGCGGAACGTGTACAGGGGACGGTCGCCCGCGGTCAGCACATCGCCCAGCGGGGTGGGCGCGGCGAAGTCGTTGGCCAGGATGTCCGGGTTGGAGGCGGCCTCGACCAGGTAGTCGACGCTCTCCCCGCCGGCGGCCGGGTTGCCGATCGGCACGTACTGGTTGAGCGGGTTGACGGCCTTCAGCGGCGTCCCGTCGGTGAGGTGGACCAGGGCCTCGGCCTGGTTGCCGGGCCAGTCCCCGACGAAGCCGAGGTCGATGACGGCCTCGACGCGCCTGCCGGCCCACTCGGCGGGCACCTGTCCGCGCATCCGGAACCAGGTGGTGCCCCACGGCGGGCCCCACGGGGTGTCCATCGCGAAGGGCTCGTAGGCGGCGGCCGCGGCCTCCGCGAAGGGGACCGGCTCCCCCGGCGCCTGCCAGGCCTCGACCTCGAAGGGCACGGTGGCCGCGTAGATCGCGGGCTTGACGCGCTGGGTGTGGACGCGCTCGACGCGCTCCTCGATGCGGCGGCGTTCGTCATGCATGGGGAATCTCCAGAGAGGGACCACGGAGGGCGGCCCGGGGGCCGGGGGCGAGGCGGCCCGGAGGCCAGGGGCTGGGCAAGCCGCGGGGAAAGCGCTTTCCCTCGCGACGCCTACTTAAGGTACGCCAGCCCTGGATGGACGTCGGTGTAGCCCTCGACCAGCCTGCGGGCCACGTTCACCGAGTCGACCAGCGGATGCAGCGCGAACGCCTTCACGGCCGTCGCGCGCGAGCCGGACCCGGCGGCGGCCAGCACCTCGCGCTCGACGCCCTTGACCGCGCAGACCAGCCCGGTGGCGTGGTCGGGCAGCGGGGCCACGGCGACCGGGTGCGCGCCGTTGGCGTCGACGAGGCAGGGCACCTCGATGACGGCGTCCGTGTCGAGCACCGAGAGGGTGCCCTGGTTGCGGACGTTGAGGATCAGGGTGGTGCGCTCGTCGCGGGCGATGGCCCGCATCAGGGCGAGGGCGACCTTCTCGTAGCCGCCGGAGAGGTCGTCGGCGTCGCGTTCGCCGGCGCCGGCGGTCTCCCGGTTCTCGGCCATGTAGGTGGCCTCGCGTTCGGCCCGGGTGCGCTCCCAGGCGGTCAGCGCCGCGGCGCCGGGCCGCCTCATCTCCTCGTAGAAGCGTGCCTGCTGGTCGGCCAGGAAGGCGCCGCGGGTCTTCTCGGCCTGCTGGTAGGCCCGCACTGCCTCCCGGTTGAAGTAGTAGTAGTGCAGGTACTCGTTGGGGATCGCGCCGAGCGACCGCAACCAGTCGACGCCGAAGAGCTTGCCCTCCTCGAAGGAGCCGAGCAGGTCGGGGTCGGCCAGCAGCCGCGGCAGCTCGTCGCGCCCGGCGACGCGCAGGCCGCGCACCCAGCCGAGGTGGTTGAGTCCCACGTAGTCGATCCACGCCTGCTTCGGATCCGCGCCGAGGACCCGGGCGATGCGGCGGCCCAGACCGACCGGGGAGTCGCAGATGCCGATCACCCGGTCGCCGAGGTGACGGGACATGGCCTCGGTGACGAGTCCCGCCGGGTTGGTGAAGTTGATGACCCAGGCGTCGGGGGCCAGACGGGCCACCCGCCGGGCGATGTCGACGGCGACGGGGACGGTCCGCAGCCCGTAGGCGATGCCCCCGGCGCCGACCGTCTCCTGACCGAGGACGCCTTGCGCGAGGGCCACCCGCTCGTCGTCGGCGCGGCCCCGCAGGCCGCCGACCCGGATCGCCGAGAAGACGAAGTCGGCGCCGCGCAGGGCCGCGTCGAGGTCGGTGGTGGCCGTGACCCGGGGCGCGTCGGGGACGGCGGCCGCCTGCTCGGCCAGCACCCGGGCGACCGCGTTCAGCCGGCCGTCGTCCAGATCGTGCAGCACGACCTCGGTGACGCGGCCCTCGCCGCGGTCCCCCAGGAGCGCCCCGTACACGAGCGGCACCCGGAACCCGCCGCCGCCCAGAATCGTCAGTTTCACGCTCGCACCTTTCCTGCCACGACCACCTCGACGCCCGCCTCCTCGAAGGAGGACCGGGTCGCCGGATCGACCGGCGTGTCCGTCACCACCACGTCGAGGTCCTCGGGACCGCAGACCTTCGCCATTCCCGTCCCCGGGAACTTCGCCGAGTCGGCGAGCAGGACGACCCTGTCACCTGCCTTGATCATGGCTCGTTTCACCGGCACCTCGACGACCGTCGTGTCCATCACCTGCCCGCCCGGACGCACTCCACTGGTGCCGAGGAAGAGCCAGTCGGCGTGCAGCTGGCGCAGGTTGTCCTCGGTGAGGAAGCCGACCAGGGAGCGGTACTCGCGGCGGACCATGCCGCCGAGCAGCACCAGCTCGATGCCCTCGTCGTCGGCGAGTTCCTCGTAGACGACCAGGTTGCTGGTGATCACGGTGAGGCGGCGGCCGTGCATCTGCCGGGCCAGGCGGTAGGCGGTGGTGCCGATGTCGAGGAGCACCGACTGGCCGTCGGCGACCATCGCCGCGGCGCTGGCCGCTATCGCGTCCTTCTCGGCCACGCGCACCTCGGCGACCTCGGCGAAGGGCTGGTCGCCCTCCTCCGCGCGCGCGCCGCCGTGCACCCGGGTCAGCAGACCGTCCTCCTCGAGTTTGACCAGGTCCCGCCTGATCGTGGCGGGGCTCACACCCAGCTGCTCGGAGAGATCGGTCACGGCCGCGGGACCACCGGAGCGCAGGGCCCGCAGGATGAGTTGATGTCGTCGTTCTGCCAGCACGCCATGAACACTACTCGTCATCTTCAATCAAATCCATGCTCACTTCTGCTGAGGTATTGACCAATCTCACGGAGGGGCGCACGATTCCGGTCACAGAAATGAAGATTTCTGACGAGAGGATGTGCGGTGGACGACGACCGGCCCGAGGTGCTGCTCACCGGGCTGCTCTTCTACGACCTGGTCCTCTCGGGCCTCGGCGGACCGCCGACGCCCGGCGAGGAGATCTGGACGACCGGCATGGGCTGCGGCCCCGGCGGCATCGCCAACCTCGCGGTGGCCGCGTCCCGCTTCGGCCTGCGGACCTCGCTGGCCACGGTCTTCGGCGACGACTTCTACGGCGCGCACTGCCACGACGCCCTCGCCCGCCAGGAGGGCGTGGACCTCTCCCTCTCGCGTACGGCGCCGGGCTGGCACACGCCGGTCACCGTCGCCCTCGCACAGGGCCACGACCGGGCCCTGGTCACCCACGGCCAGGAACCGCCGTACTCGCAGGACGTGCTGATGGGCGACCCGCCCGAGGCGCGCACCGCCCTCGTGCACCTGGAGGCCGAACCGCGCGCATGGCTCGCCAAGGCGGCCGCGAACGGCACGCAGATCTACGCCGACGTCGGCTGGGACCCCACCCAGGAGTGGTCCACCGGCCTGCTGGAGCAGCTCGCCCTGTGCCACGCCTTCCTCCCCAACGAGACCGAGGCGATGGCGTACACCCGCACCGACACCGCGGTCGCCGCCCTCGGCACGCTGGCGGAACTGGTGCCGGTGGCCGTGGTCACCCGGGGCGCCGACGGCGCGATCGCGGTCGACCAGGCGACCGGGGAGTACGCGGAGGTCCCCGCCCTGGACATGGACGTCCTGGACGCGACGGGCGCCGGCGACGTGTTCGGCGCCGCCTTCGTCGCGGCCTCGCTCGGCGGCTGGCCGCTGGTGGAACGGCTGCGGTTCGCGGTCCTGGCAGCCGGACTCTCCGTCCAGCACCACGGCGGTGCGCCGGCGGCCCCCGGCTGGTACGGCGTCGCACGCTGGTGGCGCTCGCTGAGCGACCCCGACCTCAGGCGGGCGTACGGCTTCCTGGCCGACCGCATCCCCGCGGACGTGGGCCCGCCCGTACGCCACGCCCCGCTCACCCCGCCCGTGCTGCGGTCCTGACCCGCACCTCCCCGGCAGGACGCCCCCCACGCATGCCCCCCTCGAAGTGCACCTCGTCCGCGAAGACGTGAACAGAACCGAAAGGCGGTGGGAGCTGTGCGGCTCTCACGAAGAGGCCTGCTGCGCGCGAGCCTGGCCGGCACGGCCGCGACGGCGCTGGGCGGCCTGGCGACCGGCTGCGCCGTCCCGACCGGCTCCACCGGCCGGAACATGGTCCTGTGGTACTGGGACGGCGGCCTCGGCGACACCGTCGTCAAGAACGCCAGGGCCCGCTACGACGGGTCGGTCGACCTCAGGGCCGTCAAGATCGGCGGCTACTACCGGTCCAAGCTGATCACCACGATGGCCGGGCGCGCGCACGTCCCCGACATCGCCGGGCTCAAGGGCGAGGACATGGCGTCCTATCTGCCCAACGCCGACCAGTTCGTGGATCTGCGCACCCTGGGCGCGGAGCAGCACAAGGGCCGGTACCTGCCGTGGAAGTGGGACCAGGGCATCGCCGACGACGGCACGATGGTCGGATTCCCGATCGACTGCGGCCCGGTCGCGCACCTCTACCAGTACGCGGTCTTCCGCGAGGCGGGCCTGCCCTACGAGCCCGACGACGTCTCCCGGGAACTGAACACCTGGGAGAAGTTCTTCGCCGCGGGCGAGCGCCTCGGACGGCGGATCCCGGGGACCTCGCTGTTGACCGACGTCAACAGCGTCTTCGAGAACGTGGTGCAACAGGGCAGCAGGCGGTACGTCGACAAGGACCGCAACTTCATCGGCGACCAGGAGCACGTGCGCGACGCCTGGGCGCTCGCCGTCGAGGCCAAGCAGCGCAACATCGTCTCCAACCTCGTCAACGGCACCCCGGACCAGCTGTCGGCCGTGGAGGACGGCAAGCTGCCGAGCCAGCTGGGCGCCTCCTGGGCCACCAGCGACCTCAAGAACGGCGTGCCGAGGACGAAGGGCCGGTGGCGGGTGGCCGACATGCCCGTGCGGCCCTCCAACAACGGCGGCTCGTTCCTGTCGATCACCAAGGCGTGCCGCGAGCCCGAACAGGCCTTCCGGATCATCAGCTGGATGCTCGACGCGGGCAACCAGGCACAGGGCTTCGTCGACGCCGGGCTCTTCCCCTCCACCCCCGCCTCCTACGGCCTGAAGCAGGTCCGTGAACCCGACCCCTTCTTCGGCGGCCAGGTCACGATGGACGTCTTCGGGCCCGCCGCGCAGAAGATCGCGGTCGCCTACAACAGCCCCTTCGACGTGGCCCTCGGACAGCCCATCAAGGACGAGATCAAGAACGTCGGCGTCCTCGGCAAGGACCCGAAACAGGCCTGGAGTGACGCCATGAGCACATGCCGGCGCATCGCGAAGCACCTGGGGGTGAGCTACTGATGGCCACGCTCCCCGCGCTGGAGAAGCCCCCGGCCGTCGTGACGCAGACACCCGTCACGCGGCCCCGAAGAGCCTTCCGCACGTACTGGCACCTCTACGCCGCGATCTCCCCCTTCTATCTGCTCTTCCTCTGCTTCGGCCTGATCCCCGTCGGCTTCTCCCTGTACCTCTCCCTGCACCGCTGGGACGGCCTGGGCTCGATGGAGTGGGCGGGGCTCTCGCAGTACCAGTACCTGCTGGGCGACTCCGAGTTCTGGAACTCGATCGGCACCACGATCGTCATCTGGGCGCTGGCCACCTTCCCCATGATCTTCCTGGCGATGGTGACGGCCGTGATGCTCAACTCCGCGGTCCGTTTCAGAAACCTCTACCGCTTCGCCTACTTCCTGCCGAACGTCACCTCGGTCGTGGCGATCGCGATCATCTTCGGCTCGGTCTTCTCCACCAACTTCGGTCTGGTGAACGCTTTCCTGCAGGCCGTCGGTCTCGACCAGATCGCCTGGCTGAACACGCCCTGGGGCATCAGGATCGCCATCGCGACGCTGATGACCTGGCAGTGGACCGGTTACAACGCGATCATCTTCCTCGCCGGCCTGCAGACCGTCCCGAGCGAGCTCTACGAGGCGGCGCGGATGGACGGCGCGGGTCCCGTGCAGACCTTCTTCCGGATCACGCTGCCGATGATGCGTCCGGTACTGCTGTTCGTGCTCGTCGTGTCGACGGTGACCGGCCTGCAGAGCTTCTCCGAACCCCAGGTGCTGCTGCAGAACACCTCGAACGACTCGACCTTCTCGGGCGGTCCGGGTCACGCCGGCCGGACGATGGTCCTCTACTTCTTCCAGCAGACCTTCGACAACAACGACTTCGGCTACGGCGCCGCCGTGGCATGGGGCATCTTCCTCGTCGTCGTCCTCTTCTCGATCATCAACTGGCGTCTGGTGCAGCGCCGGGGCGAAGACTAGGGAGGCCCGCACACCATGGCATCCATCCAAGGAAACCGGCTCCGCCGTACCCGGGGCGTCGAAGGCTCCCGCCGCAGGGGGATCGCGCTGCACGCCGTCCTCGTCCTGGGCGTCCTGCTCTCGGCCTTCCCGTTCTACTGGGCCGTGATCATGTCGACGCACACGTCGTCGGAGATCTTCTCCTACCCGCCCAAGCTGCTGCCGGGCACACACTTCCTGGAGAACGTCCGCAACCTCTTCGACAACATCGACTTCTTCGGCTCGATGGTCAACTCGCTGCTGGTGGCGGGGTCGGTGACGTTCCTGGTCCTGTTCTTCGACTCATTGGCGGCCTTCGTCTTCGCCAAGTTCGCGTTTCCCGGCAAGCGGTTGCTGTTCGTGTTGCTCATGTTCATCTTCATGGTCCCGGCGCAGCTGCAGGCCATCCCCCAGTTCGTCATCATGGCCAAGCTCGGCTGGATCGGCTCGATGACCTCGCTGGTCGTGCCGGCGGCCGCCAACGCGTTCGGCATCTTCTGGATGCGCCAGTACATGCGGGGCGCGATCCACGACGAGCTGCTGGACGCCTCCCGCATCGACGGCGCGCACTTCCTGCGCCAGTACTGGCACGTGGCCCTCCCCGTCGTCCGGCCGGGCCTCGCCTTCCTCGGCATCTTCACCTTCATGGGCCAGTGGAACGACTACGCCTGGCCCCTGATCGCCCTCACCAACCCCGACAACGTGACCCTCCAGGTCGCCCTGTCCCAGCTCAACGGCACCCACGGAACCACGGACTACGGAATGGTCATGACCGGCGCGCTGCTCGCCCTCGTCCCGCTGCTGATCGTGTTCGCGATCGGCGCCCGCCAGATCATCGGGGACCTCGCCAAGGGAGCGATCAAGTGACGGACCCCCTGCTGGCGCTGCGCCCCTGGAAGGCCCCCGAGCTGACCTCCTGGGGGCGGCTGCCCATGAACGCCGTCGACCGGCGCACCGGAGCACACTCCCTGGACGGCGACTGGCGTTTCCAGTTGCTGCCCGCTCCCGACGCGCCGGTCGGCGGTGCGTGGTCCCCGGCGGCCGTCCCCGGCGTGTGGACCATGCAGGACACCGACGACCTTCCGCAGTACCTGAACATCCGCATGCCGTTCGCGGAGTTCCCTCCGCTGTCGCCCGCCGGGAATCCGACGGGCGTCTACGAGCGCGGGATCGACGTCCCCGCCGAGTGGGCCGGGCGGCGGATCGTGCTGCAGGTCGGGGCCGCCGAGAGCGTGCTGCTGGTGCACGTGGACGGGCGGCCGGTCGGCATCTCCAAGGACTCCCATCTGGCGGCCGAGTTCGACCTCTCCGACGTGGTGCGCCCCGGCGCGCGGTCCGTCGTGCGGCTGACGGTCGTCAAGTGGTCGGACGCCTCCCACATCGAGGACCAGGACCACTGGTGGCACGGCGGTGTCACCCGCTCGGTGCTGCTCTACGCCACCGAGCGCCTGCATCTGGCCGACGTGACCGTGCGGGCGTCGGCCGACGGGGAACTGCGGGTCGACTGCCGGGTGCGGGACACGGACGGGGCTCTGCCCGAGGGGTGGTACGTCAGCGGGGAGCTGGACGGGCTGCCGCTGGCGCAGGACGCGCGGTTCGACCTGGCCAACGCCGAGGACGACCGCGTCTCCGCGTTCCTGGGCGAGGCCCGGCTGCACGCGCGGGTGCCCGAGGTGCGCACCTGGACCGCCGAGACGCCCGAGCTGTACGGCCTCACGGTGCGGCTGCACCGCGCGGACGGTGCGGTCGCCGACACCTCCCGGCACCGCGTCGGCTTCCGCGACGTGACGATCGTCGGCCGGGACCTGCTGGTCAACGGCGAGCGGATCTTCATCCGGGGCGTCAACCGCCACGACTTCCACCCGCTGACCGGACGGACCGTGACCCAGGAGGACATGCGGGCCGACCTGGTGCTGCTGAAGCGGTTCGGATTCAACGCGATCCGCACCGCGCACTACCCGAACGACCCCGCCCTGTACGACCTCGCCGACGAACTCGGCTTCTACGTCGTGGACGAGGCGGACATCGAGTCCCACGACCACGCGCACGAGATCGCCGACGACCCGCGCTATCTGAACGCCTTCGTCGACCGGGTCTCGCGGATGGTGCTGCGGGACAAGAACCACCCGTCGGTCATCGTCTGGTCGCTGGGCAACGAGTCCGACTACGGCGCGAACCACGACGCGGCCGCGGGCTGGGTCCGGCGTCACGACCCGACCCGGCCGCTGCAGTACGAAGGGGCCGCCAAACGCGGCTGGGCGGACCCGCGGGTCGCCTCCGACATCGCCTGCCCGATGTACGCGCCGCTGGAGGACTGCGTGGCGCACGCGCTGTCCGGGCAGCAGACCAAGCCGCTCATCCAGTGCGAGTACTCGCACGCCATGGGCAACAGCAACGGCACGCTGGCCGACCACTGGGCCGCCATCGAGGCCACCCCGGGTCTTCAGGGCGGGTTCATCTGGGAGTTCTGGGACCACGGCATCCTCCAGGATGTGAACGACGGAAGACCGGTCGGGCGTGGGGGCGCCGGACTCTATGACAACGGTGTCGCCGCGCCCGGTCACCGCTGGGCGTACGGCGGCGACTTCGGCGAGAAGGACCACGACGGCGCGTTCATCGCCGACGGCGTCGTCCTGCCGGACCGCACTCCGAAACCGGTGATGTACGAGCACCGCGAACTCGCCGCGCCGCTGCGGCTGCAGGGCTTCCGGCACGAGGGGCTCGTCCTCTCCAACCACCAGCACTTCCGCGGCCTGGAGTGGCTCGCCGGCGAGTGGGAGCTGTCGCTCGCCCACGGCGGGACGCTCACCGCGGCCGCCGAGCTGCCCGATCTACGGCCGGGCGAGACGACCGTGGTGCCGCTGCCGTTCGAACTGCCGGCGGACGGCGGCGAGGCCTGGCTGACGCTGCGGGTGACGACCGCGGAGGATCTGCCGTGGGCGCCGCGCGGCACACAGGTGTGCGCGCCGCAGGTACGGCTGCGGGCGGCCGTGCCGGCCGAGGAGCCGGTGGGCACCGGACGCATCGAGGTCGACGCCGACGGGCTGCTCGTCCACCCGCTGCTGACCGCCGCGCCCGCCCTGTCGCTGTGGCGGGCGCCCACCGACAACGACGAGCTGGGCGGGATGGCCCTGCGCTGGCGGACCTGGGGCCTGGACGCCCTCGTGCGCAAGCTGCTCTCGGTCCGCCAGGAGGGCGACGGGGTGACCGTGCTCTCCGAGTACGCCGGTACCGCGGGCGTCGTCCGGCACCGGCAGGTGTTCACCCCGGTCGAGGGCGGGGTGCGCGTCGAGGAACAGGCCGAGCTGCCCGAGGAGTTCGACGACGTGGCGCGGGTCGGCTCGGTCTTCGAGACGGTCGCGGGGCTCGACCTGCTGGAGTGGTTCGGGCAGGGCCCCTGGGAGTCGTACCCCGACCGCAGCTGCGGTGCGCCGGTGGGCCACCACTCCGTCCCGGTCGACGAACTGTTCACCCCCTACCTGCGTCCGCAGGAGAGCGGCGGCCGGCACGGGGTGCGGCGCTTCACGCTCTCGGCGCCGGACTCCACCGGCCTCGCCGTCACGCTGGACGAGCCGCGCCAGGTCTCCGTCACGCGGTACCGCGCCGAGGACCTGGCCGCCGTCGCCCACCACGACGAACTCGTCCCGCGCGCCGGCTGCGTGGTGCACCTCGACGCGGCGCACCGCGGCCTCGGCACGGCCTCGTGCGGGCCCGACACCTTCCCCTCCTACCTCGTCGCACCGGGCGTCCACCGCTGGAGCTGGACCCTGCGCGTTCTTTGAACCCCCTTTCCCAGCAACGGACTTCCCACGGAGCACACGTGTGTACTTCGCATGCCCACGATCAGGGCGAGGCCGCGCAGGCCGGCGCCGCACGACGCGGATTCCTGCGGGCCACCGCGCTGCTCGGCGCCGCCGCCACGGCCGGCCTCGCGCTGCCGGCCACCGCGGAGGGGGCCACCGGCGAGGCGGCGTCCGCCAGGTGGCGCCCCGACCCCGACAGCCGACGCTTCACACTCGCCGTCATGCCGGACACGCAGTACCTCTTCGACGGCCCGAGCATCGACAGGGCTCCCGTCGAGGCGTCGCTGCGCTACCTGCTCGAGCACGGCAGGGACGAGAACATCGTGTTCCTGTCCCATCTGGGCGACCTCACCCAGAACGGGACGAAGGACGAAGTCGGCGCGATCGGCGAGGCGTTCGGGCTGCTCGACCGGAGCGGGGTCGGCTACAGCGTCCTGGCGGGCAACCACGACGTGAAGTCCTCGACGACCGACCAGCGCGGCGCGAGCCCGTACCTGGACGCCTTCGGTCCGCGGCGCTTCCGGGGGAAGCCCACCTTCGCCGGGGCCTCCCCCGACGGCTACAACACCTTCCATCTGTTCCGGGCGGCCGGGCGGGAGTGGATGGTGCTGGCACTGGACTGGCGGCTGTCGGACCAGGGCCACGCCTGGGCCGCCGACGTCCTGGCCCGGCATCCGAGGACGCCCGTCGTGCTGACCACGCACGAGCTGGTCGCGGCGGACGACTCCCTGTCGGCCTACGGGCAGCAGCTGTGGGACCGGCTGATCGAGGAGCACGACCAGATCTTCCTCACGCTCAACGGCCACTACTGGCCCGCGGGCCGGGCGACGCGCAGGAACGCGGCCGGGCACGACGTCCACCTTCACCTGACGAACTATCAGAACCGGTACTTCGGCGGTGCGGCGATGATCCGCCTCTACCGCTTCGACCTCGACCGCAACGTCATCGACGTGGAGACGGTCTCCCCGTGGATCCTCGGCCGGGCCGCGAAGGGGCTCAACGAGCTGGAGCGGCAGGAGATCGAACTGAGCGGGGACGCCGACCGGTTCTCGGTCGACATCGACTTCACGACCCGCTTCGCCGGATTCGACCCGACGCCCGCGCGTCCCGCCCGCCCCGCCGCGAAGGTCGTCGTCCCCGGCACGGTCGCGTACTGGCGCTTCGACGGGCACGCCGACGGCACGACCGTGTCCGGCGCCGTGCGCGACCTGTCCGGGCACGGCAACGATCTCACTCTCGTCACGGTCGGCGGGGGCGCCCTGACCTGGTCGTCCGACCACCACCCCGACCAGCCCGGGCACGGCAGCCTGGAGTTCCAGGGCTTCAAGTCCCCGTTGAGGGGCGCCTACCTGCGTACGGTCGACGGCGCTCCGCTCAATGCGGCGACGTTCAGGAGCGGTTACACCATCGAGGCGTTCTACCGGCTCCCCGCCGACTGGGACCCCGCGCACCACGCCTGGTCGGGCCTGGTCGGCCGGACGGGCACGGGCGGGGCCGCGGGCCGGACCGGCGACGACCCCGACGAGCCGCTCGCCACCCTCTCCCTGTCCGACGACCGGGAGCCGCAGTGGGCGGTGCGCCCGCTGAACCAGGAGGGCATCGCCACCAACTGGGGCCAGGAGACCCCGCTGGAGACCTGGTGGCACGTCGCGGTCGTCAACGACGGCGGGCACAGCACGCTGTTCGTGGAGGGCTGCCCCGTCGTGCGCAACCCGAAGGCGGCGGCCGTCGGCATCGCCTCCGTCGGGCTGCCGTGGCTGCTCGGCGGCTACGAGTACGGAGGACGGATCGACCAGATCCTGCACGGGCGCCTCGGCGACGTCCGCATCGTCGCACGGGCGCTGCCCGTGACGTCCTTCATGAACCACTGACTCCCTTCGCGAGGAACATCATGACCGAGCAGCAGCTGCCCGTCTGGGCCGATCCGGCGGTCTCCCCCGCCGACCTCGACGCCCAGGGCGTGTCGAGACGTCAACTCCTGCGTCGCGCCGGTCTGTTCGGCGCGGCGTTCGCGCTGGGCGGGACGGCCGCCCCGGCCGTCGCGGCCACCGGCGGCCGGGGCCCCGGCGGTGAGGACCCGTGCCTTGCCTACCTCGTCGGCGACCACCACGTGCACTCCGTGTACAGCCACGACGCGAAGTACACGTTCTCCCAGCAGGCGCGGGCCGCCGCCCGGTACGGCCTGGACTGGATGGTGTTCAACGAGCACTCCAACTTCGGGCACGCCCGCTACGGCGCCGCGCTGGAGCACGAGGAGATCCTCGAGGCACGGGCGGAGAACCCGCGCCAGCTGATCTTCCAGGGCCTGGAGTGGTACATCCCGGCCGCCGAGCACTGCACGGTGTTCGCCGCGCCCGGTCCGCACGAGGTGGACCTGCTCACGCGGTTCGAGCTCGCCTACGACGGGAAGCTCCTGGGCTACACCGAGGGCGCCGCCGGCGCGGCCGACACCGCCCGCAACGAGGCCCATGCCGTCAAGGCCCTCAAGTGGCTGGCTGAGCAGCGCCGCACCGGTTACGTCGACGACGTCCTGGTCCTCGCCAACCATCCCCTTCGCCTCGGCATCGACTCGCCGCACGAGATGCGCAACTGGCGCGACGCGGCGCCCGAGATCATGGTCGGCATGGAGGGCGCGCCCGGCGCCCAGGGCGCGGCGATCCCCGGCTGGCGAGGGAGCACCTCGATCCGCGGCGAGTACGAGAACAAGCCGTCGGCGCAGTCCTGGGCGGGCTATCCGGCGGACGCCTATCTCACGTACGGCGGCTTCGACTGGGCGACCGCCACCGTCGGCGGTCTGTGGGACTCGATGCTGGCCGAGGGCCGACTGTTCTCCGTCACCACCAACTCCGACAACCACCGGACCGTCTTCGACACCTGGAAGAACGGCGACTGGCCGGCCGGGCAGAACTTCGACAGCACCGGCAGGCTGCCGGACCCGGTGAACACCGACACCCCCCAGCCGGGCAGCGACTTCTGGCCCGGTCAGTTCAGCCGCACCCACGTGGGCGTCACCCGGTACGGCTACCGGGCGGTGATGACGGGGCTGCGCGAGGGCCGCGTGTGGCTCGACCACGGGCATCTGCTCGACGGGCTCGAGGTCCGGCTGCGGCGGGAGCACGGCGGCGGGCGGGGCGTCACGCTCGGCGGCAGGCTGCGGGTCCGCCGGGGCGAGAAGCTCACCCTGGACATCACCGTAACGACCGCCTCCCGGCCCAACCCCCACGGGATCCTGCCGGAGTTGGCGCATGTGGACGTGATCCGGGGCGCGGTGCGCGGCGCGGTGTCCGACCGCGACGCGTGGCGGGCGCCCGACACGAGGGTCGTCCGCACGACGGACGTGAGCGGCCGCACGGGGACGTTCACCCTGCGCGTCCCCCTCGGGGTGGGCGACGAGTCGTTCTACGTCCGCCTTCGGGGCAGCGACGGCAACCGGAACGGAGCCGGGTACCTGGGTGCGTCGGTCGACCCGCACGGCCCGGTCCCGCACGAGCCGGGCAACGGCGACCCGTGGGCCGACACCTGGTTCTACTCCAACCCGATCTTCGTGGACGTCGTCGGCTGAATCGCCCGGAGAAGGGGACGCGGAAAGCCGCGCGGCCGAACGCATCGGTCGCGCGGTTGCCCACCTCGCAGGCGCCGGCTCCGTCCGGCCGGCGGAGCCCTACGCGTAGAAGCGCGACAGACTCTGCAGCACAGCGGCGGGCTTGGCGCCGCCCTCGATCTCGATCGCCCCGTCGACGGTGATCTGCACCCCGCCCGGCACGTCCTCGACCTCGGTCAGCTTGCCGACCAGGCGGATCCGGGAGCCGACCTTGACCGGCGAGGGGAAACGGACCTTGTTCAGGCCGTAGTTGACCTTCGTGGTGACGCCCTGCACGTCCAGCAGCTCGGTGAACAGCGGGATGAAGAGGGAGAGCGTGAGATACCCGTGGGCGATGGGAGCGCCGAAGGGCCCTTCCTTGGCCCGCTCGGGGTCCACGTGGATCCACTGGTGGTCGCCGGTGGCGTCGGCGAACGTGTCGATGCGCTCCTGGGTGACCTCGATCCACTCACTGGTGCCCAGGTCGCTGCCGGCCAGCTTCTTCAGTTCGTCGAGGCCGTTGACGGTGATGCTCATATGCCGTTCCTCACGGGGGAGTTGTTCAGGAGTCGGAGCCGAACCGGGAGCGCACCCGGGATTTCAGCAGCTTTCCGGAGGCGGTGCGCGGAAGTTCGTCCGCGACCACCGCCGACTTGGGGATCTTGTATTTGGCGAGCCGCCCGGCCAGCGAGGCCAGCACCTCGTCGGGGTCGAGCGAGGCGCCCTCGCGGGGCACGACGACGGCGCGCGGCACCTCGCCCCACTTGTCGTCCGGCACGCCGATGACCGCGCACTCGACGATGTCGGGATGGGTCAGGAGCAGGTCCTCGATCTCGGCCGGGTAGATGTTCTCCCCACCGGAGATGATCATGTCCTTGATGCGGTCGACGATGTGGACGTAACCGTCTTCGTCGACCCGGGCCGCGTCCCCGCTGCGGAACCAGCCGTCGGCGAAGGAGGCGGCCGTCTCCTCGGGCAGTCCCCAGTAGCCGGGCATGACGTGCGGTCCGTGCACGACGACCTCGCCGGTCTCGCCGACGTCGACCGGGGTGAGGTCGGGCCGCAGGACCCGTACGTCGCTGAAGAAGTGCGGCACGCCGGCCGAGCCCGCCTTGCTGACCGCGTGCTCGGCGTCCAGGAACAGCGTGCCGGGGGCGGCCTCGGTCATGCCGTAGCCCTGCAGGAAGGTGAGCCCGCGTTCCTGGTAGGCGGCGATCAGCGGCGTGGAGACCGGGGAGCCGCCGCAGGTCAGGATCCGCAGGGACGACAGGTCGGCCGCCGCCCAGCGCGGGTGCCGGGCCACCTGCTCGAACATCGTCGGCACCCCGAACATGAAGGTGATCCGGTGCCGCGCGATCAGGTCGAAGGTGGTGTCCGGGTCGAACGCCTCGACCAGGACGCAGCAGCCGCCCTTGAGGAGCACCGGGAGCGTCAGCATGTTCAGGCCGGCCGTGTGGAACAACGGCGCGGAGACCAGGGCGCGCTCGTCGGCGATCAGGTCGGTGTCGACCAGGACGTTGATCGCGTTCCAGGTGATGTTGCCGTGCGTGAGCATGGCTCCCTTGGGACGGCCCGTGGTCCCCGAGGTGTACATGATGATGCAGGTGTCGTCAGGGGTGACCGGTGTGTCGATCGGCTCCTCGGAGGCCGGGGCGAGCGCCTCCTCGTACTCGGGGCCGACCTCGAGGTAGATGCGGACGTCGGTGTTCCCGGGCAGTCCGGCGACCAGGCCTGCGTGCGTGGGGCCGTAGACGAGGGCCTTGGCGCCGGAGTCGGCGAGCTGGTAGGCGATCTCGGGGCCGGCCAGCCGGGTGTTCAGGGGCACGAAGACCGCGCCGAGGGTGCCTGCGGCGAACAGGGTCTCCAGGTAGGCGGGGTGGTTCGGGCCGAGGAACGCGATGCGGTCGCCGCGCCGCACGCCCCGGGCGCGCAGGGCGTGGGCCAGGCGTGTGGTGCGCGTGTGGAGCGTGCGGTAGTCCGTCGACTGTTCACCGTGCACCAGGGCGGTGCGGTGCGGGGTCTTGCGGGCCCGGCGGGCGGGCCATGACCCCAGTCCCTCGTTGCGCATCTTCCACGCCCCTTACGGTGTGGTCAGCCCGAGCAGACGGGCGGCGTTCTCCTTGAGGATCTTCGGCTTCACCTCGTCCTTGATCGTCAGCTTGTCGAAGTCGGCGAGCCAGCGGTCGGGGGTGAGGACGGGGAAGTCGGAGCCGAAGAGGACCTTGTCCTTGAGCAGTGTGTTGGCGTACTGCACGAGCTGCGGGGGGAAGTACTTCGGCGACCAGCCGGACAGGTCGATGTGCACGCCCGGCTTGTGGGTGGCGACCGCGAGGGCCTCGTCCTGCCAGGGGAACGACGGGTGCGCCAAGATGATCTTGAGGTGCGGGAAGTCGGCGGCGACGTCGTCCACGTGCAGCGGGTTGGAGTACTTCAGCCGGATCCCGCCGCCGCCCGGGACTCCGGCGCCGATGCCCGTCTGGCCGGTGTGGAACAGGGCGATGGTCCCCGTCTCCTCGATCACCTCGTACAGGGCGTACGCCACCGCGCGGTCGTTGGGGAAGAAGCCCTGCACGCTGGGGTGGAACTTGAAGCCCTTCACCCCGTACTCCTCGACCAGGCGCCGGGCCTGCTTCACGCCCGCCTTCCCCCGGAAGGGGTCGATGGAGGCGAAGGGGATGAGGACGTCGGCGTTGGCGGCGGCGGCCTCGGCGACCTCCTCGTTGGGCACCGGCGCCGTGCCGGTGGCGGACTCGGCGTCCACCGTGAAGATCACGGCGGCCATGTTCCGCTCGCGGTAGTAGCGGGCCGTCTCCTCCAGGGTGGGCTTCCGCTTGCCCTCGACCTTGAAGTAGGCGGAGGAGGCGTCGTGCAGGTCGTCGTCCAGCGAGGAGTGCCCCTTGGAGGACACCTCCGCATGGGTGTGGACGTCGATGGCGACCAGCGCGTCCACGTCGATGGCGGTGCTCATCACGCCTCCGGGAACTTGGGGGCCGGAATGCCGACCGTCTGGAGTTCGGCGCCGACCGAGGCGGGGAAGACGTCGGCGAGGGTGTCCGGGGTCCAGCCGCCGTCGGCGTAGGCCGCGCGGATCTCCTGCGGATGCGACCAGAGTGCCACCTTGTCGCCGCCGATGCCGATGGCCTGGCCGGTGATGCCCCGGGCGGCCTCGGAGGCCAGGAAGGGCACGAGGGCCGCGCAGTCCTCGGGGGTGCCGAAACCCTCGCCCTTGCGCAGGAAGTCCGGGAACGGCTCGCCGTTCTTCAGCGCCTCGACGTACGGGGCGAACGCGGGGATCGTCTCGGTCATGGCGGTGGCGGCCACCGGGACGATCGCGTTGACGGTGATGCCCGCGCGGCCCAGCTCCATGGACCAGGTGCGGGCGAACGCGGCGATGCCGGCCTTGGCGGCCGCGTAGTTCGTCTGGCCGAAGTTGCCGCGCTGGCCGGCCGGCGAGCCGACGAGGATCAGCGTGCCGCCCTCGCCCTGCTCGCGCATCCGTACGGCGGCGGCGCGGGCGCAGGTGAAGGTGCCCTTGAGGTGGGTGGTGATCACCGCGTCGAAGTCGTCGTCGGTCATCTTCCACAGCACCTTGTCGCGCAGGATGCCCGCGTTGGTGACCAGGACGTCGAGCCGTCCGAACTCCTGGACCGCGCGGTCGACCAGCCGCTCGGCGGCCTCGGCGGTGCCGACCGGGACCACCTCGGCGACGGCCCGGCCGCCGGCCTCGACCAGGGACTTCACGGCCTGCTCGGCGACCGCCTCGTCGACGTCGTTGACGACCACGGCGGCGCCGTGGGCGACCAGGGCGTGAGCGTAGGCGAGGCCGAGGCCCCGGCCGCTGCCGGTGACGACGGCGACCTTGCCGGTGAGATCGATGCTGGGCACGACGGTGTCCCTTCACATGGGGTGCGACTTCGCGTCGCCTGGAGTGTGGCGTGGTAATCGAAGCTAAGAGCAATAATTGTTGTCGTCAATAGTTGTTGTGGACCTGCGGGTGCGCCATGCTGGAATCTGTACGTCGAAACACCCCCGGAAGGGGGACCGATCCCAGGGAGCCCGCCATCGCCCGCCAGGACAACGCAGTGAACGCCGCCCCCATCGACGCGGACGAGCCGTGGATGCGCGGGCTGCACGCGGACGCGGGGTATCTGCTCTACCGCCTGGGACTGCGCTCGGGTCAGTTGTTCAACACGTTCCTCCAGGAGTCGGGTCTGCGGCTGCGCCACTACGCGGTGCTGCGCTTCCTCGCCACCTGCGAGGGGGCGCTCCAGCGCGAGCTCAGCGCACGGCTCGGCTACGACCCCAGCGCGATCGTCGGCCTGGTCGACGACCTGGAGAAGCTGGGCTTCGCCGAGCGCCGGCCCGCCCCGGACGACCGTCGCAGCCGGATCGTCGTCCTCACCGAGGAAGGCCGTGCCTTCCTGCGCGGCACCGACGAGGCCGGTCTGCGGGTGACGAACGAGCTGCTGAACCCCCTCGGTCCGGCCGAACGCGAGACGCTGCACACGCTGCTGCGGCGGATCGCCGAGGACGGACTGGCCTGACGCCGTGAGGAGAACCTGATGGACCGGGCCGACCTCGCCGCGCACTCCCGCTCCGCGCCCGACCGGCTGCTCTCGGTGCTGGCCGCGTTCGACCACGCGCATGCCGCGCTGACCCTGAGCGACATCAGCCGTCGCGCGGGGCTGACCCTCACCACCGCGCACCGGCTGGTGGGCGCGCTGACCGAGTGGGGCGCCCTGGAGCGGGACCCGTCCGGGACGTACCACGTGGGGCTGCGGCTGTGGGAGGTCGCGGCGCTGGCGCCGCGCGGCCTGGCCCTGCGTCAGGTGGCGCTGCCCTATCTGGAGGACCTGTACGAGGCCACGCACGAGAACGTGCAGTTGGCGGTGCGGGACGGGTCCGAGGTCGTCTACACCGAGTGGCTGTCCGGGCGTTCGGCGGTCGGCGTGCACATCCGGGTGGGAGCCCGCTGGCCCCTGCACGTCACCGGCGTGGGACTCGCACTGCTGGCCCATTGCCCGTCCGAGCTGCAGGAGACGTACTGCGCACAGCCGTTGGCCGCCTACACCTCGCACACCCTCACCGATCCGGTCCGGTTGCGCCGGGTGCTCGCCGAAGTGCGGCGCACGGGCGTGGCGGTGAGCAGCCGTCAGGTGACCGACGACGCCCTGTCGGTGGCCGCGCCGGTGCGCGGTCCGGGCGGCCCGGTGGTGGCCGCCGTGTCGGTCGTCGTCCCGCACGCCGACGCCCGGATCCCGGTGCTGGCGCCGGCGGTACGGCTCGCGGCCCGCGGGATCTCACGGGCGCTGGGCTGGCGGCCCGAGGACCGGCGCGAGTGAGCCGGCCGCCCGGGGTCGGCGAACCGGGCACCGCCGACGAGAATGCCCATATGATCGAGATCGGTTCACTGGGCCCGTCGGATCGCGCCGCCTGGGAAGAACTGGCGCGCGGCTACAAGAGCTTCTACCGCACGGACGTGCCCGACGAGGGGTACGAGCGGATGTGGCGACGCCTGAACGACGGCGGCGAGGTGCACGCCGTGGCCGCCCGGGCGGACGGTGAACTGGTGGGCATCGCGCACTACCTGTTCCACGCCACGGCATGGACGGCGGACAGCTGCTACCTCCAGGACCTCTACGTCGACGAGGCGGCGCGCGGCCGCGGCGTGGCCCGGGCGCTGATCGAACGGGTCGCCGAGGCGGCGCGCGCGAGGGGCGCCGCCCGCCTGTACTGGACCACCCAGGAGGGCAACGCCACCGCCCGTGCCCTGTACGACAGGGTGGCGTCCTTCAACGGCTTCATCCGTTACGACCACCCGCTCACGTAGGACGCCCGCGGTGGCGCCCGACGGGCCGGCCGGGGGCCGCTCGGCCCTTCGTCACAGGAGTCGCAGAGGGAGGGCGCGCAGCGCGCTTTGGCGGGTTTGGGCGGTTCAAGCCGTGAACTTCCGTGCGGTGAAAGGACTTTCCTTGCTTTAAGTCTTGACGGCCCCTGGGACGGAGAGCACATTGGGCCCACTTTGAGAGCGCTCTCAGAGTTCTCTCGAAGCCACCCGCGCACCTCACCCCGTACCCGAGAGGCCCCCATGAGTGCAACCTCCGGCATCCCCAGAAGGCGACGCGCTCTCCTCGCCGTCCTCAGCACGCTCGGGCTGGCCGCCGCCGCGGCGGCGGCCGTCACCCTGCCCGCGAACGCCTCCGCGCCCACCCCGCCGTCCGGCTGGACGCAGGTCTTCCTCGACGACTTCACCGGCGCCGCGGGCACCGGCGTCAGCACCGCCAACTGGCAGTACAGCACCGGGACTTCGTATCCCGGCGGGCCGGCCAACTGGGGCACCGGCGAGGTCGAGACGATGACGAACAGCACCAGCAACGTCTCGCTCGACGGCAACGGCAACCTGCGCATCACCCCGCTGCGCGACTCCGCCGGACGCTGGACCTCGGGCCGCATCGAGACCCGGCGCACCGACTTCCAGCCCCCGTCCGGCGGCAAGCTGCGGGTGGAGGCGCGCCTGCAGATGCCGAACGTGACCGGCACCGCGGCCGAGGGCTACTGGCCCGCGTTCTGGGCGCTCGGCGCGCCCTACCGGGGCAACTACCAGAACTGGCCGGGCGTCGGCGAGTTGGACATCATGGAGAACGTCCAGGGCCTGAACAAGGTGTGGGCGACGATGCACTGCGGCACCAACCCGGGCGGCCCGTGCAACGAGACCACCGGCATCGGCAACTCCGTCGCCTGTCCGAACACCACCTGCCAGTCCGGCTTCCACACCTACACGATGGAGTGGGACCGCTCGGCGACCCCCGAGGCGATCCGCTTCTTCGTCGACGGCGTCAACTACCACACCGTCACGGCGAACCAGGTCGACGCCACGACGTGGACCAACGCGACGAACCACGGCTACTTCGTCATCCTGAACGTCGCGATGGGCGGGGCGTTCCCGGACGCGTTCGGCGGCGGTCTGGACGGCGCCACCGAGCCCGGTCACCCGATGGTGGTCGACTACGTGCAGGTGCTCCAGGCCGGAGGCGGCGGGGGCGGTACCACTACTCCCCCGCCGTCGGGCAGCCGTGACGCCTACGGCACGATCCAGGCCGAGTCCTACGACGGTCAGTCGGGCACGGCCACCGAGAACACGACCGACAGCGGCGGCGGCCAGAACATCGGCTCCCTCGCGAACGGCGACTGGGCGCTCTACAAAGGCGTGAACTTCGGCTCCACGGCGGCCACCCAGTTCAGCGCACGGGTCGCCAGCGGTGCGGCCGGCGGGGTCAGCGGACTGGTCGAGGTGCGCCTCGACAGCCGTACCGCCACGCCCGTCGGCAGCTTCTCGGTGGCCGGCACCGGCGGCTGGCAGTCCTGGCGGACGATCCCGGCGAACATCGGCGCCGTCACCGGCACCCACGACGTGTATCTGACCTTCACCAGCGGCCAGCCGGCGGACTTCGTGAACGTCAACTGGTTCACCTTCGGCCGCTGACCGGACCCGACGGAAGGACACCACCCCGGGCGACGGGCCACGCGGCCCCGGCGCCCACGTCGGCGGGACTCACCCCGGCCGGCCTCGGCGCAGCTCCGCGCGGAAGGCCACCGGGGTGAGTCCCGTGTGCAGTTGGAAGAACTTGGAGAAGTTCGCCGGATCGGGGAAGCCCACCGCGGCGCCGATCCGGCCGATCGGCAGGTCCGTGTGGGCCAGCAGCCGCTTGGCCTCGAGGACGACCCGCTTGTCGATGAACCCCTTCGGCGTCTCGCCGGTGGCCGCTCGCACCGCGCGCACGAGGGTACGGCGGGAGTAGCCGAGGGCGTCGGCGTAGGCGCTGACGCTGTGATTGGCGGCGAAGTCCCGCTCCACGGCGTTGCGGAAGAGCGTGAAGGTGGTGTCGGCCTGCCGCCGCGACGCCTCCACGCCGCTGGTCGCGAGGTGCGCCAGCCGCAGCAGGAACGCGCTCAGGGCGTGCCGCAGCACCGCCGTGTGCAGACCCACGGGCAGGGTGGCGCGGGCGCTGTCCTCGTACTCCCCGCGCAGATACGTCAGCGCCGCGCGCAGGCCCGCCAATTGCGCCCGGTCGGGGTGCAGCAGCGGCGGCAGATCGTAGCGGTACAGGCCGGCCGCCTCGACGGTGGCGCGCGGCAGGAAACCCGGCTGCATGGTCAGGACGGTTCCGCGGTACTCGCTCGACTTCGAGAAGCGATGGACCTGGCCCGGGCGGATCCACAGCAGGTCGCCGGCCGCCGCCTCGTGCTCGGCGAAGTCGATCATGTGGTGGACGGGACCGTCGTCGAACAGCATCACCACGTGGAAGTCGATGCGGTGGACCCGGTCCAGCGGGGCATCAGTGTGCCAGGTGCGTCCGGCGCCCATGGGGCCGATCTGCATGCCGACGCCGCCGACGCTGTGCTCGACGGGGAAAGGAAGGGTTCGGATGCCCTCACCGGCGCCGTCTTGGGTAGGTGTGTCCGCCATGTCCTTCTCGTGTCGCCCAGTTGCCGCTGCGTGCCGCTCATCTGTCGTCCGGGGGTGTCCCACTTTCACCACAGGCTGACACAGACAGACCTTCCACCGTAAAAGTCAGACTTTTAAGTTTGAACGCGTCAGAGCACACCAACCGCTCCGATCGAGGATTTCTTGAAGATGAGCACGCAGACACCGAACAGCTTCGAGTGGACCGACATCGACCGGCGTGCCGTCGACACAGCCCGTCTTCTGGCGGCGGATGCCGTGCAGCAGGTGGGCAACGGCCACCCCGGAACCGCGATGAGCCTGGCACCGGTCGCGTACACGATCTTTCAGAAGGTGATGCGGCACGACCCCGCGGACCCCGAGTGGACCGGACGCGACCGCTTCGTCCTGTCCCCCGGCCACACCTCGCTGACCCTCTACACCCAGCTCTACCTCTCCGGCTACGAACTGGAGCTGGACGACCTGAAGAGCTTCCGCACCCATGGGTCCAGGACGCCCGGGCACCCCGAGTACGGGCACACCGCCGGCGTCGAGACCACCACCGGGCCGCTGGGCCAGGGCGTCGCCAACGCCGTGGGCATGGCGATGGCCGCCCGCTACGAGCGCGGCCTGTTCGACCCCGAGGCTCCCGCGGGCGAGTCGCCGTTCGACCACACGATCTGGGCGATCGTCTCCGACGGCGACCTCCAGGAGGGCGTCTCCGCCGAGGCCTCCTCGCTGGCCGGGCACCAGAAGCTCGGCAACCTCGTCCTCGTCTACGACGACAACCACATCTCCATCGAGGGCGACACCGCCACCGCGTTCTCCGAGGACGTTCTGGGTCGTTACGAGGCCTACGGCTGGCACACCCAGCGCGTCGAGCCGACCGAGGACGGCGACGTCGACGTCCCGGCCCTGTACGCGGCCCTGACGGCCGCACAGGCCGAGACCGGGCGTCCCTCGATCATCTCGCTGCGCACGATCATCGCCTGGCCCGCGCCCCACGCGCGGAACACCGGGGCCGCCCACGGCTCCGCCCTCGGCGCGGACGAGGTCGCGGCCACCAAGCGGGTCCTCGGCTTCGACCCCGAGCAGACCTTCCACGTCTCCGACGACGTCCTCGCCCACACCCGTGCGGCGCTCGACCGGGGCGCCGAGGCGCACGCCGCCTGGGACAAGCAGCTCGACGCGTGGCGCGGCTCGGCCCCCGAGCGGGCCGAGCTCTTCGACCGGGTCGTCGCGGGCCGGCTCCCCGAGGGCTGGGAGGACGCGCTGCCGGTGTTCGAGCCGGGGAAGTCCGTCGCCACGCGCGCCGCGTCCGGCAAGGTGCTCCAGGCGCTCGGCGCGGTCATCCCCGAGCTGTGGGGCGGCTCCGCCGACCTCGCGGGCTCCAACAACACGACGATCGACAAGACGTCGTCGTTCCTGCCCGAGGGCAACCCGCTGCCCGAGGCGAGCCCGTACGGCCGCACCGTGCACTTCGGCATCCGCGAGTTCTCGATGGCCGCGGAGATGAACGGCATCGCCCTGCACGGCAACACCCGCGTCTACGGCGGCACGTTCCTGGTGTTCTCCGACTACATGCGCAACGCCGTGCGCATGTCGGCGCTGATGCAGCTGCCGGTGACGTACGTGTGGACGCACGACTCCATCGGACTCGGCGAGGACGGCCCCACCCACCAGCCCGTCGAGCACCTCGCGTCGCTGCGCGCGATCCCGGGCCTGAACATCGTCCGCCCCGCCGACGCCAACGAGACGGCGATCGCCTGGGCCGAGATACTCAGGCGGCACGCCACCCACCCGGCCCCGCACGGACTGGCCCTCACCCGCCAGGGCGTGCCGGCGTACGCGCCCGACCCCGATGCGGCGAAGGGCGGTTACGTGCTCCAGGACTCCTCGTCCGACGTGCCCGACGTCGTGCTCATCGCCACCGGCTCCGAGGTGCAGCTCGCCGTCGCCGCGCGCGAGGCGCTCGAGGCCGAGGGAATCGGCGCGCGGGTGGTGTCGATGCCGTCCGTGGAGTGGTTCGAGGAGCAGCCGCGGGAGTACCGCGAGCGGGTGCTGCCACCGTCGGTGCGGGCGCGGGTGGCCGTGGAGGCGGGCATCGGCCTGACCTGGCACCGCTTCGTGGGCGACGCCGGACGCATCGTCTCCCTGGAGCACTTCGGCGCCTCCGCCGACGCCGGGACCCTGTTCGCCGCCTACGGCTTCACCGCCGAGAACGTCGCCGCCGCAGCCAGGGAATCGCTGGCCGCCGCGCGCGGTTGATCCGACCGCAAGAGAGAAGATGATCGAAGTGACCCGAGCGACCGCGACCGCGGGAGCCCTCGAACGCCTGTCCGCCGAAGGCGTCTCCGTCTGGCTGGACGACCTGTCGCGCGACCGGATCCGGTCCGGCAACCTCGCCGAGCTCGTCGAGACGAGGAACGTCGTCGGCGTGACCACCAACCCGTCCATCTTCCAGGCCGCCATCGGCTCCGGAGAGGGGTACGAGGAACAGCTCGCCGACCTGGCGGTGCGGGGCGTCACCGTCGACGAGGCCGTACGGATGATGACGACCGCCGACGTGCGCGCCGCGGCCGACGTCCTGCGTTCCGTGTACGCGGCCACCGGGGGGCGTGACGGGCGCGTCTCCATCGAGGTCGACCCCCGGCTGGCCCATGACACGGCCGCCACCGTCGCCGAGGCCAAGCAGCTCGCCTGGCTGGTCGACCGCCCCAACGTCATGATCAAGATTCCGGCGACGAAGGCCGGTCTGCCGGCGATCACCGAGGTGGTCGGCCTCGGCATCAGCGTCAACGTCACGCTGATCTTCTCGCTGGAGCGCTACCGGGAGGTCATGGACGCCTACCTGGCGGGCCTGGAGAAGGCTCTGGCCAGGGGCCTGGACCTGGCTCGGATCCACTCCGTGGCGTCCTTCTTCGTCTCCCGCGTCGACGCCGAGGTCGACAAGCGGCTGACCGCCCTCGGCACCGACACCGCCCTCGCGCTGAAGGGCCGGGCGGCGCTCGCCAACGCGCGGCTGGCCTACGCGGCTTACGAGGAGGTGTTCGGCTCCGCCGACGGCTCGACACCGCCCGGCGGGCGCTGGACGGCGCTGGCCGGGGCGGGGGCGAACGAGCAGCGTCCGCTGTGGGCGTCCACCGGTGTGAAGGATCCCGCGTACAAGGACACCCTGTACGTGGACGACCTCGTCGCGCCGGGCACGGTCAACACCATGCCCGAGGCCACGCTGAACGCCACCGCCGACCACGGCGACGTCAGCGGCGACACGGTCACCGGCGGCTACGCCCGGGCGCGCGCCGACCTCGCCGCCGTCGAGGCGCTCGGCATCTCCTACGACGAGGTCGTCACCCGGTTGGAGGACGAAGGTGTCGCCAAGTTCGCGGTGGCGTGGCAGGACCTTCTGGACACGGTCACGAAGTCGCTGATCAGCAAGGGAGTTGACGCGGAATGAGCACCAGCAGTCTCGGCGCGGCCTGGGAGAACCCCCTGCGGGACCCGCGCGACCGGCGCCTGCCCCGCATCGCGGGCCCCTCCGGTCTCGTCATCTTCGGTGTGACCGGCGACCTGTCCCGCAAGAAGCTGATGCCGGCCGTCTACGACCTCGCCAACCGCGGCCTGCTCCCGCCGGGCTTCTCGCTCGTCGGCTTCGCCCGTCGCGACTGGGAGGACCAGGACTTCGCGCAGGTCGTCCACGACGCGGTGCGCGAGCACTCCCGGACCCCGTTCCGCGAGGAGGTCTGGCAGCAGCTCGCCGAGGGCATGCGGTTCGTCCCGGGCGACTTCGACGACGACACGGCGTTCAAGCAGCTCAAGAACGCCGTCGAGGAACTGGACTCCTCCCGCGGCACCGGCGGCAACTTCGCCTTCTACCTGTCCGTGCCGCCGAAGTTCTTCCCCAAGGTCGTCGAACAGCTCAAGAAGCACGGGCTGGCGAAGGCGCGGGAGGGTGCCTGGCGGCGGGCGGTCATCGAGAAGCCGTTCGGACACGACCTGGCCAGCGCGCAGGAGCTGAACGCGGTCGTGCACGACGTGTTCGAACCGGACCAGGTCTTCCGCATCGACCACTACCTGGGCAAGGAGACCGTCCAGAACATCCTGGCGCTGCGCTTCGCCAACACGATGTTCGAGCCGATCTGGAACCGGTCGTACGTCGACCACGTCCAGATCACGATGGCCGAGGACATCGGCATCGGCGGGCGGGCCGGCTACTACGACGGCATCGGCTCGGCCCGTGACGTCATCCAGAACCACCTTCTGCAGCTGATGGCGCTCACCGCGATGGAGGAGCCCGCCTCCTTCGACGCGCCCTCGCTGCTCACCGAGAAGCTCAAGGTGCTCAGGGCGGTGAAGCTGCCGGAGGACCTCGGCCGGCACACCGTGCGCGCGCAGTACGCGGGCGCCTGGCAGGGCGGTGAGAGGGTGCCCGGCTATCTGGAGGAGGAGGGCATCGATCCGGCCTCCACGACGGACACCTTCGCCGCCGTGAAACTGAACGTCGACAACCGTCGCTGGGCGGGCGTGCCGTTCTACCTGCGCACCGGCAAGCGGCTCGGCCGGCGCGTCACCGAGATCGCGGTCGTCTTCCAGCGGGCGCCGCACTCCCCCTTCGACTCCACCGCCACCGAGGAGCTCGGCCAGAACGCGATCGTCATCCGCGTCCAGCCGGACGAGGGCATCACGGTCCGCTTCGGCTCCAAGGTGCCGGGCACGTCGATGGAGATCCGGGACGTCACGATGGACTTCGCCTACGGCGAGTCCTTCACCGAGTCCAGCCCGGAGGCGTACGAGCGGCTCATCCTGGACGTGCTGCTCGGGGACGCCAACCTGTTCCCGCGCCACCAGGAAGTGGAAGAGTCCTGGAGGATCCTCGACCCGATCGAGGAGTACTGGGCGCGGCACGGCAGGCCCGCGCAGTACGCATCGGGCAGCTGGGGACCCGAGGAAGCCGACGAGATGCTCGCACGAGACGGACGGAGCTGGCGCAGGCCATGAAGATCGACCTGACCGACACCACTGCAAGCAAGATCAACAAGGCGCTGGTGAAGGGTCGCCGCGCGATCGGCACACCGGCCGTGGGCATGGTCCTGACGATGGTCATCGTCACGGACGAGGAGAACGCCTACGACTCGATCAAGGCGGCCGAGGAGGCCTCGCACGAGCACCCCTCGCGCACCCTGGTCGTCATCAAGCGGCACGCCCGCAGCCCTCGCGACCGCACCAACTCCCACCTCGACGCCGAGGTGCGGGTGGGCGCCGACGCGGGCACCGGCGAGACGGTCATCCTGCGGACGTACGGCGAGGTGTCCGACCACGCCGACTCCGTCGTCCTGCCGCTGCTGCTGCCGGACGCGCCCGTCGTCGTGTGGTGGCCGGTGGACGCGCCGGACAACCCCGCGAAGGACCCCCTGGGCGCGCTGGCCCAGCGCAGGATCACCGACCTGTACGCCGTCGAGAACCCGCTGGCGACGCTGGAGGCCCGGGTCCGCTCCTACGCCCCCGGCGACACCGACCTCGCCTGGACCCGGCTGACCCCGTGGCGCTCGATGCTGGCGGCGGCCCTGGACCAGGCCCGGGTGCCGATCGTCGCGGGCGCCGTGGAGGCCGAGGCGGAGAACCCCGCCGCGGAGCTGCTGGCCCGCTGGCTGGAGGCGCGGCTGAACGTCACGATCGACCGCGTCGTCACCGCCGGACCGGTCGTCACGGCCGTGCGCCTGGGCACCGCGGACGGCGACATCGTCATCGACCGCCCCGAGGGCCCGCTGGCCACGCTCTCCCTGCCGGGCCAGCCCCCGCGCACCCTGGCCCTGAAGGTCCGCACCACCTCCGAACTCATCGCCGAGGAGCTCAGGCGCCTCGACGCGGACGAGATGTACGCCGTCGCCCTGCGGGGCGAGGCCACCAAGGAGACCCCTTCCCATGTCTGACACCCCCCGGCTCGACCAGCGGCCCGAATGGGCCGCCCTGGTGGACCACCGCGCCCAGTGGCAGGCGCACCTGCGCGACCTGTTCGCCACGGACCCGCAGCGCGCGCAGCGGTACGTGGTGCGCGTGGGCGACCTGCGCATCGACTTCTCCAAGCACCTGGTCACCGACGAGACCCTCGCCCTGCTGCGCGAACTCGCCGCCGCCACCGACGTGTCCGGGCTGCGCGACGCCATGTTCCGCGGCGAGAAGATCAACATCACCGAGGACCGCGCGGTCCTGCACACCGCGCTGCGCGCCCCCGCCGGCACCTCCGTCGAGGTCGACGGCGAGAACGTCGTCCCCCACGTGCACGCCGTGCTCGACCGGATGAGCGACTTCGCCGAGCGCGTCCGCTCCGGCGAGTGGACCGGTCACACCGGCCGCCGCATCCGCAACGTCGTCAACATCGGCATCGGCGGCTCCGACCTGGGCCCGGCGATGGCGTACGAGGCGCTGCGGGCCTACACGGCACGGGACCTGACGCTGCGATTCGTGTCCAACGTCGACGGCGCCGACCTGCACGAAGCGGTACGGGACCTGGACCCGGCCGAGACGCTGTTCGTCGTCGCCTCCAAGACCTTCACCACGATCGAGACGATCACCAACGCCACCTCGGCCCGCTCCTGGCTGCTCAACGGTCTGGACGGCGACGAGAAGGCCGTCGCCAGGCACTTCGTCGCCCTGTCCACGAACGCCGAGAAGGTCACCGCCTTCGGCATCGACGTGGACAACATGTTCGAGTTCTGGGACTGGGTCGGCGGCCGCTACTCCTTCGACTCCGCGATCGGTCTGTCCCTGATGATCGCCATCGGTCCGGACCGCTTCCGGGAGCTGCTCGACGGCTTCAGGATCGTCGACGACCACTTCCGCACCGCTCCCGCCGAGTCCAACGCCCCCATGATCCTCGGTCTGCTGGGCATCTGGTACGGCAACTTCTTCGACGCGCAGTCGCACGCCGTGCTGCCCTACAGCCACTACCTGTCCAAGTTCACCGCCTATCTCCAGCAGCTCGACATGGAGTCCAACGGCAAGTCGGTGGACCGCTCCGGCCGGCCCGTGCAGTGGCAGACCGGGCCGGTGGTGTGGGGCACCCCGGGAACCAACGGCCAGCACGCCTACTACCAGTTGATCCACCAGGGCACGAAGCTGATCCCGGCCGACCTGATCGGCTTCGCCCGTCCCGTCGGCGAGCTGAGCGACGAACTCAAGGCGCAGCACGACCTGTTGACGGCCAACCTGTTCGCGCAGGGGCAGGCGCTCGCCTTCGGCAAGACCGCCGAGGAGGTCCGGGCGGAGGGCGTGCCCGAGGAGCAGGTCCCGCACCGCACCTTCCAGGGCAACCGCCCCACCACCACGATCCTCGCCCCCGAGCTGACCCCGTCGGTCCTCGGCCAGCTCATCGCCCTCTACGAGCACAAGGTGTTCGTCCAGGGCGCGATCTGGGACATCGACTCCTTCGACCAGTGGGGCGTGGAGCTCGGCAAGGTCCTCGCCAAGCGCGTCGAACCCGCCCTCACCGAGGGCGCCGAGGTGCCCGGCCTCGATCCCTCCACCGCCGCTCTCGTCGCCGCCTACCGCGAACTCAGGAAGCAGTGAACTGACATGACATCGATGCAGCTGGGTCTGATCGGCCTCGGCAGGATGGGCGGCAACATGCGCGAGCGCATCCGCCGCGCCGGCCACACCGTCGTCGGCTACGACCGCAACCCCGAACTCTCCGACGTCAAGGACCTCGCCGAACTCGTCGAACGGCTGGAGGCGCCGCGCACCGTCTGGGTGATGGTCCCGGCCGGCGGCCCCACCCAGTCCGTCGTCGACGAGCTCGGCGGCCTGCTCCAGGCCGGTGACACGGTCGTCGACGGCGGCAACTCCCGCTGGACGGACGACGAGAAGCACGCCGAGGAGCTCGCCGCCAAGGGCATCGGCTTCGTCGACGCCGGCGTCTCCGGCGGCGTCTGGGGCCTCGAGAACGGGTACGCGCTGATGGTCGGCGGCGAGCAGGAGCACGTCGACAGGCTCCGGCCGATCTTCGACGCGCTCAAGCCCGAGGGCCCGTACGGCTACGTCCACGCGGGCAGGGTCGGCGCCGGGCACTTCTCCAAGATGGTCCACAACGGCATCGAGTACGCCATGATGCAGGCCTACGCCGAGGGCTGGGAACTGCTGGAGAAGGTCGACTCCGTGGAGAACGTCCGCGAGGTCTTCCGGTCCTGGCAGGAGGGCACGGTCATCCGTTCCTGGCTGCTGGACCTGGCGGTCAACGCCCTCGACGAGGACACCCACCTGGACAAGCTGCGCGGCTACGCCGAGGACTCCGGCGAGGGGCGGTGGACGGTCGAGGCCGCCATCGACAACGCCGTGCCGCTGCCGGCCATCACCGCGTCCCTCTTCGCGCGGTTCGCCTCCCGTCAGGACGACTCGCCGCAGATGAAGATGATCGCGGCGCTGCGCAACCAGTTCGGCGGGCACGCCGTCGAGTCGGCGAAGAAGTAGGCGAGGACCGTGGGGATCCCGGAGAGGAACGGGCCGGGTCCCTCGCCCCGAGGGCCGGTCGTTCCGGCCGGCCTCGGGCACGGTCAGCCGGCTGCCGACGGAGCACGAGCGGCCCGTGACCGCCGAGCGGAACGTCGGCGCTGAGCCGGGTTGACACCGCTCGCGAAGGCCCGCCAGAGTCGCGGCTGATGGAGATCGACGATCTGACACCGGCCGAACGACGCGTCTGGCGGGCCTTCGCCACGGGCGCGACCGTGGACTTCCGGGACCGGGGCGAGGAAGGCGGTCCCGAACGCCGCGTACGGGCGGCCGTGTTGCGGGCGCTGCTCCTCAACGGCCCCCGGGAACCCGGGGAGATCGCCGCGCTCAAGGTGGTCGGCGCGCGCGTCACCGGCCTCCTCGATCTGCGGAACGCGGTCGTCGACTGCATGTTCCGCCTGATCCACTGCCGCTTCGACGAGGCCCCGCGGCTGGTCGGCGCCCAGCTCAACTACCTGAGCCTGCGCGACTCCGAGCTGCCCGGTCTGGACGCGTCGCACACCCGGATCGACGGGGGGCTGCGGCTGACCCGCTGCCGTGTCGGCGGCCCGGTGCTCCTCAGCAGGGCGCAGATCTCGGGTGCGCTGTACCTCGACGGGGCCGACGTCACCGCCACGGATCCCGCGCAGCCCGTCCTCCAGCTCAACCGGGTCTGCGTCGACGACGACCTGTGCGCGCGAGGGCTGCGCGCCCACGGGCTGATCCGGCTGGACGGCGCCACCGTGGCCGGCTCCATCGACCTGGAGGACGCCGAGCTGAGCAATCCCGGCGGCTTCGTCCTGGAGGCGGAGGCCCTCGACGTGGGAGCCAACGTGCTGGGCCGGCGGATGCGGGCCCGGGGCCGGATCGATCTGCGCGGCTCGCGCATACCCGGCCGGGTGGATCTGCTGCGCGCCTCTCTGTCGAACCCGGGCGGCACCGCCCTGCGGGCCAGCAGCTGCGTCATAGGCGAGCTCTGGCTGCGCGAGGGCCCCCCGATCGAGGGCAGGCTCAACCTGCGGCGCGCCGAGGTGGGGCAGCTCCAGCTGGAGCCCGAGATGCTGCCCGACCAGGTGCGGCTGCTCGACCTCACCTACACCTTCCTCACCCCGCACGAGCCCGCCGAGCGCCGGCTGCCGATGCTGGAGCGCGACGACGGCGCGTTCGACCCGCACGCCTACGAGCAGCTCACCGCCGCCTACCGCAACACCGGCGACGACCGGGCCGCCCGGCTGGTGCAGCTCGCCAAGCAGCGTCGTCACCGCGGCACACTCCCCTGGTACGGCCGCCTGTGGGGTCATCTGCAGGACGCGGCCGTCGGCTACGGGTTCCGCCCGCTGCGCGCGGCCGTCTGGCTGCTGTCGCTGCTGGCCGTCGGCTCGGTCGCGTACGCCGGGCACCACCCGCCGCCGCTCAAGGCGGGCGAGGCTCCTCCCTTCGACCCGGTCTTCTACACCCTCGACCTGCTGCTGCCGGTGATCTCCTTCGGGCAGGAGAGCGCGTTCGCGCCGAGGGGCTGGTACCAGACGCTGTCCTACGTCCTCATCGTCACCGGCTGGATCCTGGCCACGACCGTCGCCGCCGGTGTGACCAGGACCGTCAGCCGCCAGTAGGTCAGCGCGCCGTGTGCTGGGCCGCCAGCCGCACCGGCGCGTTCGCGGCGCCGTAGCCCTGGTAGCCACCGTCGCGCTGGACGAGTTCGAAGAAGACGCGGCCGACGGTGCGCGTGTAGCAGTGCCGGAAGACGCCGTGTGCGTCCCGGTCGTAGAGGATGCCGAGGTCGCGGTAGGTCTCCAGCTCGCCGTCGGCGAACTCGAAGCGGGCGGCCAGGTCGTCGTAGTAGTTCGCGGGGATCGGCAGCGGGCGGCCGCCGGCCTCGACGAGACGGCGGGCCGCGGCGACCACGTCGTCGGTGGCCAGCGCGATGTGCCGGGCGTGCGCGGTGTCGTCGCCGGGGGCCGCGCCGACGGTGAGCGGGAACCGGACGCTGCCGTCGGCGTTGGCGACGGCCCGGCTGCGCAGCAGCCCGTAGGGGTCGGCCACGTCGACGCTCTCCTGGGCGTCGAGGCCGAGGACGCCGCGGTGGAAGAGGACGGCCTCGTCGAAGTGGTGCCAGGGCTGGGTCAGGGCCACGTGGTCGATGCGGAAGTCGCCGTCCGCGGCGCGGTGGTGCGGCGCGTCCTCGAAGTCGGCCCGCCAGTCGGGCAGTCCGGGCCGGTTCGTCGCGCACAGGAAGAGATCCGTGCCGTCGGGGGCGGCGACGGCGTCCAGCGGGACGTCCCCCTCGGCGCGCCGGCGCGGCAGGACCGGGGCGAGCAGGGCCTCCGCGCGGCGGGCGGCGGCGGCCGGGTCCGGGGACTCCAGGCCGATCGCGGCGAGAGCGGTGCCGTCGACGGGGCTCCCCCCGCGCGAGCGAAGCCGGGTGTGCGGGAGGGCGTCCGCACCGGTGTTGACCAGGATCCGGGCCTCGCCCTGCTCCCACAGATCGACCGGTTTGCCCCGGTGCCGGGCGGTGCGGGCGAAACCGAGCCCGGTGAGCAGGGCGGCGACGGGCTCGGCGTCGTGGGTGACCAGCTCGGCGAAGGCCACCGCGGAGGGGGTCACGGGCGCGGGCAGGACCTCGATGCCGACCTCCTCCTGGAGGATCAGCAGGGAACGGCGGGCGTCCACGGCGGTCGGGCCGGCCTCGGCCTGCCGGAAGACGTCGTTGAAGACCTCCAGGGAGAGCGGGCCGTCGTAGCCGGTGCGCAGCACGCGTTCGACCAGGCCGGCGACGTCGAACCCGCCCTGCCCGGGGAAGCAGCGGTGGTGGCGGCTCCACTGCAGCACGTCCATGCCGAGCAGTGGGGCGTCGGCCAGCTGGAGGAAGAAGATCTTCTCGCCGGGGATGTCCTCGATGCCGTCGAGGACGTCGGGACCGGCTCCCCCGGACAGGATGTGGAAGCTGTCCAGGCAGGTGCCGAGCCCCGGGTGGCCGGCCGTCTCGACGATGCGCCAGGCATGGTCGTAGGTGTTCACGTGCCGTCCCCAGGCGAGCGCCTCGTAGGCGACGCGAACGCCGAAGTCCTGTGCGAGGTCGGCCAGTTCGCTCAGCTGCTCGGCGGCGAGCGCGTCGTCGTCGCGGGCCAGCGGGGAGACGCTGGAGCAGACCAGGACGGTGTCCGCGCCGAGTTCCCGCATCAGCGCGAACTTGTGCCGGGCGCGGCGCAGGTTGCGGGCGAACTCCTCGGCGGGCACGGCCTCGATGTCCCGCATGGGCTGGTAGAGGTCGACGGCGAGGCCGAGGTCGGCGCAGCGGGCGCGGATCTCCGTCGGGGCGAGGGGGCTCGCCAGCAGGTCGTTCTCGAAGATCTCGACGCCGTCGAAACCGGCCCGGGCGGCGGCCGTGAGCTTCTCGGTGAGGGATCCGCTGAGGGAGACGGTGGCTATGGACGTACGCACGGTCGTGCTCCTTCGGGGGCTGTGCCGCGTCCCGTGCGGGGCGCGGGGCGTGGCATCCTGCGGCTCCGCCGGCCGTCCGCGGACGGCCGGCGGCCGTCATACGGCGTGGCCCGCCGAGTGCTCCGCGCCGCGGACCATCTCCGCGAAGTCGGCCAGCATGCCGGCGCTGTCGGGCTCACGGCCGGTGAACAGGCGGAAGGCGTCCACGGCCTGGAAGACGGCCATGCCGCCCCCGTCCAGCGTGGCGCAGCCCACCGCGCGGGCGGTGCGCACCAGTTCGGTCTCCAGGGGGCGGTAGACGACCTCGGCGACCCACAGGCCGGGGCGCAGCAGTGCGGCGGGGAAGGGCAGGCCGGGGTGGGCGGCCATCCCGGTGGGGGTGGCGTGGACCACGCCGTCGGCCGACGCGAGCAGGGCGGCCAGCCGGTCCGGGGCGGCGGCCGCGGCCCGGCCGGGTCCGAAGTGGCGGTTGAGGGAGGCGGCGAGTTCCGCGGCCCGGTCGGGCAGCGCGTCCACGACGGTGACCCGCCCGGCGCCCAGGGTGAGCGTGGCGTGCGCGACGGCGGCCCCCGCGCCGCCCGCGCCCAGCTGCACCACCCGCTCCAGCGGGGCGTCCGGCAGGCCGCGAGCGAAGGACGCGGCGAAACCGGTCACGTCCGTGTTGTGGCCGACGGCCCGGCCGTCCTCGAAGACGATGGTGTTGACCGCGCCGAGCGCCTCGGCCTGCGGGGAGAGCGCGTCGAGGTGCTCGACGACCAGCTGCTTGCACGGATGCGTGATGTTCAGCCCGTCGAAGCCGAGGTCGCGGGCGGCCCGCACCAGGTCGCCCACCGCCTCCGGACCGACGCCGAGCACGTCGATGTCGATGAGGCGGTAGAGGCAGCGCAGCCCCTGGCGGTCGGCCTCCCGCTCGTGCAGTGCCGGGCTGAGCGACGGTCCGATGCCGGAACCGATCAGCCCGACGAGATACGAGTCCTGGGAGACGACGGCCACGGCGGACCTCCTGATCGGGTAGCTAATGTACGAACTGGTGAGTTAGTCATAGCACCGGGGCGGGCCTCAGGGGAAGCCCTGTCACCGCACGGGCCGCGAGCGGGCTTCTAGAATCTCGGCACTGCACCCACGCCGCCCGAAGGAACCCGATGACCAGCGTCGACGAACCGGCACGACCCCACGGCAACGGCCGCATCCGCGACGCCGCCCGGACCCGGGCCGAGATCCTCGACGTGGCGACCCAGGAATTCGCCCGGGTCGGCTACGCCGGGGCCCGGGTGGACGACATCGCGGCCCGCACCAGCACCACCAAGCGGATGATCTACTACTACTTCGGCGGCAAGGACCAGCTGTTCACCGCCGTGCTGGAGCGGGCCTACGGGGTGATCCGCGAGGCGGAGCAGCAGCTCGACGTCGAGCACCTCGACCCGGTCGCGGCCATCCGCCGGCTGGCGGAGCTGACCTTCGACCACCACGAGCAGCACCCCGACTTCATCCGCCTGGTGAGCATCGAGAACATCCACGAGGCCGAGCACATCGCCGCCTCCGAGAAGCTCGGGCGGATCGGGTCCCCCGCGCTCGACGTGATCGGCCGCATCCTGGCCTCCGGACAGGAGTCGGGCCTGTTCACGGCCGAGGTGGACGCCGTCGACCTGCACGCGATGATCAGCTCGTTCTGCTTCTTCCGGGTGGCCAACCGGCACACCTTCGGCGCCCTGTTCGGCCGCGACCTCGTCGATCCCGCCCAGCGCGAGCACTACCGCGCGATGCTCGGCGACATGGTGATCGCCTATCTGACGGCGGAGCGCGCGGCCGACGGGTCCGCGGACTGATCCGCAGGCGGCCGAACGGACCGACCCGCCGCGGATCGGCCGCCCGATCCGCCGGCCGATCCGCCGACCGGCCCATGGGCGCATCCGGCGGCCGATGCGCCCGCCCGGCGGCGGCCCGGTGCGGGTGGGGATCCGTGGATCCGCCCGCGGGACCCAGCGGGAATCCGCGGGAATCCGCAGGACCTATTGACAGCCGAGAAACATCAGCGCAACATCCGTAGCCATCCGCTACTAACTACCCAGTGGGTTAATTAGCCGGGCACGCACCCGGCGCAGCCGCCCCGCACCCCAGGGAACCGGCCCTTCTCCCCTTCCCTCACTCCACCTATGTTGGAGTCCCCTCGAAGGAGCACGCCGTGTCCGTCCCCGCCGCACCTCCCGGCCAGCCGAAGAAAGCCGCCACGGCGGCCTGGATCGGCAGCGCTCTGGAGTACTACGACTTCTTCATCTACGGCAGCGCGGCAGCACTGATCTTTCCGAAGGTCTTCTTCGACGAGTCCGACCCGGCCACCGCGACCCTGCTCTCCCTGGCGACGTTCGGCGTCGCCTACGCCGCCCGTCCGGTCGGCGCGCTCTTCCTCGGGCACTTCGGCGACCGCGTGGGCCGCAAGAAGATCATGGTCTTCACGCTGATCCTGATGGGCGTCTCGACGTTCCTCATCGGCTGTCTGCCCACCCGTGCGCAGGTCGGCACGCTCGCGCCCGTCCTGCTGGTGCTGTGCCGCGTCCTCCAGGGCATCTCCGCGGCCGGGGAGCAGGCCAGCGCCAACTCGATGACGCTGGAACACGCGCCGTCGGAGCGGCGGGGCTTCTTCACCAGTTTCACCCTCAGCGGCACCCAGGGCGGTCAGCTCCTCGCCACGCTCGTCTTCATCCCGATCGCGGCCCTCCCCGAGGAGCAGCTGCTGTCCTGGGGCTGGCGGGTGCCGTTCTGGCTGAGCATCGCGGTCGCCGTCGCCGGCTACGTCATCCGCCGCAAGCTGGAGGAGACCCCCGCGTTCACGGCGCAGCAGGCCACCGGCGAGGTCGTCAGGCTGCCCCTGGCGGTCCTGCTGCGGGAGCACTGGGCCGACGTCCTGCGGGTGATCGCGGGGGCGCTCGTCGCCTCGGTCAGCACCATCTTCACGGTGTGGGCGCTGGCCTACGCCACCAGCGACTCGGTCGGGATGAGCCGCTCCTCCATGCTGTGGGTGGGCGCGCTGGCCAACCTGGTCGCGCTGGCGGCCATCCCGGCATGGGCCACGCTCTCCGACCGCATCGGCCGCCGTCCGGTGTACCTGCTCGGCGCGGCCGGCAGCGCGGTGACGATGTTCGCCTACCTGTGGGCGATCTCCACCGGCTCCTACCCGCTGATCCTGCTGCTGGGCGTCCTCGCCTTCGGCGTGGTCTACAGCGCCGCCAACGGCGTGTGGCCCTCGCTCTACGGGGAGATGTTCTCCACCCGCGTCCGGCTGTCCGGCATGGCGATCGGCACCCAGATCGGCTTCGCCGTGGCCGGCTTCGCGGTCACCTTCGCCGCGGAGCTCGCGGGCCCGGACGGCGACGACTGGTCCTCGGTGGCCTTCTTCACGGCGGCGCTGTGCGTACCTCCGGTGATCGCGGCCCTGTCGGCCCGGGAGACGGCAAGGATCCCGACGGAGCGGCTCGGCGAGCGCGACCGTCCGGAGGCCGCCCGGCCGGAGACGGTGACCGCCTGAGCGAACCGCCGAGTCGCCCGGAGGCCAAGCCCGGGCGGACCGCGGTCCCCGAGCGCACCGCCGGACCCGGCGGACCGTCAGGTCCACCCCCGCCCGGGATCCCGGAGCCCACCGGCTCCGGGATCCCGGGCGCGCCGCCGCCGGGTGCGCCTGGCGGCGAGGGACGCGTGAACCCCGCCGGGCCGCGCGTCGCCCGGGGGCGTCAGGCGTTCGACCATCCGCGTCGGCACAGCACCAGCCGGTATCCGTCCGGATCCTCGACGGTGACGCCCCACTCGTTCCAGTACGGGTTCGGCGAGCGCACCTGTCTGCCCCCGCACCGCTCCAGCCGGGCCACCAGGTCGTCGGGGACGGGACCGTCGACGTAGATCACCAGAAGGTCCTCCTCCGTGGGGCGGGGCTCCACGGGACGGGCCGGCTCATGGACGAGTTCCAGGTGCCAGTCGGCGTCCGGCCAGCCGAGCATCAGCAGGTCGTGCTCGCCGGGCTCCGTGCCGCCCTCGGCCCGCCACAGCACGCCGAGCCCGAGTCCCTCCCCCCAGAACCGTTCCGCCGCGACCAGGTCGCGGGAGGGCCGGGCGAACCGGATGTGACTACGGCCGTCGACGGGCATCGCGACTTCTCCTCACGAGGGGGGCGGACTGCTCCGGCAGCCTGGGCGTCGGGCGCCGGCCGGGGCATCGGCCGTCGGTCCTGCGTCTGCGGACCCAGGTCGTGCGACCGTCGGCCTACGACCGTCGTCGTGCGACCCCTCAGCCGTCGTTCGCGCCCTTGGGGATGCCGTACGCCCGCTCCACCCGCAGGCGCAGCACCAGCCGGCGGTCGCGGACCATGGCGGCGCGGTAGTCCTCCCAGTCGGGGTGCTCGCCCAGGACGTCGCGATAGAGGCGGATCAGCTCCTCGACCGTCTCGTCGTAGGGGTCCGCCGCGACCGGCGAGAGATCGGCGGTGCCCTCGGCGACCGTGTAGGCGCGGCGGTCGGAGGCGGTGACGTGGTACGACGCGCGGGGGTCGCGGCGCAGGTTACGGGTCTTGGCGCGGTCGTCGGTGACGGAGATCCGGATGACACCCTCGTCCGGGTAGTAGTGGTGACTGACGTTCGACAGCTGGGGGCGGCCGTCGCGCTTGAGGGTCACCAGCACCCCGCCGCGTCCCTCGGAGAGCAGCGCGAGCAGTGCGTTCTGCGTCATGTCCTGAGTCATGCCTGGCACAACCCGCGCCCCCCGGGGGCGCATTCCCCCCACCGAAGAGAGTAGACACTGTCTACCGACCCCTGGTAGACAGTGCCCATGAAGAGACCCGAGCCCCCCGCCCCGGACCGGGCCGCGGGCGATCCGGACCTGCGCACCCGTCTGGTCGACGTCGGCGTGGACCTGGTGTCCCGGGAGGGCGCCGGGGCGCTGAGCCTGCGCGAGATCGCCCGGCGGGCAGGCGTCTCGCACGGAGCGCCGCGCCGCCACTTCCCCACCCACCTGGAACTGCTGTCGGCCATCGCACACCGGGGCTTCGCCGATCTCGCCGCGCGCGTGACGGCGGCTCGCGGCGACGGGACGGCGGGCCCGCGCGAGCAGCTCACCGAACTCGGCCGCGTCTACCTGGAGTTCGCCGCCGAGAACCCGGGAATGTACGAGCTGATGTTCCGTCACGACCTGCTGGAGAGCGGGCATCTGCGGCTCCGGGACACCAGCCTGCCGCTGTTCGGCGTCCTGGTGGAGCTGGTCGGCCGGGTCCGCGCGGACGCCGACGCCCGGGCGGTCGCCGGCGTGCTGTGGGCGAACCTGCACGGCATCGCGCAACTGTGGCGTTGGGGCAGTCTCCAACTCGCCACCGGGAGCGATGACTTCACGCCCCTGCTGCGCACGGCCCTGGACGCGCACCTGGGCCCGGAGGCCGGCCGGTGACGTCCTCCTCGCGCTCCCCGGGGCTGACCCTGGCCGGCAGTGTGGCCGGTGCCGTGGTGGTCGCCCTCGACGGCACCGTGCTCACCGTCGCCCAGCCCGCCCTGCGGCACGACCTGCACGCCTCCGTCGCCGAGGTGCAGTGGGCCGGCACGGGCTATCTGGTCGCGGTGGCGGGCCTGCTGGTGTTCGCCGGGCGGCTCGGCGACCGCTACGGGCACCGTCGTGCCTTCGCCCTCGGCATGCTCGGCTTCGGCGCCGCCTCGGCGGGCATCGCGGGGGCTCCGAGCATCGGCTGGGTGATCGGGCTGCGGATCGTGCAGGGCGTGTTCGGGGCGCTCCTGCAGCCGGCCACGCTCGGGATGCTGCGGTCCGCGTACCCGCCCGAGCGGCTGCGGACCCCGATCGCCGTGCGCACCGCGTCCATCGGGGTGGCCGCGGCCGCCGGACCGGTGGTGGGCGGCGCCCTGGCCACGCAGTTCGGCTGGCGTGCCGTGTTCCTCCTCAACGTCCTGCCCGCCCTGCTGTGCGGCGCGCTCGCCCTCGCCCGGCGCGAGCGCGCCCGTCCGCCCGCCGGCGTCCCGCTGGACCTCCCCGGCGCCCTGCTGGCGGCGGTGGCCCTGGCCTGTCTGGTGCACGCCCTCGTCACCCTGCCGGGCATCAGCTGGTCGGCGCCGGTCGCCCTCGTCGGCGGCGTCGCCTTCGTACGGCACGAGCGCCGCGCCGCCGCTCCCCTGCTGCCCCCGGAGGTCGTCGGGGCGCCGGCGGTGGGCGCGGGGCTCGGCGTGCTCGTCATCGCGTCGGCCGCCCTGAACGGCGGGCTGTTCGCCTGTGTCTACCTGCTGCAGGACGGCCTGGGGCTGACCCCACTGCGCACCGCGCTGCTCAGCCTGCCGCTGGCCGTGCTGCTGGTGGCCGCCGCCCCCGCCGCCGCGGTCCTGCTGCGCCGGGCCGGCGCCCGCGTCACGGTCTGCGGCGCGACGACGGTCCTCGCCGCCGGTCTCCTCGTGCTCTCCGCGGCGTCGGGACCGGCCGCGTTCTGCACCGGGTTCGCCCTGGTGGGAGCCGGGTTCGGCGCCGTGATGGTGGCGGCGACCCATGTCGTCGTACGGGCGGCGCCCGCCGAGTCGGCCGGCGTGGCGGGCGGGCTGCAGCAGACGGCGATGAACGTCGGACCGGTGCTCGGCGTGGCGACGGCGGCCGTGCTCATGGACCTCGGCGCGCCGCGGGCGCCCCTGCTGGTGCTGGCGTGCGCGGCCGCGGCCGCTCCGGCGGCCTGCCGGGCGCTGCCGGGCCGTTCGCGGCCCGCCTCCGCCGTCCGCCCCGCAGGTCACCCGGCTGGGGCAAGCGACGCAACGCACACGGATCACGGCGTCGAAAGGGGTCCGCACGCGCGTTCCCTGAGCGACGATGAGGTCCGAGGTCGTCCCGGCGGGTAGGCCGGGAGCGCACCTTGAACGAGCGCACCGGAGGAGAACGATGGCACTGCTGCGACAAGAGGTCGACCCGAGCGAGGTCGGGCTGGACGGGAAGGCGCTGGACCGCCTCGACCAGCACGTCGCCCACTATGTCGACGAGGGGCGCCTTCCCGGGTTCCTCCTGGCCGTCTCGCGCGGCGGCAGGGTCGCGCACCTCACCACGCACGGCCGTCGCGACATCGCCGCCGGGCTGCCCGTCGAGGCGGACACCCTCTACCGGATCTACTCCATGACCAAGCCGGTGACCTCGGTCGCCGCGCTGATACTGATGGAGGAGGGCCGGCTAGGGCTCGACGACCCCGTCGCCGACCATCTGCCGGCCTTCGCCGACCAGCGCGTGTACACGGGCGGCTCCGGCGCCGGCCTCACCACCCGTCCGGTCGAGCAGCCCATGCTGGTGCGGCACCTGATGACCCACACCGCGGGCCTGACCTTCGCCTTCTACCACTGCCACCCGGTCGACGCCCTCTACCGCGAGGCCGGACTGGAGTCGGCGGTGCTGCCGGGCTCGGACCTGGCGACCACCGTCGAGGCCTACGCGCGCCTGCCGCTGCAGTTCGAGCCGGGCACCCAGTGGAACTACTCGGTGGCCACCAACGTCCTGGGCCGGATCATCGAGGTGGTCTCCGGCCGTCCGCTGGACGAGTTCCTCGCCGAGCGGATCTTCCGCCCGCTCGGCATGTCCGACGCCGGCTTCCAGGTCACGGACGAGCAGGCCGGCCGGCTGGCGGAGTTGTACGGGGACGCGGACGGCGGCGGCATCGAGCCGATCCCGGGCCTGCCGCTGTCCGGCCGCCCCCGGTTCCTGTCGGGCAGCGGCGGCATGGTGGCGACCGCGTACGACGTGCACCGGTTCAGCGAGCTGCTGCGGCGGCGCGGCGAGCTCGACGGCGTCCGCCTGCTCGCGCCCGAGACGGTCGACCTGATGACCCGCAACCACCTCCCCGGCGGCGCCGACCTGCGCGCCTTCGGCAGCCGCCCCGCCCACGACGAGCCCGGCAACGACGGCGTCGGCTTCGGGCTCGGCGTCTCCGTGGTCGTCGACCCCAGCCGCACCCAGGCCCCCTCCGGTCTCGGCGCCTACGGCTGGAGCGGCGTCGCCACGACCACCTTCTGGATCGACCCGGCCCACGACGTGAGCGTCCAGTTCCTGACCCAGCTCAGGCCCCGGAAGTCCCTGAAGCTCTACCCCGACCTCAAGCGTCTGGTGCACGAGGCGATCACGGGCTGACCGCCAGGCCCCGAGGCGAGGAGGCCGGCAGCGGCGGGCGGCCGAGGACCGGCAGACACGCGTCGGCCGGCGGGCGGCGGACGACGACCGGTCCCCCGACCGGCCCCCCGTCCGGACCACTACCGGACCGGGCCGGCCCGGCCTCCGCCGTCCGCCCTCCGCCCCGACCGTCAGTCCGCGATCCGCAGGCTGAACTCCAGTCCGTCGTCCTGGAGTTCGCGCAGCCACTGTTCGGACCGGGCCGCCGTCCCGGCCGCCCGGTTCAGGCCCGGCGGCAGGGAGCCGTCCAGGATGTGCCGGACGCCGAGGGCGAGCGGCCGGGAGACGCAGCGGGCCATCGCGCTCTCCTCCTCGTCGCCCTCCAGGTCCAGGAGGTAACCGCCGGACCACGAGCGGCCGTCGCCGACGCCCCCTCCCGCGTCCGCGCGCACCTCCAGCGACACGGCGAGGACCACCCGGTCGCGGTCGGCGTCCGTGGTCGGGTGGGCGGCCGCCAGTTCCCCGGCCAGGGCGGCGATCCGGGCGTCGTCGCCGGTCCGCAGCTCCTCGAACACCGCGTCCCAGGCCCGCAGCCAGCCGTCCAGGCGCAGCGTGCCGCGCACGAAGGTCCGCGGCCTCCAGGCCCGGGGCAGTGCGTACTGCTCGATGAACGGAACGCTGTCGCGGTTGGGGTAGGCCTCGAACCTCTCGTCGCCGACGAGGTGCGCGCGCGTGGCCTCCCAGGGCCGCTCGACGACGGTCTCGGCCCCCTCCTCGACGTAACGCGCCGGTGTGCGCAGCGCGTTGAGGACGCCGAGGGGCGCCCAGCTGAAGCGGTACCTGAAGTCGTCGGGGACCGCGGGAACGCCCCCGCAGTACGAGGTGAGGCGGTACGAGGCCGGAGTGTCGTCCCCGATCGCCGCCCGGGCACGGGCGACGAGGCTGTGCGCGAAGAGATGGTCGACTCCCGGGTCGAGTCCGGCCTCGGTGAGGACGACGATCCCGGCCCCGGCCGCCGCGGTCGCCTGCTCCCGCAGCGCGTCGGAGACATAACTGGAGCAGGCGAAGTGGGCTCGCCGGGCCAGACACGCCGACAGCAGCGGGGCGTGCTCGGGCGCGGGCAGCATCGACACGACGACGTCCCCGGGGGCCAGCTCGGCGGTGAGCGCGTCCAGGGTGTACGCGCGGGGCTCGGCACGTCCGGTCAGGCCCAGCCGGTCGAGGGCCCCGGCCGCCCGCTCCGCGGTGCGGTGCCACAGGCGCACGCGGGCGCCGTGCCCGCACAGCGCGGCCAGGCCGCTGCCCGTGGACAGGCCCGCGCCGACCCAGTGGACGGTTCCGGTGGCGGGTACGGGATCAGACACGGCCGGAGCGTCCTTCCGCGCCGAAGTGCCCTTGCGTCAGGCCGAGTTCACGGCTCGCCTCCTGGAAGCGGGCCAGGCAGCGGCCCCACGGCCCGTCGGCGCCGAAGCCGAGCAGCTGGGGTGTGAGGGCCGCCGAGAAGTCGACGCTGGACTCGCGCGGCAGCAGGGACGGCAGGTTGTCGATGGCGATCAGGTCCAGCGCCGGTTCCTTGCGCAGACGGCGCACGGGGTCGGTCCACTCGGTCGTGCGGTCGTACACCGGCAGGACGTTGAGGGGCGAGCCCACGTCGCAGGTGACGTCGGAGAGGGTGCGCAGCCGTCGGGCGGGGTCGTCGAGGTCCTCCTCGCGGACGAACGGCGGCACGGGAGTCGTGGCGAGGACGCAGTTGACCAGCACGTCGTGCGCCAGCAGGGCCCGCCGGTCCAGGTCGCGGGTCTCCGCCAGGTCCCAGCAGGAGGGGTCCACGCCGGCCGTGGCGAACGCGGCCCGCGCGCCCCGGCCGCTACGCCCGAGGGCGCCGACGACGACGGCGGTGAACTCCTCGTCGCCCGGCTCCGGACGCAGCGTCCCGTCCAACTCGTCCTTGTCGGTGGGCCGCAGCGGAGAGGTCAGCCTGCCCCGGTGCTGGAGGACCGCCAGGGCCGCGCCGAGATAGCCCGCCCAGAACCCGAACGCGGCGAGGCGACGGCCGTCGTCGTCGACCAGGTACTCCAGGTCGAGCAGCGCTCCGCCGCCGTCGGCGAACCGACGCAACAGGGCGTCCGCGCCCGGCTGTTGCTTGTAGGCGTGCCCGAAGAAGATGTGCCGGTGCGTCAGCTCCGCCGGTTCGTCGGGGAGTTCCTTCAGGCCGAGCACGACTGCGTCACGCGGCGCGGAGACCCAGGAGCCCGCGGGGACGATCCGCGCGCCGGCGACGTCGTACTGCTCGATCGGGAACACGCGCTGCGGGGAGTCCTCGACGGTCAGGCGGACGCCGGCCTCGACGAGTCGGCGGGCGTCGTCGGGGACGACCGGGGTGCGCCGTTCGGTGGTGCGGGCCTCGTGGCGCAGCCACAGGTGCAGTTCGGTCATACGCAGTTGACCTCCGGACGCGGGGCGCCGGCCGCGAAACGGTCGGCGCTCAGGGGGGTGACGTCCACGAAGGGTACGCGGCCCAGATACAGGTCGCGGACGACCTCGCCGACGGCCGGGCCCTGGAGGAAGCCGTGCCCGGAGAAGCCCGTCGCGTACAGGAAACGGGAGACCGTCGACGCCTCGCCGATCAGGGCGTTGTGGTCCGGGGTGACCTCGTACAGGCCCGCCCAGCCGCCCGTGCGGCGCAGGTCGAGCAGGGCGGGGGCGCGGCGCGCCATGGCCCCGGCCAGACGGGGGATCCACCGGTCGTGGGTGTCGGTGGCGAAGCCGGGGCGCTCGTCCGGGTCGGACATGCCGACCAGAAGGCCGGGGCCCTCGGAGTGGAAGTAGAGGGTGCTGGCGAAGTCGATGGTCATCGGGAGGTCCGGCGGGAGGCCGGGGACCGGTTCGGTGACCGCGATCTGGCGGCGCAGCGGCTGCACCGGCAGATCCACGCCGGCCATCGCGCCGACGGCCCTGGACCAGGCGCCGGCCGCGCAGATCACGGTGTTCGTGGCGATCCGGCCGAGCGTGGTCTGCACGGCGGTGACGGTGGCGCCCTGCCGTTCGATGCCGGTGACCGCGGTGTGCCGCAGGATGCGCGCACCGCACCGGCGGGCGGCGGCCGCGTACCCGTGGACGACGGCTTCCGGGGTGCAGTGGCCGTCGTCGGGCGAGAACGCGGCCGCCAGTAACCCGTCGGAGTCGATCAGCGGGGAGAGGCGCCGGGCCTCGGCCGGGTCGATCATCCGGCTGGGCACGCCGAGCGCGTTCTGCAGCCGCACGCCCGCCTCGAAGGCGGCGACCTCCTGCGGGGTGGACAGCAGGAAGAGGTAGCCGACCCGGCGCAGCCCGATGTCGTGCCCGATCTCCTCCCCGAACCGCCCGAACGCCTCCAGGCTGCGCGCCCCGAGCCGGATGTTCAGCTCGTCGGAGAACTGGGCACGGACCCCTCCGGCGGCCTTCGAGGTGGAGCCCGCGCCGAGCTCGTCCCGTTCGAGCAGCAGGACGTCACGGACACCGGCGGCGGCGAGGTGGTAGGCGATGCTGGTGCCCATCACCCCGCCGCCGATGACGACGACCGAGGCATGCGTGTTCACGCGAGCGGCTCCTTCCGGCGGCGGCCCCGGCCCGTGCACCGAGGCCGAGGCTGTCGTACGGCATGGCCGCCGTGATCCCTACCCGTCCGGGCGGCGGCGGCGAAGCGCGCTCAGGACCAGTGCGCCACCGCGTCCAGGTGGGGCAGCCGGTGGTCCATGCGCTCGCGCTTGGTCCGCAGGTAGGTGATGTTGTTCTCGCAGGGCTCGATCAGCAGCGGCACCTCCTCCGCGACCTTGACGCCGTTGTCCACGAGCGCCTCGCGCTTGCGCGGGTTGTTCGACATCAGGCGGACCGAACGCACGCCCAGGTCGCGCAGGATGTCGGCGGCCACCTTGTAGTCGCGGGCGTCCACCGGGAAGCCGAGCGCGACGTTGGCCTCGACGGTGTCCAGGCCCTCAGCCTGCAGTGCCATCGCCCGCAGCTTGCCCAGCAGCCCGATGCCACGGCCCTCGTGACCGCGCAGGTAGACGACGATGCCGCGGCCCTCGGCGACGACCGCGCGCAGCGCGGACTCCAACTGGTCGCCGCACTCGCAGTGCTGGGAGCCGAACGCGTCGCCGGTCAGGCACTCCGAGTGCAGCCGGGTCAGCACGTCCTCCGTGCCGATCTCTCCGTAGACCAGGGCGACTTGCTCGTCACCGCGGTCGTGGTCCATATAACCGATCGCCTGGAATTTCCCGTACACGGTGGGCAGGGGGGCATTCACCACGCGTTCCACACCGGTGCGCTGCGGGGTCTTCGTGCCGAGTACGCCAATTTTTTCTGTCATGATCTGGTTCCTAAGCAGAGACGAAGGGCCGGGAAGAAATGAGTGGTTCGGACATACGGTCGGCGGCGCACGGACTGGTGCCGACGGACACTACCGAAGACGTACGGGCCAGGGGCGCCGGCGTCTCGACACAGGTGGCGGTCCTGCCCGTCGGAAGCTTCGAACAGCACGGTCCGTACCTGCCGCTGGCCACCGACACGCTGGTCGCCTGCGCCATCGCGCGGGAGATCGCCGAGGCGTATCCGGTACACCTCCTCCCGCCGGTGACCATCGCCTGCTCGCACGAGCACGCGGCCTGGCCGGGAACCGTCAGCATTTCCTCCGTGACCCTTCACGCGGTGGTACGGGACATCGCGGCTTCGCTGCGCCGCTCGGGCGTCGAGGCCCTGGTGCTGGTCAACGGACACGGCGGGAACTACGTCCTGGGCAACGTCGTCCAGGAGTCCTCCGCCCGCGGCGAGCGGATGGCGCTCTTCCCGGCCCCGGAGGACTGGGAGGCGGCGCTGGAGCGGTCCGGGGTGTCGACCTCACTGCTCACCGACATGCACGCCGGGGAGATCGAGACCTCGATCCTGCTGCACGATCGTCCCGAATTCGTCCGGCCCGGTTACGAGTCGGCCGATTTCGTCGCGGACGACCGTCGCCATCTGCTCTCGCTCGGAATGTCCGCCTATACCGATTCGGGCGTCATCGGCCGTCCTTCCCTGGGTTCGGCGGAAAAGGGAAAGGAACTCCTGGCGAGCCTGGTGGATTCCTTCGGCGCGTATTTCTCGTTGCTGACTTCGGGCGCCACGGCGACCGGCGCCGACGCCATCGCGGCGGGCGACGCGGCCTCGTCGTAGCGCCGCTCGTCGGCGCCGGGGCCGGCCGGTCCCGCGGCCCGGGTGCGCAGTCCCGCGTACCAGCGCACCACCAGCACGACCGCCCCCGGCAGCGCCGCCACGAAGCTGAGCACTCCGTAGACGACGGCGACCGCGAGGCCGGTGCTCGCGCCGAGCCCGGCGGCGCCGAACGCCCAGGCGGTGACGCCCTCGCGGGGGCCCCAGCCGCCGACGTTCAGCGGCAGGCCCATGGCGAGCAGGGCGAGGACGGCGATGGGCAGCAGCGTGAGCACGGAGGCGGCCGAGCCGGCCACCCGGGCGGCCACCACGAACATGCCGAGGTGCCCGGCCAGCACGACCGCCGACGACACGGCGACGCCCGGCCCGTTGCGCCGCGACAGCAGCCCCTCGCGCGCCTCGGCCAGCGCCGCCCGCAGCCGGGTGCCGCGGCGCGGCGCCGAGGAGTTCATCCGCACGGCGAGGACGACGGCGCAGGCGCCCGCGCCGGCCAGCAGGACCAGCGGCGTGATCTGCCGGACGTCCTGCATGACCGGCGAGGGCAGCGTCAGCAGGACCGTCAGACCCGCGACGGCCAGGACGAGCTGACCCGCGGTGCGTTCCAGGACGACGGCCCGCACACCGCGTCCGACGTCGCCCTCGCTCTGCCCGTGCCGCACCGCGCGGTGCACGTCGCCGAGGATCCCGCCGGGCAGCGCCGCGTTGAGGAACAGGGCGCGGTAGTAGTCGGCGACCGCCGGACCGAGCGGCAGCCGTATCCGCAGGCCGCGGGCCACCAACGCCCAGCGCCAGGCGCTGAACACGGTGGTGACCGCGCCGATGGCGAGCGCCGCCAGCAGGGTCGCCGCGTCGATCCGCCGCAGCCCGTCCAGGAAGACGCCGGTGCCCAGCCGCCACAGCAGGACGGTGAGGATGGCGACTCCGGCGACGGTCCCGAAGTGCGTGCGCAGGGCGCGGCTGCCGAGCAGGGCGCGCAGCCGCGAGGGCCGCTCGGTGTGCGGCTCGGTCACGATGACGCCGATGCGGGCCGGTGACACGGCGGAGCCGGTGCGGATCGCCACCGGGCCGCGCGGGGGCCGCCGCACGACCGGGGAGGCCGTCTCGCTCCACAGCACGGGCGGCGCGGCCGTCACCGGCGGGCCGATCGTCTCCGCGCTCATCAGGCCCTGCCCGTCGGCCGGGCCAGTGCCAGCAGGTCGCTGTGGTGGACGGTGGCGTGCAGGTCGCCCGCCGCGCAGGCCGCGAGCCGTGCGGCGAGGTAGCCCTCGGCGCGCTCGGCCAGTTCGGGGCGCTCCTCCACGGCCGCGCCGACCCAGCCGCGCAGCCACTGGGCGGTCAGGCCGACGTTCTCGGGGCCGAGCCGCCACGGGCTCGGGTGCACCTTGACCGTCGCGCCCTGGTCGGCGAACGCCTCGCAGGCCACGGAGACCGCGTCGGGGCCGAGGAGGCCGCCGCGCCGCTGGTGGTCGTTGAAGGCGGCGGCGATCTCGTCGTCCAGCGGGTCGGGCGTGCCGAATTCGACGCGTCCGGCGACCGAGAGGGTCAGCAGCGCGGGGCAGCCGGCGCCCGCGCAGGCCGCGGCGAGCGTCTCGACCTCCTCGCGGGTGAGGACGTCGAGCAGCGCGGACGCGGTGACCAGCGAGGCGCCGAGCAGGGCGTCCGGGGTGAGGCGGGCGACGTCGCCGCGCCGCGTCTCCACGGTGACCCGGCTGCCGTCGGCGCCCGCGCGGGGGGAGGCCACGGCGGCGAAGTGCAGCAGGTAGGGGTCGCGGTCGTGCAGGACCCAGTGCTGGGCGCCGTCCAGCCGCGGGGCCAGCCAGCGGCCCATGGAGCCGGTGCCGCAGCCCAGGTCGTGGATGGCCAGGCCGCTGCGGCCGGGCAGGTTGGCGAGCCGGATGCGCAGCGGGTCCAGCAGTTCCATGGACCGGGCGGCGGCGTCGGCGGGCTCGCGCAGCTCAAGCCACTCCGGCGCGTAGCGGGGCTGCTCGTCCGGTCCGGCGTCCCGCAGCCGCACGGTGGGCCGTTCGCCGGTCCGGGCGACGGGTCCGGCGCCGGCGATGACCACGTCCGCCGCGGAACCGGCGGCGAGCACGGCCGTGCGCGGCACGGAGCCGTCGCCGGCGGTCTGCGGCACGTCGCCGGAAGTCACCGCCCGCGGCCCGGAGTCCGCGCCCGGCGCCACCGCCTGCGGCACGGAACCGGCGTTCACCGGCAGGGCCACGGAGTCGGCGTCGGACGCCTCCGGCTGCGACGCGGCCAGGGCCCGCACACCAGGGCCGCCTGCGGAAAGTGCGGGCTCCACCACGGAAGCAGCCTCCTTGCGGCCGGGCTGGGCGGGGATGCCGCCCACGCGTCGTGCCACGTCGGCCGGGGTCGCCGTCGTCTTCCTCATGCCGCCCTCCGCGGTTCGCTGGGAAGCCTGCCCAGAACGCCGGCCAGGCTCTGGGCGGTGGACGCCCAGCCGTTCAGGGCGGCCCGGCGGCCGCGTGCGGCCGCCTTGAGCCGCCGTCGTACGTCGGCCTCGCCGAACCAGCCGCGCAGTTCGGCCGCGAGGGCGGCCGGGTCCTCCGGCGGGACGAGGATGCCGGGGACGCCGCCGTCGGGGGCGCGTCCGACCGCCTCGGGCAGTCCGCCGACGTCCGTCGCGAGGACGGGGATGCCGCGGGCGAGCGCCTCGGTGACGGCCATGCCGTACGTCTCCGCGTACGAGGTGAGCACCATCAGGTCGGCCGAGGCGTACGCGGCGTCGAGCTCGGCGCCGGCCTTGGGGCCCGCGAGCTCCAGCCGGTCCTGCAGGCCGTACTTCGCGATGAGGCCGCGCAGATGGGCGACGTACTCCGGGTCCTGCCCGAGACCGCCCACGCACACGCAGCTCCACGGCAGGTCCCGCGCCGCGGCCAGCGCCTCCACCAGCCGGTGCTGCCCCTTGCGGGGGGTCACGGCGGCCACGCACAGCAGGCGGGAGACGCCGTCGGTGCCCGAGGCGAGGGGGGCGATGTCGGCGCCGGGGGCGGCGACGTGCACGCGCTCGGGGGCGAGGCCGTGGTGGGAGACCAGACGCCGGACCGCCCAGTCGCTGGTGGCGATCACCGCGGGGACGGCCCGCAGCACGGCCCGTTCCCTGGCGTCGAGTTCGGCGGCCACCTCGGGCGCCAGCCCCCGCTCGTCGCCCAGCGGCAGGTGCACGAGGACGGCGAGCCGCAGCCGCTCCGCCTCGGGAGCGATGATCTCCGGAACCCCGCAGGCCACCAGGCCGTCGATGAGGACGACCGTGCCGTCGGGGAACTCACGCAGCGTGCGCGCCAGTTCCGCGCGGGCCTCCGCCTCCGGGCGGGGCCAGGAGCCGGACACCAGGTGCTTGTGGACCTGCCAGCCGAAACCGGGCAGGTCCAGGCACAGACGCCGGTCGTAGGCGTTGCCGCCGCTCGGGTTCGCCTGATCGTCGACGCCGCCCGGCATCACGAACTGCACGGAGCGCAGGGACATGGGGATGATCCCGCCCATCTTGGGAAGCGCCGCCTGCACGGGCACGTACGCGAGCGGGGTCTTCTGCACGGTCTGCACGGCCTGCACGGCGGCCTTCTCCAGGGTCACGTCGCTCACAGCGCACGCTCGTAACTCGCCCAGGCGACGTGCGACTCGTGCAGGGTGACGGCGACGGCGGCGATGCCCCGGGCTCCCTCGCCCAGGGCGCCCTTGTGGATCCGCTCCGCGAGCCGGTCCGCCACGACCTTGGCCAGGAACTCCGTGGAGGTGTTGACCCCCGCGAAATCGGGCTCGTTGTCGAGATTGCGGTAGTTCAGCTCGCTGACCACCGCACCGAGCTCCTGGGTGGCCAGTCCGATGTCGACGACGATGTTGTCGTCGTCCAGCTGCTCGCGGCGGAAGGTGGCGTCCACGAGGAACGTCGCTCCGTGCAGGCGCTGCGCGGGTCCGAAGACCTCGCCGCGGAAGCTGTGGGCGATCATGATGTGATCGCGGACGGTGACACTGAACAACGGACGACCCTCCAGGTGCGGCGCCTCTGGTCCCCCGGCCGATGGCCGCCGGGGGATGCCGTGTAGTACGGCTCTTCGCTTCCCCCTGTTCAGCCGGATCTCACTCTTTTCTCAGGTCAGGCGCTCTTGCTCGTACCTGACGCGGTGACACAGCGCCGGGATCTCGCCCGATGCGAGCTTCGGCATCACCTCCGGCAGCTCCTCGAAAGCGCTGTCTCCGGTGACGAGGGCGTCCAGCGCCGGGTCTGCCAGCAGTTCCAGGGCGAGGGCGAGCCGGTCGGCGTACGTCCGGCTGGAACGGCGGGCCGGGGAGACGGTGCCGACCTGACTGCTGCGGACGACCAGCCGCCGGGAGTGGAAGTCCTCACCGAGCGGGAGGGACACCTTCCGGTCGCCGTACCAGCTCAGTTCGAGGACGGTGCCCTCGTCGGCGAGCAGCTCCAGCGAGCGGGCCAGGCCCTCTTCGGTGGCGCTGGCGTGGACGACGAGGTCGCAGCCGCCGAGCGCGTCCTGAGGGACGGCGAAGTCCACGCCGAGGGCTTCGGCGACCTTCGCCCGCGCCGGGTCGGCGTCGACCAACTGCACGCGCACCCCGGGGAAGCGGGCCAGCAGCGCGACCACCGAGCAGCCGACCATGCCGCCGCCGACCACCGCGATACGGTCGCCGACCAGCGGGGCCGCGTCCCACAGCGCGTTGACGGCCGTCTCCACGGTGCCGGCCAGCACGGCCCGCTGCGCCGGCACCGAGTCCGGTACGACCGTCACCGCCGACGCCGGGACCACGTACCGCGTCTGGTGCGGATACAGACAGAACACCGTGCGCCCGACCAGCGCCGCCGGACCCCGCTCCACCACCCCGACGTTGAGATAGCCGTACTTCACGGGCGCGGGGAAGTCGCCCTCCTGGAACGGCGCCCGCATGACGGCGCGCTGGTTCTCGGGCACCCCGCCGCGGAAGACGAGGGTCTCCGTGCCGCGGCTGACGCCGGACCACAGCGAGCGGACCAGGACCTCGCCCTCGGCCGGCTCCGGAACGACGACTTCGCGGATCTCTCCTTCACCGGGAGAGCCGACCCAGAACGCACGTGCGGCGATCGACATCCACATCCTCCTGAACGATCGGGAACCTGTTCACGTACCGAGGTGTGCACAGTCCGCGCACAGTACGCGGCACTGATCATCTCTGTCACCTGGCCGGAGGAATGTGCGGTGGCCCTGAACAACACTTACGACGCAAGGCTGGTCCAGCAGGAGACCGCTGTGGGAGCGGGCGTTCAGATCCTGTTGCTGGCCCTGCTCGGCACGGCGATCGGCATGGGGCCGGCGGGCTGGGTGACCGGTCTCGTCTTCGCCATCGCCACCTGGGCGGTGCTCTCCCGGGCGCTGCACCGCTCCAGCCTGCGCACGTTCGGCCCGGCCAACCGGGTCACCCTCGGCAGGGCGACGCTGGTCGGCGGGGTGACCGCGCTGGTCGCGGACTCCTTCGAGAGCACGCCCCCGGTGACGCTGCTGGTCGGCCTGACGGCCGTGGCCCTGATCCTCGACGGCGTCGACGGCAAGGTCGCCCGGCGCACCGGCACCTCGACGGCGCTGGGCGCACGCTTCGACATGGAGGTGGACGCGTTCCTGATCCTGGTGCTCAGCGTGTACGTCTCGATGGCGCTGGGCCCGTGGGTCCTGCTGATCGGCGGCATGCGCTACGGCTTCGTCGCCGCGGCCCGCGTGGCCCCGTGGCTCAACGCCCCGCTCCCGCCGAGCACCGCCCGCAAGACGGTCGCCGCACTGCAGGGCGTCCTGCTGCTGCTGGCGGGCGCGAACCTGCTGCCCTACGCCGCCAACTTCGCGGTGGTGCTGCTGGCGCTGGGCTCGCTGGTGTGGTCGTTCGGCCGTGACGTGATGTGGCTGTGGCGGACGTCGCGGATCGCGGCGCAGGCCCCGGCGGAGAAGCTGCTGGAGCTCGTGTAGCGGCACTCGCGCGTGGGTGGGGCCCGGACCGTGGGCCACATTCCGACGACCACCCCCCAGAGAGGACAAACACACACCCCCCCCCCCCCTGCCCCCCCCCCCGAGAAACAAAAAAAAA
>NZ_JBVJSQ010000004.1:149782-458403 GCF_055606485.1 Streptomyces sp. NPDC037083 | reverse complement strand
CTCGCGCGTGGGTGGGGCCCGGACCGTGGGCACGGTCCGGGCCCCACCCACGCGCGAGTGCCACGACCGCCCCTCTCCCCTCGTTCACCTCCCGCGAGGCAGCAGCAGGACGGCTCCCGCCGGCAGCGCCGCCAGCAGGAGCCAGGGCACGGTGGGCGGCAGGCCGGTGTCGAGGAGGGCGCCGGTGACCGCGCTGCCGAGGAGCACGATCAGCCCGGAGACGGAGGACAACGCACCGGTGTACAGGCCGAGCCGGCCGTCCTCGGCGAGGTCGGGCACCCAGGCGCGGGCGGCGGGCGCGACGAGCATCTGGCCGAGCGTGAGCAGCGCCACGAAGCCGGCCGCGGGCAGCAGCCCGGCCGTCCCGGTCCGTCCGGCGGGCAGGGCCGCGGCGACCACGGCGAAGCCGACGGCGATCAGCGTCAGCCCGGCTGCCATCGCGCGGCGCGGGCTCAGCCGCTCCCCCACCCACCGGGTGACCGGCAGCTGGGCGGTGACCACCAGCAGCGACGACAGCGCGAACAGCCAGGCCAGCGGCGCCTGCGAACCGGCCGCGCGCCGCACCTCGGCGGGGAGGGTCAGGTAGAGCTGGTTGTAGGCGAGGAGGTAGGCGCCGTACCCGCAGCACAGGGCGAGGAAGCGGCGGTTGCGGAGCAACGGGCCCGCACCGCCGCGCAGTCGGACCCGATCGCGGCCGGGGAGGTGCTGCGGCAGCAGCCACGCGTGCCCGCCGAGCACGAGGACGAAGACCCCCGCGCCGGCCAGGCACACCGCTCGGAAGCCGACCTCCAGGAGCAGCGCGCCGAGCAACGGACCGACGAACGCACCGGCCTGCCCGGCGACCGTGAACAGGGCCAGCACCCGGGTCCGTGAGCCGCCGCCCGACTCCTCGTGCAGGACGGCCTGCCGCGCCACCTCGGATTCGACGGCGGGTGAGAACAGCGCGGCCGCGAATCCGGTCAGGAGCACCGCCGCGACGACCGTCCAGAGCTGCCCGGCGTATCCGAGCCAGCCGAATCCGGCGATCCGCAGCGCGCATCCGGCGAGGACGACCGGCCGGACGCCGTACCGGTCGGCGAGCGCCCCGCCGACCACGAACAGCCCCTGCTGGCTGAAGGTCCGCAGTCCCAGCACGAACCCCACCAGCCAGCCCGCCATGCCGACCGCGTCGCCCAGGTGCTCGGCGAGGAACGGCAGGACCGCGAAAAAGCCTATGTTGAAGGCGAGTTGAGTGACAATCAGGAGTCGTAGCAGGGGCGACAGTCGGGGCGCTTCCCTCGCCCTCCGACGAAGGACGGGACGGGCCGTGGTCATACCGTTCCGGCCAACTGCCATCGCTCAGACGACGGTTCGACGGCGTCCGGGCCGGCGGGACGACGTCGTCGTGGCCGTCGCAGCGCGCCGGGAGCGGTCACCGCCAGGGCGCCGAGGAGGGCGAGCCCGGCGGCGGGGGCGAGGACCGCCCAGGGGGCGCGTTCGGCGTAGGGCTGGTTCTCGGCGAGGAGCAGCCCCCACTCGGGGGACGGCGGCTGGGCGCCGAGACCGAGAAAGCCGAGGGAGGCCAGGGCGAGGGCGATCCCGGGCAGCCGCAGCAGGGCGTGCCGGACGACGGGCGGCCCGACGGCGGGCAGGAGTTCGCTCCTGAACAGGTGCCAGGGGCGGGCGCCGAGGGCCAGGGTGGCGGCGAGGTGGACGGTGGCCCGTTCCTGCCGCAGCAGCGCCGAGGTGTGCGCGGCCAGCGGCGCCCAGGCCACCACCGCAACGGCCAGGACGGGCGTCGTCGGCCCGCCGCCCCGGACGGCGGTGACCAGGAGTGCCACCAGTACGGGCGGCACGGCGTTCACGGTGTCGACGAGGGGCCCGGAGACCCGGGGCAGCAGCCCGAGCAGAACCCCGGCGGTCAGCGCGACCGCGCTGATGGCGAGGGAGAGGAGCAGGGTGTCGAGGGCGCCGTGCGCGACCCGGGCGAGCACGTCACGGCCGAGCGCGTCCGTGCCGAACGGATGTGCCCCGGACGGAGGTTGGAGGCGAGCACCGGTGTCCAGGGCGAGGGGGTCGCGGGGCAGGCCGAGCGCCACCACGGCCGACAGCAGAAGACCGCACACGAAGGGCGGCGTCCTGCGCCCGGCCGACGTCGGCCCGTGGACGGTGTGCAGGGCGCCGTCGCGCAGGGCCGGACCGATGAGCCACCCCGCGGCGAGCCGGACGACACCGGTGACGACCGCCGCGAAGGCGACGAGCACGAGAGCGCCTGTCTGAAGAACGGGCAGATCCTGGGCGATCGCCGCCTGCAGGGTGGTCCGGCCGAGCCCGGGGATGTCGAAGACCTGCTCCACGGCGACGGATCCGCCGGTCAGGCCCACCACGAACAGCCCGAGGCCCGGCAGCAGCGCGGGCACGCAACGGCGCAGCGCCTTGCGGGCGATGCTCCGTCCGGGCAGACCGCGCGCCGCGGCGGCCTGTGCCCAGGGCTCGGCGAACGCCGCGGGCAGCTGGTCGTCCAGGAGGCGCCCGAGGACCGCACCGGCGGGCAGGCCGAGGGCGAGCGCGGGCAGCACCGTCCACTGCGGGCCGTACCAGCCGAGCGCGGGCAGCCATCCCCACTGCACGCCGATCACCGTCGCGAGGACGGAGGCGATGAGGAACTCCGGCAGCGCGGCGAGCACGGCGGAACCCGCACCGCCGGCGGGGCGGCCCTCCAGACGGCGCCGCGCGCCGAGACACAGCGTGCGGGCGCACACGCCGGCCGCGACGACCACGGCGACAGCCAACGCCACCGCCATCAGCAGCAGCGACACGCCCAGGGCGGTGAGGAGCCCGGGCATGACGTCGGCGCCGGAGATCCACGACCGTCCGGCGTCCCCGCGCGGCAACCCCGCGAGCCACCGCCCCAGGAGGTGCGAGGGGCCGTCGTCCAGGCCGAGTTGGGCGCGGATGGCGGCGAGCGTCTCGGGTGAGGGATCGCGGTCGGCGGAGCGTGCCTTGAGCACGGTGAGCGCCGGGTCGGTGTGCGCGAGCCAGGGCAGCAGCCCGATCCCGCACACCAGCAGCGCGGCCAGTCCGGCACGCCACACCAGCGTGCCCACCCTGCTCCTCATGCCGTCAGTACCGGGTCCCGGCGCCGACGAGGGTGCGCTCGTAGGGGTCGAGCAGCACGCCCCTGACCTTGGCGGCGACGCCGGTGACCACGCGCTGGTGGACGAGCGGGACGACGGCGTCGGTGCCGAGGATCGCGGCCTCGGCGGCCAGGGCGGCTTCCTGCCGCTCGTCGGGGTCGGCCACCGATTGCGCCTCGGCGACGGCCTTGTCGACGCCCTCGTCGCACAGCAGGGCGAGGTTGTAGCCGCCGTCGCAGGTGAAGTCGCCGGCGAGGACGGTGACGGGGTCACCGGTGTCGAGGAGGCTGTTGCGGGCGCCGACGACGGCGTCGAACTTCCCGGCGAGCGCGTCGCTCTCCAGCCGCGAGTACTCCCGGACCTCCAGTCTCACCTTGAAACCGGCGCTCTCCAGCTGCTGCTTCACCACCTGTGCGACTTCCGGGAGTTCGGGCCGGTTGTCGTAGGTGGCCAGGGTGAGGGAAGCGCCGCCGGGGGCAGCGGCCTTCGCCCGCCCGGCGGGCCGTACGCGTTTGCCCTCGGCCCAGGCGACGGCCGGGCCGTACAGCCCGGCGCCCGCGTCGGCGTGGCCCTCGTAGACGCCCTCGGCGAGACCGGACGGGTCCACGGCCGCGCGTGCGGCGGCGCGCAGGGCGGGGTCCTTGAAGACGCCCGATCGTGCGTTGAGATAGAGGCTGGTGGTGCGGGTCGTGGCGGTCTCCCGGCGGGTGTCCGCGTCGAGCGTGGCGGCCTGGGCGACGGGTATCGCCTCCGCGAGGTCGGCCTGTCCGGTGCGCAGGGCGTTGGCGCGGGCGGTGCCGTCGGCGACGAAGCGCACGTCGATGCCCGAGGCGTGCGCGCGACCGCCCCAGTAGTCGTCGAAGCGGTCGAGGTCGGCGACCGTGGCGCCGGCCACGTGGGTGACCTCGAAGGGACCGGTGGCGGTGCCGACCGGATCGACGACGCCCTTCTTCGCGTACGCCTTCGGCGAGAGCACGGCGAGGCCGGGGCTGGACAGGCGCAGGGGCAGGACGGGGTCCGGGGCGGCGGTGGTGACGCGTACGCCGGTCGCGCCCGCCGCCTTCGCCGTGAGGGTGACGCCCGCCAGGGCCGCCGGGGCGGGCTCGGCCTCGGTGGCGCGGGTGAGGGAGGCGGCGACGGCGGCGGGTGTCACGTCCGTGCCGTCCTGGAAGGAGGCCTCGCGCAGGGTGAACAGCCAGGTGCGGTCGTCCTCGCGCCGCCAGGAGGCGGCGAGCGCGGGGGCGGCGGCGCCGTTGGCGTCGAGCGCGGTCAGCCCTTCGGTGACGCCGAGACGGCTGAGGATCGTCGCGTCGGCGCCGTGCGGGGACAGGTTCTCGGCGGGCGGGAAGGCGAGCGCGACCCTCAGCCGGGGGCCGTCGCCGGCTGAGGGCGCCTCACCGTCGTCACCGCCGGACGGGGCGAAACAGCCGGCGAGGAGCGGGGCGAGGAGGAGGGAGACGAGGAGCCGATGGCGCCTTGGGCGACGGGGGTCATGGGGATGGGGGTGAAGGGGGTGAAGCGGAAGGGGCATGGAGTTACCGACCTGTGGGACGGGGGTGAGGGGAGAACGGGGCGGACGAGGAGGAAGGGTCGGCGGGGGCGGCGGAGGCGGGGAGGAGGCCGGCGAGGGGGAGGCCGTCGGAGGCGGCGAGGGGGAGGCCGTCGGAGAGGCCGGGAGGGGCGTCGAACGGGATGTCGAAGTGCACGATGCCCTGGCCGCCGTCCATGTCCTCCCGCTCGTCGTGCACGACGGTGCCGAGTGACCGCCAGAACCCCTCGGCCCCTTCCACGGCCGGGTCGGTGTGCAGATAGACGGAGCGATAGCCGCCGTCCGCGGCCGCGAAGGCGAGGAGTCCGGAGACCAGCCGCCGGGCGAGCCCGCGACGCCGGTGCTCTCGCCGGACGTAGACGCGGCGCAACTGCGCGGTGGTGCCCGAGGGGTAGCGCTCGGCGACATGGCGCGGGTTCGGCGGATGCGCGGGACCCCGGGAGTCGAGGGCCGCCGTGGCGACGACCTCGCCGTCCTCGCCGTCGAGCGCGACCAGCAACACGTGCCGGGCGGGGGCGAGATACGCCGTGACCGGGTCGATGATGTCGCCGTGCCAGCGAGGCACGTAACCGGTACCGAAATCGCGGTAGACGGTGTCCAGCATGACGGCGCGAGCGCCGTCGAGGTCGTCGGGGCCCGCCGGCCTGATGCAGTAGTCACGCACTTGCACATCCTATGCATTAACGGAGACCTATTGATCACTCGATCCCCGCCCGTCGGATTTGACAGAGATCACGGCACGCCCTAAACCTAGCCACATGACATTCATTTTCAAAAAGGCGGTACGCCGATGCGCGTAGCCTTCGTGGGGAAGGGCGGCAGCGGCAAGACGACACTGTCGGCCCTGTTCGCCCGGCACTTGGCACAGTCCGGCGCACCGGTGCTCGCCGTGGACGGCGACATCAACCAGCACCTGTCCGAGGCCCTGGACCCCACAGCCACGTCCCCGTCCTTCACGGCCCCGCCCCTCGCCCCCCACCTGGGCGACATCAAGGACCTGCTGCGCGGCTCCAATCCGCGGATCCCCTCCCGCGAGGCGATGATCAAGACGACCCCGCCGGGCCGCGGCTCCCGGCTGCTGCGCCTCCTCGGCGACGACGAGCTGCACACACGCCATGTCCAGCGGGTCGGCGGCGTGCCCCTGATGGTGACGGGCGAGTTCGACGAGAGCGACCTGGGGGTGGCCTGCTACCACTCCAAGCTGGGCGCGGTGGAGCTCTACCTGAGCCATCTGGTGGACGGCCCCGGCGAGTACGTGGTGATGGACATGACCGCCGGCGCCGACGCCTTCGCCTCCGGCCTCTTCACCCGCTTCGACATGACCTTCCTGGTGGCCGAACCCACCCGCAGAGGCGTCTCCGTCTACCGCCAGTACCGCGACCACGCCCGCGAGTTCGACATCCCGCTCGCCGTGGTCGGCAACAAGGTGACCGGCGAGGACGATCTGCTCTTCCTCAAGGAGGAAGTCGGCGACGACCTTCTCACCCACCTCGCCCTGTCCCCCTGGGTCCGATCCGCCGAGCGGGGCAGCCCCCGGGGCGAGTTGGAGGACGCCAACCGCCACGCCCTGAACGTCCTGCGCGAGACGGTCGACGCCCGCGAGAAGGACTGGCCGGCGTTCCACCGCCACACCGTGGAATTCCACCTCCGCAACGCCCGCTCCTGGGCGAACCAGGCGACCGGCCAGGACCTGGCGGCACAGGTGGACCCGGAGTTCGTGCCGGGGCCGGCCGCGCTGACCTGAACACTCGGGGGCCCCTCCCCCCTCCCCCACCCTCCCCTCACGCGCAAACTCGAACTCAAGAACAGGACACAGGACACCCATGTCTCTCGACGTCTCCCCGAAGCTCCTCGCCGAGGCCGAAGCCGGTGCCATCCGCGAGGAGGACTTCGTGGACACGATCCGCACGTCGCTCCCCTACGCCTACGGTCTCGTCTCCGACCTGGCCGCCCGACTCCACGGCGGCATCGCCGAGTTCGCCGACAACCAGACCCCTCCGCCTTCGGAGCAGCAGCGGGGCCAGCTCCTGCGTGCCCTCGCCAGCGACGCCATCCGCGGCAGCCTGGAACGCCACTTCGGCATCACCCTCGCCTTCCAGAACTGCCACCGCGTGGCGGCGTTCCGACCGGGGGCGCGGGGCGGTGAGACGTACACGCGGTTCACCTCGGTACGCGCGCAGGTGCTGAACCAGTCGGCGGAGCTGCGGGACTGTTAGGCCTCCGGCCGGCCTCCGACCCCGTCGCTCGTACAGGCGGCGGGGTCGTCGCGCACCGGACCGCCCCGCTGCGCCGAGTCGGCGCGGCCCGCTGTGCTCTCCCGCCAACTGTCCTCACCGGAGCGGGCGCCTCGTCCCCTCACCTCAGACCGGTCGCGTCGACGAGGCGCACCACGTCCTTGCGTCCGTATCCGAGGAGCGCGGCGCGGTGGGCGGCCGTCAGCAGCAGATGGGCGACGACCTGTGCTCCGTAACCGTCGCGGTCGGTTCCGAACCCCTCCTCCGGTTTCTCGATGCCGAGGCTGCTCATCACCAGGCCGTGGTCGCGGCGGATCTCCGCGACCGTGTCGGACACGGCTGCCAGGAGCGTGGCGCCGGGGCGCTCGCAGGTGAGGGCGAAGCAGCCGCGGTCGACCGGTTCACAACCGCTGGGCGGATGGGTGCGCAGGCGCTCGTACCGCTCGTCGCCGAAGCCGCCGTCGCCGAACTCGTCGTGCACCAGGACGAACCGGTGGAACCCGGCAGGCGTCGGCCGAGGCGGGGGCGTGTACTCCCAGCCGGCGTTCTCGTGCACCAGCCGCCGCACCTCCTCCTCGTCGGCCGAGGTGACCGTGAAGCCGGTCTTGGTGTCGTGCCCGGTGATCGTGCCGTCGGCGTTGCGCCGGATGTGCAGGCTCATGGCTACCCCCGTAGTCGTGACGAGCGGGAAGATCCCGTCACCCGCACAACGGTCCGCGACTTCGCACCGTGCCCGCACGCCCGCGCATCACTCGATCGTGTGAACGACCGGTTCGCTCATCGCCCGCCGTCCAGGAACTCCGTCACGGCCGTCACGAATCGCCGGGGATCGTCCCGCCACGGAAAGTGCCCCGTCCCCGGCTGGACGACGAGTTCGGCGTCGGGGAACAGCTCCGCGAACTCCCGCATCACGCGGGGCGGCGCCGCCAGGTCGCACTCGCCCCCGAGGAGGAGGACCGGGGACGGGAAGGAGGCGAGGGCCTTGCGGGTGGCGGCCGGGGTGAAGGCGCCCTCCGCGGCGTACGCGGCCGCCGCCTCGTGGTTCTTGTCCTTCTCGCCGGCCGCGTCGAAGGCGCGGGCCTCCTCGTCCCATCGGGCGTGGAAGAAGGGGGCGACGGCCTGCCAGGAGTCGGCGGTGGCCCGGCCCGAGGTGACGGCCTCCAGGGCCGCGTAGGCGGGGGCGAACCACGGCTCGCCGCTGCGCAGACGGGCGGTCGTCAACCGGTCCTCGGCGGTGATCTCCAGGCCGGTCGCGTACACGCTCGGGGTGATCAGCAGGAGACGGGCGACGCGGTCCGGATGGCGGGCGGCGTACAGGAGTGCCAGGTTGGCTCCGCCGGAGTGTGCGAGCAGGTCGATCCGGTCGAGCCCGAGGTGGGCGCGCAAGGCCTCGACGTCGTCGACCTGGTGGTCGCAGCGGTACGAGGCGGTGTCCGCCGGGGCCGCCGACTCGCCGGTGCCCCTGGGGTCCAGCACGATGAGCCGACGGTGGGAGGTGAGGCCGCCGAGGTCTCCCAGGTAGGCGGCGGACTGCATGGGGCCGCCGGGCACGCAGATCAGGGGTGGGCCGTCTCCGGCGCTGTGGTGGGCGAGGCGGGTTCCGTCGAAGGCGGTGAAGCTCGGCATGGGAGGAAGCCTCACAGTGGGGCCCGCGGCGGACAACCGAGTTTGCGGGACGGGTCGGCGCGCCTCGAGCCGGGGCGGGGGCGCGGGCAGGTGTCCCGACCTCGACCTCGCCCCCGGCTCCCGCGTCCCCGGCTCCCGCGTCCCCGGTCCCGCGTCCCCGGTCCCGCGTCCCCGGCTCCCGCGTCCCCGGCTCCCGCGTCCACCCCTCGCGCGCGCCCCGCGCTCCCGTGCCCACGCGCCCCGCGCTCCCGTTCCCACGCGCCCGCGTCGACCGCCCCGTCCTGCGTCAGGCCGCCTGTGCCACCCCCTCCCGGTGCCTTCGGATGATCTCCGCGTAATGGTGTCCGGTGCCCTTGATCGTGCGGGTCTGGGTCCGGTAGTCCACGTGGACGAGTCCGAACCGTTTGTCGTAGCCGTAGGCCCACTCGAAGTTGTCCAGCAGCGACCAGGCGAAGTAGCCGGCCAGCGGGGCGCCCTTGCGGGCGGCGGAGGCGCAGGCGGCGAGGTGAGCGGTCAGGTAGGCCTGCCGCTCGGGGTCGTCCACGGTTCCGTCGGGGCGGACGACGTCCGGGTGGGCGGAACCGTTCTCCGTGACGTACAGCCGGCGGGCGCCGTACTCGTCGGTCAGGCGCAGCAGGAGCGTCTCGATGCCGCCGGGGTCGATCTCCCAGTCCATCGCGGTGCGCGGGACGCCGGGTCGGCGCACGGAACGGGCGTGCGGGGCGGGCCCGTCGGGGTCGTCGGTCACCGTCGCCGGGAAGTAGTAGTTGAGGCCGAGCCAGTCCAGCGGGGCCGCGATCGTCTCCAAGTCGCCTGGTTGTTCGGGGAGTTCGACGGCGTACACCTCGCGCATGTCGGCCGGGAAGCCGCGGCCGTGCACCGGGTCGAGCCACCAGCGGTTGGTGTGGCCGTCCATGCGGCGGGCGGCGGCGAGGTCCTCGGGCCGGTCGGTGGCGGGGTGGACGGTGGAGAGGTTGTTGACGATGCCGATCTTCGCGTGCGGGGCTGCCGCCCGGACGGCCTGGACGGCGAGTCCGTGGCCGAGGAGCAGGTGGTAGGAGGCGCGGACGGCGGCCGTGAGGTCCGTGAGGCCGGGGGCCATCGTTCCTTCGAGGTGGCCGATCCAGGCCGAGCACAGGGGTTCGTTGAGGGTGGCCCAGTGGCTGACGCGGTCGCCGAGACGTCCGGCGACGGCCGAGGCGTACGCGGCGAAGTGCTCGGCGGTGTCGCGCTCGGGCCAGCCGCCGCGGTCCTGGAGAGCCTGGGGCAGGTCCCAGTGGTAGAGGGTGACGGACGGTGTGATGCCCGACTCCAGCAGTCCGTCGATCAACTCGTCGTAGAAGTCGAGGCCCTTGGGGTTCACCGGGCCGTCGCCGCCGGGTACGACGCGGGGCCAGGCGACGGACAACCGGTAGGCGTTGGCGCCCAGTCGGCGCATCAGGGCGATGTCCTCGCGCCAGCGGTGGTAGTGGTCGCAGGCGACGTCGCCGTGGTCGCCGTCCGCGGTCTTGCCGGGGGTGTGCGAGAAGGTGTCCCAGATCGACGGCGATCGGCCGTCCTCCGCCACGGCTCCCTCGATCTGGTAGGCCGAGGTGGCGGTCCCCCACAGGAAGTCGCGGGGCAGGGCGGCGAGGTCGATGGTCACTGAGGTCCTTTCGGGATCGGGGTGCGGGGTCACTTCACGGCTCCGGCGGTCAGTCCGGCGACGAGATAGCGCTGGAGCAGCAGGAAGCCGGCGACCACGGGCACGCTGACGACCAGCGAGGCGGCCATGATCTGGTTCCAGTAGACGTCGTTGAGGGTGGAGTAGCCCTGGAGTCCGACGGCGAGGGTGCGGGTGGTGTCGTTGGTCATGACGGAGGCGAACAGGACTTCGCCCCAGGCGGTCATGAAGGCGTAGACGGCGACCGCCACGATGCCGGGGATCGCGGCCGGCACGACGATCCGGAAGAGCGCGCCGAGCGGTCCGCAGCCGTCGACCAGTGCGGCCTCGTCCAGGTCGCGCGGCACGGAGTCGAAGTATCCGATCAGCATCCAGATGGAGAAGGGGAGGGAGAACGTCAGGTAGGTGAGGATCAGGCCGCCGCGTGAGCCGAACAGTGCGATGCCGGTGGCGTTGCCGATGTTGACGTAGAGCAGGAACAGCGGGAGGAGGAAGAGGATGCCGGGGAACATCTGCGTCGAGAGCACGGTGACGGTGAAGGCCCGTTTTCCGCGGAAGTCGTACCGGCTTGCCGCGTAGGCGCTGAACACGGCGATCACCACCGAGCAGACCGTGGCCGCGCCTGCCACGATCAGCGAGTTCACGAAGTAGGTGGCGAGCGGGACCGTGGACCAGATGTCGATGTACGGGCGGATCGTCAGTCCGCTGGGCAGCCAGCGGAAGGTGCCCGTGACGTCCGCGAGCGGCTTCAGGGAGCTGGAGAGCATCACGTACACGGGCACGAGGACGAAGCCGGTGAGCAGGGTGAGGAAGATCCGCCGGGACCACAGGAACGAAGTCGGCGGTGCCATGGGGGAGTCATCGCGCACGGGAGGGCCTCCGTCCCCGGGTGGTGGCGGCCAGGTAGACGCCGGTCACGGCCAGCAGGAAGAGCAGCAGCAGGACCGACATGGCCGAGCCGGTGCCGAAGTTCCAGGTGACGAAGGACGCTTGGTAGATGTGGACCGAGATCAGGTCCGCGGCTTCGGGTGCGGCCTTGCCGAACAGCACGTAGGGGGTGTTGAAGTCGTTGAACGTCCACAGGAACAGGACCAGGATCAGGACCTGGTTGACGGGGGCCAGGGAGGGGAGGGTGATGCGGCGGATCTGCTGCCACACGCCGGCTCCGTCCAGCGCCGCCGCCTCGTACAGCTCGCGCGGGATGTTCTGCAGGCCGGCCATGACGATGAGGAAGGCGAACGGCCAGCCCTTCCATACGGAGACGGTGAGCAGTGCATAGAAGCTGTTGTCGCCGATGAGCCAGAAGGAGGGCTGGTCGGTGAGGTGGAGTTGGTCGTGCAGGACGTGGTTCACCAGGCCGTTGTCGTGCTGGAACATGAAGACCCAGGTGATCACCGCGGCGTAGACGGGCAGTGCGTACGGCACCAGGAAGAGCGCCCGCAGCAGGCCGCGTCCCCGGAAGGCGTCCTGCATGAAGATCGCCGCCGTGGTGCCGATGAGCCAGCACAGGCCGACCGAGAGCAGGGTGAAGCCGACGGTGACGAGGAAGGAGCGCAGCAGGGCCTGGCCGACGGGGGCGTCGAAGTCCACGGACACGCGGTAGTTGTCGAGTCCGGACCAGGGGGCGGTGCCCCAGTCGCGGATGTAGAACTGGGTGAGCTCTTTGAAGCTCATCACGATGCCGATCACCATCGGCACCAGGTGGACCAGGAGTTCGAGGATCAGGGCGGGCAGGAGCAGCAGGTAGGGCAGTCCGGCGCGGCGGATCCGGCCGGGTCGCGGTCGGGGGGGTTCGTGGGCGCCGGGGGTGACGTGAGGCTTTCGGGCCTCGATCGTGGTGGACATCCGGCTCACTTCGCCGGCATCTGCTGCTGGGCCTTGGCGAGCCTGGCCTTCACCGACTCGGTGGTCACCGGGTGGCCGGCGGCGGCTTCGGCGAACAGTTCCTTGACGGCTGTGCCGACCGCGGTCTCGAACTGCGACTCGTCGGCGACCTGCGGCAGTGCGGCGGCGCTCTTGGCGAGGGTGTCCTTCAGGACCGCGTTCGCGGGGGTGTTGAAGGACGGGTCCGCCTGCGCCGCGGCGACCGGCGGGATGGTGCTGTAGGCGGTGTTGAGGATTTTCTGCTCCTCGTCGCCGGTCATGAACTTGACGAACTTCGTTGCGCCGTCGAGGTTGTCGGTGTTCTTGAAGACGGCCAGGTTGATGCCCGCGACCATGGAGTTGATCTGGGCGCCGGCGCCCGGGGCGCCCGACTGCACGGGTACGGGGGCGATGCCGTACTGGTCCTCGCTCATGCCCTGGGACTTGAGGTTGGCGGACGCGGACTGCCACAGCAGCATCGCCGTCCTGCCCTTGGCGAAGTCGCCGACGGACTGGTTCTGCGCGTACTCGGCGTTGCCCTTCGGGATGACCTTGTCCTTCGCCATCAGGTCGACGTACTGCTTGACCGCCGAGACCACGGCCTCGGAGGTGAAGTCGGGTTTGCCGTCGGCGGTGAAGAAGTCGGCGCCGTGCTGTTTGGCGAAGACGAAGACGTGGTGGATGTTCTCCGCGACGTTGGCGCCCTCGGCGCCCAGGACCTGCTTGCCCTCGGCCTGGATCTTCTTGCCGTCGGCCGCCAGTTCCGCCCAGGTGGCGGGGGGTTGGGCGATGCCGGCGTCGGCGAAGATCTGCTTGTTGTAGTAGAGGGCGTACGCCATCGAGTACAGCGGTACCGCGGCGGGGTCCTTGCCCGGTGCTCCCGTCGAGCCGAGCGCCGACGCGACGAAGCGGTCCTTGCCGCCGATCGCCGCGAGGTTGGCGTCGTTCCAGGGCAGCAGCGCGCCCGTGGCCTGGAGCGAGGCCGACCAGGTGTTGCCGATGTTGAGGACGTCGGGGCCCTGGCCGGAGGTGGTCGCGGTGAGGATCCGGTTGAGCAGGTCCGACCAGGGGACGACCTCCAGCTTGACCTTGATCCCGGTCTGTTCCTCGAACTTGTCGAGCTCCGGCTGGAGGACCTTCTTGTCGACCTCGATGCTCGCGCCCTGGTTGGAGGCCCAGTACGTCAGGGTCTTCGGCGAGTCGTTGGAGCCTTCGCCGTCGGTCGAGGTACCGCCCCCGCAGGCCGTGGCCGCGAGGGCGAGCGACATGACGACGGCTCCTGTGGCCGCGGCTCGGATGGTGCGCATGGGTCGGCTCCCGGTGTCATCAGGGCTTAATTTAGGACGTGAGTTAAACCGCGGAAGAGTCGCCCGTCAAGAGTCCCGGCACACTCTGGGGAACTCCCGCCCGACCACTTGACGCGCACGTTCAGGTAGTTGAAGCATTCAGCGCTGAGAGAGCGCTCTCAGGCAAGCCCTCATTCACTTCCTTAAATCAGCCGTTCACTTCCGAGCGGCCTGGACCGAGGAGAGCCGCCCATGCCCCACACCCCGCCGTCGGACACGCCCGCCGTGCGCCGCAGAGCCGTCCTCGCCGCCGCCGCGACGGCCGCGGCCGCGCCCGCCCTGACCGGACTGGCCGCCGCGCCGGCTTCCGCGGCCGGACGCGGCAGCCGTCCGCGCGCCCTCCCGGGCGGCGGCGACCTCGGTCCGAACGTCCTCGTCTTCGATCCGTCGACCCCGGACATCCAGGCCCGCCTCGACGAGGTGTTCCGGCGGCAGGAATCGGCCCAGTTCGGCACCGGCCGCTACGCGTTGCTGTTCAAACCCGGCGCCTATCACGGCCTCAACGCCCAGCTCGGCTTCTACACCTCCATCGCGGGCCTCGGCCTCTCCCCCGACGACACCACGATCAACGGGGACGTGACGGTCGACGCCGGCTGGTTCGGCGGAAACGCCACGCAGAACTTCTGGCGTTCCGCGGAGAACCTCGCGCTCGTCCCGGTGAGCGGAACCAACCGGTGGGCGGTCGCCCAGGCGGCCCCCTTCCGCCGGATGCACGTGCGCGGCGGCCTCAACCTCGCGCCGTCCGGCTACGGTTGGGCGAGCGGCGGCTACATCGCCGACAGCCGCATCGAGGGCGAGATCGGGCCGTACTCGCAACAGCAGTGGTACACGCGCGACAGTGCGATCGGCAGTTGGCTCAACGGCGTGTGGAACATGGTCTTCTCGGGCGTGGAGGGCGCACCCGCCCAGAGCTTCCCCAACCCGCCGTACACCACGCTGGACTCGACGCCCGTCTCACGGGAGAAGCCGTTCCTGTACGTCGACGGCGGCGGCGGGTTCCGCGTCTTCCTGCCCGCGAAGCGGACCAACGCCCGCGGGGTCACCTGGGGCAACGGCACACCGCGCGGCAGTTCGCTGCCCCTGTCCCAGTTCTACGTCGCCAAGCCGGGCGTCTCCGCGGCCACGCTGAACCAGGCGCTCGCACAGGGCCTGCACCTGCTGCTGACGCCCGGCGTCTACCACCTCGACCAGCCGATCAGGGTGACCCGCGCCAACACCGTCGTCCTGGGCCTGGGTTACGCCACGCTGATCCCCGTCAACGGCGTCACCGCGCTGAAGGTGGCCGACGTCGACGGGGTCCGGCTGGCGGGCTTCCTCGTCGACGCCGGGCCCGTCAACTCCTCGACCCTGCTGGAGGTCGGTCCGCCCGGGGCGTGCCGCGACCACTCCGCCAACCCGACCACCGTCCAGGACGTGTTCGTGCGCATCGGCGGAGCGGGCGCCGGCAAGGCCACCACCAGCATGGTGATCAACAGCCGGCACACGATCGTCGACCACACCTGGGTCTGGCGCGCGGACCACGGCGAGGGCGTCGGCTGGGAGACCAACCGGGCCGACTACGGCGTCGTCGTGAACGGCCACGACGTGCTGGCCACCGGCCTGTTCGTGGAGCACTTCAACAAGTACGACGTGCAGTGGTACGGCGAGCGCGGACGCACGATCTTCTTCCAGAACGAGAAGGCGTACGACGCCCCGAACCAGGCGGCCATCCAGAACGGCGCGCTGAAGGGCTACGCCGCCTACAAGGTCGGCGACAACGTCACCGCGCACGAGGGCTGGGGTCTGGGCAGCTACTGCTACTACAACGTCGATCCGACGATCGTCCAGCACCACGGGTTCGCCGCGCCCAGCAAGCCGGGCGTGAAGTTCCACGACCTGCTGGTGGTCTCCCTCGGCGGCAACGGCCAGTACGAGCACGTCATCAACGACCTGGGGGCTCCCACCTCGGGCACTTCGACGGTGCCGTCGACGGTGGTGTCCTACCCCTGAACCACCGGCGCAGCAGTAAGGCACGACCGTTGATCAGGTGCGGGCCGCGGCGACCGCCTCGCGGACGGCCGGGGCGATCTCCTCGGCCCACCGGCCGAGCGTGACCTCGGCGGGCGTCCCGTCCTCCACGGGGAAGTGCACGAACCCGGTGGCGCCGAACTCCAGGACCGCTCCGGTGAGTTCCTCGATCCACTGATCCACCGAGCCGCCCCGCCAGCGCCCCTCGCGGTCGCGCGGGGCGGCCGTCGAGGTGGAGCTGATGACGCCCGGCAGGTTGTGGACGGTGGCGATGTCGCGTGGGTCGCGGCCCGCCTTCAGCGCCGCCTCGTCGATGACGGGGCGGGACTCCCGAAAGCGCGGGCTCAGCCAGTCCGCGGCATGTCCGGGGATCCAGCCGTCGCCGACCCGGCCGGTGACGGCGAGGGACTTCGGGCCGACGGCGCCGGTCCACACGGGAGGCGCCGGCGCCGAGGCCGGCTCGAGGTCGCGCACCTGGTAGAACTCCCCCTCGAAAGTGACCGGTTCACCCCCGCCGCAGAGCAGGCGGACGAGGGTGATCGCCTCTTCGAGCGCCCGTACCGCGGCGCCCGGCGCCAGCCTGGGCAGCCCGAGCCGGGCGATGTCGTCCCACAGCCCGCCCGCCCCCATGCCCAGCACCAGACGTCCGCCGGTCAGGGCGGACAGCGAGGTGACGGTACGGGCCAGCATCGGCGCCGGACGGCTGGGCAGGTTCGTCACGCACACCAGGCCGGAGACGCGCTCGGTGCGCCCGAGGACGACCCCGAGGAGCGCGTACGCGTCGAGCCGTCCGGCGAAGTAGGGGTGGTCGGAAACGGTCACCAGGTCCAGGCCCTGCCGGTCGGCCTGGACGGCGAGCCGGAGGGTTTCCTCCACCTCGTCGACGGCGGTGCTGATCTCGGTCCCGAACAACGGCACGTGCGGCGTCGTCGGGTGGGGCGTCGTCCGGTACGGCGACGTTTTGTGAAGCGACATGGCGAAAACCGCCCTCTCCCCGTTGGAGGAGCGTCCCCGGACGCCCCATTTCAGTTCGCGCCACGAACGTTATTGGTTCGTTGCACGAACCGACAATGGGGCTTTGGTCCTACGACCCCCGCGAGGGCGTAGGCCCGCGGTCCGACGTCCGCGGTCCTACGCCCCGTTCCACCGACGCGCGGTCACCGCGTCGGCGCGACCTCCGGCGCCGGGGCGTACCCCGTCGGCCGGGCCGAGAAGGCGCCTCGGCCCTGGGTGCGGCTGCGCAGCCGGGTCGCGTAGCCGAACAGTTCGGCCAGCGGCACGGTGGCAGTGACGACCGCCGACCCGCCGCGCACGGTCGAGTCGGTGATCCGGCCGCGCCGGCCGGCCAGGTCGCCGAGGACCCCGCCGACGGCGTCCTCGGGCACGGTGACCGTGACCTCGACGACCGGTTCCAGCAGGAGCATCGCGCAGCCGCGCAGGGCTTCGCGCAGCCCGAGCCGGCCGGCCGTGCGGAAGGCCATCTCGGAGGAGTCCTTCACATGGGTCGCCCCGTCGGTCAGGGTGACCCGCACACCGGTGACCGGGTGCCCGCCGAGGGGACCCTCGGCCAGGGCGTCCCGGCAGCCCGCCTCGACGGCGCGCACGTACTCCTGCGGCACCCGTCCGCCCACGACGGTGGAACGGAACGCGAAGCCGGTTTCGACGTCGCCGTCCGCGCCATTCTCGCCGTTCTCGCCGTTCTCGCCGTGTGGTGCGAGCGGTTCGACGTCGAGCACGACGTGCGCGAACTGCCCGGCGCCACCGTCCTGTTTGACGTGCCGGAAGACCAGCCCGGACAGGCCGCGGGCGACCGTCTCACGGTAAGTCACCCTCGGACGGCCCACGTTGACCTCCAGGCCCTGGTCGCGACGGATCTTCTCCACCGCCACCTCCAGGTGCAGTTCACCCATGCCCGACAGGACGGTCTGCCCGGTCTCGGGGTCGGTCCTGACGACGAGCGACGGGTCCTCCTCGGCCAGCCGGGCGAGCGCCGGAGCCAGCCGGTCGGCGTCGGCGGTCGTCCGGGGCTCCACCGCCACGGAGACGACCGGCTCGGGAACCCCGGGCGGTTCGAGGACGACGGGCGCCCCCGGCGCGCACAGGGTCGAGCCGGCGCGGGCCGACCTAAGGCCGACCACCGCCACGATGTCCCCGGCGACCGCACGTTCCAGCTGGGCGTGACGGTCGGCCTGCACGCGCAGGATCCGGCCGATGCGCTCGGTCCGCCCGGTGCCCGACTCCCATACCGCGTCTCCCTTCTCGATCGTGCCCGAGTACACCCGCAGGTAGGTGAGCCGCCCCGTGGGGGTGGCGCCGACCTTGAACGCGAGGGCCGCGAACGGCGCGGCGGGGTCCGCGGGCCGTTGTTCGCGGCCCTCGTCGCGCACACCGCCGGCGGTCGCGTCGCCACCGGCGTCCCGCGCACGGTCCGCGCCGTCGGGCACACCGCACACCGGCGGCACGTCCAGCGGCGACGGCAGGTAGGCGACGACCGCGTCGAGCAGCGGCTCGATCCCCCGGTTGCGGTAGGCCGAACCGCACAGCACGACCACGACGTCACCCGTGCCGGTCAGGTCGCGCAGGGCGCCGGAGAGCGTCTGGGCGGAGAGGGTCTCCCCGTCGCAGAACTCCTCCAGCGCGGCCGGATGCCGTTCCGCCACGGCTTCCTCGAGCCGTCTGCGTCGACGCAGCGCTTCCTGCCGAAGCTCGTCCGGCACAGCCCCTTCGACGGCGGTGTCGCTGCCGTCGCTCCAGGTCAGTGCCCGCATGCGGATCAGGTCGACGACGCCGGTGAAGCCGTCCTCGACGCCGATGGGCAGCTGTACGACCAGCGGGACGGGATGGAGCCGGGCGCGGATCGACGCCACCGCGGCGTCGAGGTCGGCGCCTGCTCGGTCCAGCTTGTTGACGAACGCGATCCTCGGCACGCCGTACCGGTCGGCCTGCCGCCACACGGACTCGCTCTGCGGCTCCACCCCGGCGACGGCGTCGAACACCGCGACCGCTCCGTCGAGCACGCGCAGGGCCCGCTCCACCTCGTCGGCGAAGTCGACGTGGCCGGGGGTGTCGATCAGGTTGACGCGGTGACCGTTCCAGTCGCAGCTGACGGCCGCGGCGAAGATGGTGATCCCACGGTCGCGTTCCTGCGGGTCGAAGTCGGTGACGGTCGTGCCGTCGTGGACCTCGCCGCGCTTGTGCGTGGTCCCGGTGGCGTACAGGATCCGCTCGGTGACGGTGGTCTTGCCCGCGTCCACGTGGGCGAGGATGCCCAGGTTGCGCACGGCGGAGAGATGACGGTCGAGGTTGTTGCGCATGGCCCTTTGGCCTTTCGGGGTGTTCCGGGAACGGGCAGCGCGATTTCCGGACGAAGGCCGTGCGATGTGGCATCGGGGCATGACGGCCCGTCAGTTCCTGTGTGGTGACGGGGCGTCGGAGCCCTCAGGCGTCCGTCAGGATTCCCGGTGCCGGCCGCGCGGCGAGCACCGGACCGACCAGGACACGAGGATCACCTCGTAGCGGGAGCAGGGAGCGACGGCAGCGGTGTGGTCACGCATGGCCGGGCTCCCTTCGTTCGTCACGGTGCGTCGCGCCGCCCTGTCGTGGGCCGCGCTCGGTTCGGCGAGTGTAGAGGCGGACGATGTTGCAGCGCACCCGATTTGGCCGGGGCCGTGGCCCGCCCGGTGAGCCGGGGGCCGCGTCCCGGCGGTCACACGGGGGCGGTCTGCGTCGTCGCGTAGAACTCCCTCCGCACCTTGCGCAGCCATGCGTCGGCGGCCGACTCGTCGGGGTGTTCGGGCAGCACGCTGCGGGTCTCGGCGAACGCCTCCTCGAAGTGGCGCAGCAGCGGTTGAGCGGCCCCGGGGTCGGCGGCGACCTGCTCGCCGAAGCGGTGGTAGCCCTCCGGGTCCTCGACGCGGATCGTCAACCGGCCGGTGGAGTAGAGCTCGTAGCCCTGGGAGCACAGCCGCTTGAGGTGACGGGCGTGCTTGGCGCTCCGCTTGCGGGTTTCGGCCGTGAGGGGCCCGTCCTGACGGTTCTGCAGCTTGCGGAACTGCTGGGTGGCGTAGCCGAGGTAGGCGTCGCGGACCCTGCGGGCGCTGAGCAGCGTCTGCCGGATGGCGACGAGTTCGTCGCCCAGCGGTGTGCGCACCTCGTACAACTCGTCCGGCAGCCAGACCAGTTCCGTCACCGTAGGGTTGCCGCCGAGGGCGAGCCTGCACCACTTGGCCGCTTCGTGCAGGGTTCGGTCGGGCGCGGTGCTGACGTGCGACTCCGGCGGCCGGTGCAGGCCGTGCAGTTCCTCCGTGGGGGTGGCGAACATGCCGAGGCGGTCGACGTCGGAGTTCTCGTGGGTCAGCCCGTAGGCGGTCGAGCCGACGATGCCGGACAGCAGGATGTTGGTGACGGTCACAGGTGCCCCCGGTCGCTCCCCGATGATGATCACCCGGCCTCCCGGCCGGGCGACGAGACCGCCATGATGCCCCGGCTCCGCCCCTCACCACCTCGTATTTTCCGGCGTCGCCCGCCCGCCGCGCCGGCTCCCGGCAACCTCGTGCACCCCGACGTGCCCGTGGGCGGCGAGGAGGACTTCGTCACCCACCCCGGCTCCCGGCCCCGCCCAGCGGCTCACTCGGACGGCTCATAGCACTGGTCGGGCGGTCCGGCCGGTGGTGCCGTGGAGGGCAGAGCGGCCGACCCCGTCCTCAGGAGGCACTCGTGAGCACCCCGCGCCCGTCGTCCCGCCCGTCCCGCCCGGCCTGCCCGCCCCGCCCGTCGGGCCCGGCCGGCCCGACCCGTCCGGCCCGCGTGCCGGCCGCGGTCCTGGCCGGCGGATCCCTGCTGGTCGCGGCGGCCTGTTCGGACGGGGAGGACCGTGCCCCGACCGGCTCGGACGTCGCGGCCGCGCCGGTCGCCGGACCACCGTGTCCCCCGCCAAGCCGCTCACGAACGCCCGAGCTCGGATCGCGCTGCTCACCGGGGGCGACCTGGTGGACGACTGGACGCGGGTGACGGCCGCGGGGAACCGGCACGACCGGCTGCTCGTCGGCAAGGTCGACGTGGCCGACTTCCTCACGGCCAGGACGCAGGCCGCCGCGGTGGAGCCGCTCGGTCGAACTCCCTCGGCCCGGAAGCCGGATCCGAGGATTCTCCGGTCACGCCCACCCTGGATCGGCCTTCTTCCTCCGACCAGAACCATGTGACATATTACTGGCGTGACCAAGCGACCGAGCGGTGACGTCGTGGTCGTCGGCGCCGGCATGGTCGGCGCCGCCTGCGCGCTGTACGCGGCGCGCGCCGGACTGGACGTGATCGTGGTCGACCGCGGCCCAGTGGCCGGCGGCACGACCGGCGCGGGCGAGGGCAACCTCCTCGTCTCCGACAAGGAGCCCGGCCCGGAACTCCAACTGGCCCTGCTGTCGGCGCGGTTGTGGCGCGAACTTGCGTTGGAAGGGCTCGCGGCGGCCTTCGAGTACGAGCCCAAGGGCGGGCTCGTCGTGGCGTCGACCCCCGAAGCCCTCACCGCCCTGACGGACCTGGCGGCCGGACAGCACACGGCCGGAGTGAAGGCCGTCCACCTCGACGCAGACCAACTCACCGACATGGAACCGTACTTGGCTCCGGGCCTCGCAGGCGGGGTGTTGTATCCGCAGGACGCCCAGGTCATGCCCACCCTCGCCGCGGCCCACCTCGTGCGGGCGTCCGGAGCGCGCCTGGAGACCGGCCGCACGGTGACGGGGATCCTGCGCGGCGACGACGGCGCCGTGCGCGGGGTGCGGACCGACCGGGGCGACATCCTCGCGCCGGCCGTGGTGAACGCGGCCGGCACCTGGGGGGCGGACGTCGCGGCGCTGGCGGGGGTCCGGCTGCCCGTGCTCCCCCGCCGCGGCTTCGTCCTGGTCACCGAGCCGCTGCCGCCGCGCGTGCGGCACAAGGTGTACGCCGCCGACTACGTGGCCGACGTGGCGAGCGACTCGGCCGCCCTGCAGACCTCGCCGGTCGTCGAGGGCACCGCGGCCGGACCTGTGCTGATCGGCGCGAGCCGTGAACGGGTCGGCTTCGACCGCTCCTTCTCACTGCCGGTGATCCGCGCCCTGGCGGCGGGCGCGACCCGGCTGTTCCCGTTCCTGGAGCACGTCCGGGCGATGCGCACGTATCTCGGCTTCCGCCCCTACCTGCCCGACCATCTGCCCGCCGTCGGCCCCGACCCGCGGGCGCCCGGGCTGTTCCACGCGTGCGGACACGAAGGAGCGGGCATCGGGCTCGCGACCGGCACCGGCCTGCTGATCGCGCAGTGCCTCGCCGGCGAGAGCCCGGAGCTGGACCTGAGGCCGCTGCGCCCCGACCGGTTCGACGGCCCCGGCCGCCCGGACCGCTCCACCGAGGAGGCCGCCCGGTGAACCCCCTGAAACTGGTCCGGGCGCGTCCCGGCGTCCCGTTCACCCTCACGTTCGACGGCCGTGAGGTCGAGGCGCTGCCCGGTCAGACGATCGCCGCCGCCCTGTGGTCGTCCGGCGTGACGGCCTGGCGCATCACGCGGGGCGGCGAACGTCCGCGCGGGGTGTTCTGCGGGATCGGCGTGTGCTTCGACTGCCTGGTCACCGTGGACGGCCGCCCCAACCAACGGGCCTGCCTGGTCACCGCCTTGCCGGGCGCTGACGTCCGCACGCAGAAGGGGACGGGTCATGACGGGTGAAAGCTCACCGGTGCTCGCGGTGATCGGGGCGGGGCCGGCCGGGCTCGCCGCCACCCTTGCCGCCGCGGCGCGCGGCGTGCGCGTGGTGCTGGTCGACTCCGCCCCGGCGGTGGGCGGGCAGTTCTACCGGCAGCCCGCGCAGGAGCTGGGCGCCCGTCGGCCGCAGGCGCTGCATCACCAGTGGCGCACCTGGGAACGGCTGCGCGCCGGGCTCGACGTCCACCGCGCCGCCGGACGTGTCCTGCACCTGAGTGAGCGTCATGTGTGGTGCGTGGAGCGGGAGTCGTCCGGCCTGACCGTGCACGCGCTGCTCGGTCCGGGGCTGGAGGAGTCCACGGCCGTCCGGGCCGCCGCGGTGGTGCTGGCGACCGGCGGCTACGAGAGGGTTCTGCCGTTCCCCGGCTGGACCCTGCCGGGCGTGGTCACCGCGGGCGGTGCGCAGGCCGTGCTGAAGGGCGGGCTCGCGCTGCCCGGCCGCAGGGCGGTCGTCGCCGGCACGGGCCCTCTGCTGCTGCCCGTCGCGACCGGGCTCGCGACAGCGGGCGCTCGGGTCGTCGCCCTGGTCGAGGCGGCCGGTCCGAGGGACTTCGGCCGCCACGTGCGGGCCTGGGGCATGGCCCCCGCGAAGGTGGTCGAGGGGACCGCTTACGCGGCCCGACTCCTGCTCAACCGAACTTCTCTGACGTTCCGTCACACGGTGGTGGAGGCCCATGGCGTGGAACGTCTGGAGTCCGTCACCGTCGCCGCGCTGGACGCCGACGGCCGACCGGTACCCGGATCCGGGCGGCGACTCGTCTGCGACACCCTCGCCGTGAGTCACGGTCTGCTGCCGCACACCGACCTCGCGGAGGGGCTCGGCTGTCGCGTCGAGGAGGCGGGCGTCCGGGTCGACGACGAACAGCGCACCGACGTCCCGGGCGTCTGGGCGGCGGGCGAGGCCACCGGCATCGGCGGGGCCGCCCTGTCCCTGGCCGAAGGGCATGTCGCCGGCCGATCGGCGGCGGCCAGGCTGACCGGCACGGTCCCCGACCCGAGGGAGTGGGCGCGGGCCGACCGGGCGCGCGCCCGGCTGCGGGCGTTCTTCCAGGCGCTGGCGGGGGCCTACGGCGACCGGCCCGCCCGTTGGACGGAGCAGGTGACCGACGACACGGTCGTGTGCCGCTGCGAGGAGGTCACCGCCGGCGCCGTCCGCGAGGCCGTCGGCACGCTCGGCGCCGGCGACCTGCGCACCGTGAAACTCCTGACCCGGGCCGGAATGGGCTGGTGCCAGGGCCGCGTCTGCGAGCCCGGGGTGGCCGGCGTCGCGGGCTGCGCGCCCACCCCCGCGCGCCGGCTGCTGGCCCGCCCCGTGCCGCTCGGCGTGCTCGCCGCCCCGACGACCGACTCCCCGGCACCCCGGTGACAGCCCGCGGCACCCCGGCGGCCTGCCCGCGGTCACCCAGTGGCATGTCACACACCACCCAGCGAAGGGACTGCACATGAACGCCCCCGACTCCGCCCCCGCCCCCGGCCCTGTCCCCCACCCGGCTCCCCCGGCCTCCGCGTCCCGCCCCTGGCGTGGTGTCCTGGTCGCCACCGCGCTCCCGCTCGACGACGGCCTCCGCGTCGACCACGACCGGTACGCCGAGCACTGCGCCTGGCTGGTGGCCAACGGCTGCGACGGCGTCGTACCCAACGGCTCGCTGGGCGAGTACCAGGTGCTGACACCCGAGGAACGGACCCGGGTCGTGCAGACCGCGGTGGCCGCGGTCGGCGGGGCCAGGGTGATGCCCGGCGTCGCCGCGTACGGTTCGACGGAGGCCCGGCGCTGGGCGGAGCAGGCAGCCGAGGCCGGCTGCTCGGCGGTGATGCTGCTGCCGCCCAACGCCTACCGCGCCGACGAGCGTGCCGTGGTGGCCCACTACGCGGAGGTCGCCGGGGCGGGGCTGCCGGTCGTGGCGTACAACAACCCGATCGACACCAAGGTCGACCTCGTGCCCGAACTGCTGGCCCGGCTGCACGGCGAGGGGCACATCCACGGCGTCAAGGAGTTCTCGGGCGACGTCCGCCGCGCCTACCGGATCGCCGAACTCGCCCCGGAGCTCGACCTGTTGGTCGGCGCCGACGACGTCGTGCTGGAGTTGGCCGTGGCGGGCGCCAAGGGGTGGGTCGCCGGTTACCCCAACGCGCTGCCGAGGGCGTCGGTCGAGCTGTACAGGGCGGCCGTCGCCGGTGACCTCACGGCCGCGCTCCCCCTGTACCGCCGACTCCACCCGCTGCTGCGCTGGGACTCACGCGTCGAGTTCGTCCAGGCGATCAAGCTATCGATGGACGTCGTCGGCCGTCATGGAGGCCGCTGCCGCCCGCCGCGGGTCCCGCTGCTGCCCGACCAGGAGGCCGCCGTTCGCGCGGCCACCGAGAAGGCCGTCGCCGCCGGCCTGGCGTGACGAACCCGGCGCCCGACCCCGGGCAGTCGTCCGCACGGCACGGAACACGGCACAGAAGGGGACCTCATGCGCAGCAAGCTCGTCCTGCACGCCGTCGACTCGCACACCGAGGGAATGCCCACCCGCGTGATCACCGGCGGGATCGGCGCCATCCCCGGCGCCACGATGAACGAGCGACGGCTGTACTTCAGGGAACACCGTGACGACGTCAAGCAGTTGCTGATGAACGAGCCGCGCGGCCACTCCGCCATGAGCGGCGCGATCCTCCAGCCGCCCACCCGGCCGGACTGCGACTGGGGCGTCGTCTACATCGAGGTGTCCGGCTATCTCCCGATGTGCGGGCACGGCACGATCGGGGTGGCGACCGTGCTCGTCGAGACGGGCATGGTCGAGGTCGTCGAACCGGTCACCACCATCCGCCTGGACACCCCCGCCGGGCCGGTCGTCGCGGAGGTGGCGGTCGAGGACGGCGCGGCCACGGCCGTGACCCTGCGCAACGTCCCCTCCTTCACGGTCGGGCTGGACCGCAGGGCGACGCTGCCGGACGGCCGCACGGTGACGTACGACCTGGCGTACGGCGGCAACTTCTACGCCATCCTGCCGCTGGAGGAGTTCGGGCTGCCCTTCGACCGCTCCCGCAAGGACGACATCCTGCGCGCCGGGCTGGCGCTGATGGAGGCGGTCAACGCCGAGGAGGAGCCGGTCCATCCCGAGGACCCGTCCATCCGCGGATGCCATCACGTGCACCTGTACGCTCCCGGCGCCACCGCCCGCCACTCCCGGCACGCGATGGCCATCCACCCCGGGTGGTTCGACCGCTCACCCTGCGGGACCGGGACGAGCGCCCGCATGGCACAGCTGCACGCCCGGGGCGAACTGCCCTTGCACACCGAGTTCGTGAACGAGTCGTTCATCGGCACCCGCTTCACGGGCCGCCTCCTCGGCACGACGGAGGTCGCGGGCCGCCCGGCGGTACTGCCCAGCTTCACCGGCCGCGCCTGGATCACGGGGACGGCCCAGTACCTGCTGGATCCGACCGACCCGTTCCCCGCCGGTTTCGTGCTGTGACACGTCGCCCGCGACCGTCGGCGACGAACTCGTGGCACGTGACATGGCACAGTGCACTGGTTCACAGTGACATGGCACCGCTCGTTCCCGAGGAGACCCACCATGGCCGCCGCCCGGCGCACCAGCAGCGAGACACCCGCGGCAGCAAGGACACCGGCCGCCCCGGCCACGCCCACGCCCACGCCGGCCGCCGCAGCCGCGTCCGGCCCGGCCCCGGTGCCGGCACCGGCACTGCCCGTGCTGGGGGGCAGGCGGAGCAGCTACCGCGAGCGGGTCGCCGACGCCCTGCGGGCCGCGCTGATCGCGGGTGAACTGCTGCCCGGCGAGGTGTACTCGGCGCCGGCGCTGGCCGCACGCTTCGGCGTCTCGGCGACCCCGGTGCGCGAGGCGATGCTGGACCTCGCGAAGGAGGGCCTGGTCGACGCCGTCCCCAACAAGGGGTTCCGGGTCACCGACGTCTCCGACCGGCAACTGGACGAGTACACCCACGTCCGCGCACTCATCGAGATCCCCACGGTGGTGTCGCTGGCGACGACCGCCGATCCCGTGACCCTGGAGGCGCTGCGCCCGGCCGCCCGGGAGATCGTCGCGGCCGCGGTGGCGGGCGACCTGATCGCCTATGTCGAGGCCGACACCCGCTTCCATCTGGGGCTGCTCGCCCTGGCCGGTAACGCGCACCTCGTCGAGGTGGTCCGCGAACTGCGCGGCCGGGCGCGGCTGTACGGTCTCACCGCCCTGTCCGCCTCGGGCCGTCTGCTGGCCTCCGCCGAGGAGCACCTGGAGCTGCTGGACGCCCTGCTGGCCCGCGACGAGCGGTCCGTGCACGAGGTGATGACGCGACACCCCAGCCATGTAAGGGGGTTGTGGGCCTCCGCTGGCGAGTGACCCGCCCCTACCCCGCCTTTCGCCCCCCGCCACCTCGGACCGGGGATCGTGCCTGTGATCCTTGTCGCTGATGTGAGAAGAGTGGGGAGAGTGTGGAACGGGAATTCAACTGCCCGTGCACGAAAGGGTGGTGTCTTTTCCGTGGGGGAACGCGTGAGCCGGTGTGTGATCGGTGCTGGTCTGTCGGGGCTTGCGATGGCTCACGCCCTGAAGTCCGAGGGGCTCGACTTCGTCTGCCTCGAGCAGGCGTCCGACGTCGGCGGGCTCTGGCGGCAGCCGCAGGCGGGCGAGCGCGGTCCGGGATACCTGTCACTCCACCTCAACACCAACAAGCGGCTCACGGGTTACGCCGACCATCCGATGCCGGCGTCGTACCCCGTCTACCCCCGGCACAGCGAAGTCGCCGCCTATCTGCGCTCCTTCGCCGAGTGGGCCGGCGTACTGGACCACATCGAACTGGAGACGACCGTCGAGTCCGTGCGGCCGGCGGCCGACGGTGCGTGGACGGTCGTCAGCCGCGACGCCCACGGCACCCGCACCGCCCGTGACTTCACGCAGGTGATCGTCGCCTCGGGGCACAACACGGAGCCGGTCCTGCCCGATCCGCCGCCCGGCTCCGAAGGTTTCGAAGGAACGATTCTCCATGCGCTCGACTACCGCGACGGCAGCGACTACGCCGGACAGCGCGTCGTCGTCGTGGGGCTCGGCGCCTCGGCGGTGGACATCGCGAGCGATCTCTCGCGCCACGCCGCCCAGACGGTCCTGTCCGTGCGCCGGGGCCTGCACATCCTGCCCAAGCAGCTCTTCGGCATGCCCCTGGACGACGTCGCCGAGGCCCCGTGGTGGACGTCCATGTCCCTGGAGGAGCAGCGCCGGTTCATCGAACAGGCCGTGCTCGTCGCCCGCGGCAGGCTCTCGGACTACGGCCTGCCCGAGCCCGACCACCCGATCTTCGCCTCGGCCGTGACCATCTCCGACGAGATCCTCACCCGTATACGTCACGGCGGGGTCGTCCCCAAGCCCGGAATCGACCACCTCGACGGCGGCAGGGTGGTCTTCACCGACGGCACGTCCGTACCCGCCGACGTGATCGTCCACTGCACCGGGTATCGCATGGCGTACCCCTTCCTGCCCCCGGGCTGTCCCATCGGCCCGGGAGGCTCGGTCGAGCTGTACAAGCGCGTCGTCGCTCCCGACCATCCCGGTCTGCACTTCATCGGCCTCGTTCGTCCGCACGGGTCGATCACCCGGCTCGTCGAGGCGCAGGCGCGCTGGGTGGCCCGGGTGGCGGCCGGCAAGGCGGCACTGCCCGAACCGGAGGTCATGCGCAAAGAGATCGCCTCCTACCTGGGAGGCATCGCCGGGCAGTACGGCCAGACGCAGGGCGCGTCGATCCAGGTGGACGTGGTGCCCTATCTGGAGGAACTGCGCCAGGAGTGACGGCAAATCAACCGCTGCTGCTGGTACGGGCTTTCACCGACAGGACGCTGCGCGAGGTGCTTCACCGCCGAGCCTTTGCTCGGTCGCTTCGCGACGGTGAGTGACGGTGAGCGACGGTGAGCGACGTAGGCGGGTGGGGTGGCGGACGGCGGGGCGGCGGGTGCCCCCGCCGGGCGCCGAGGAGGCCGCCCGGGCGGTCTGGGCGGCCACACGTTCGTGCCTTCGAGGGCGCAGGGAGCGGTTCGACGACGTCGGCGTACGGCTCCCCTCGGGGACCTGTCCCGAGGTGCCGTGGCACCCCTGGTGTGACGAGCGGTGCTGTCCTACCGGTCCAGCTGTCCTGCAGATCCGGTGGATCCACGGGTCCAGCCGGCCCACGGGGGCAGCTGCTCGACGGAGCCCGCGGGCGGTGGTCCGGTCACGGTCCGGCGGACAGCGGGACGGCGGCCAAGGGGTCCGCGGGTGCGGAGTCTGCCGGTGCGGAGTCCGCGGACAGGAGATGCGCCGCACCGGGGACGGCGGGCGAGGGAACGGCAGACCGGGCCGCGGCGGGCGGCCGGACGTCGTACGCCTCCGAGGAGATGTACGTCATGATCCGGGGCGAACGGCCCCGCTGGTGAGCCAGACCGAGGTAGGCGACGAGCCCCACGCCCTCCTCCGGCTGCCGCGCGGTGACGGCGGCCGGGGCGCACAGCACCGGGGCGGGGTCCACGCCGTAGCGGCCGAGCAGTGCCGCCGCCCGGTCCAGGGCCTCGCCGTCGTGACGGGCGTAGTCCCGCACCGGGACGTAGAGGGTGAAGCCGGTCGGCCTCCCGGTGCCCGTGTCGGTGAAGGCATGGCAGGTCTGGACGGGCCGGCGGACGACCCGTGGCCCCCACCCTGCCTCTGCCTCTTCCTGTGCACCGGCACCGGCACCGGCACCCGGGCTGTCGGTCACGACGTCGCTGGCGTGACCTGCCGCGATGCGGAAGAACTCCTCGATCTCGGCCCGGTCGGGACCGCCGTCCATGCGGGACAGGGCCCCGGCCTCGGCGGCGGACAGGTCCTCGTGCGCGAGGTAGACCTTGACCCGGGGCTCCGCCCAGTCGCCCAGGTCCAGGGCGAAGAACAGGTGCCGGTCGCTGTCGGACAACGACGCGAACGCCTCGCGGTGACCGAGTCGCTCCAGCGCCTTCCGCACGGTCGCGGCGGCATGGCTCTGACCGGACGCCGCGGGGTTGAGGTAGGCCTTGACGCGGGGGATCCCGCCGGGACGCAGCTCCAGCGCGCACCACAGCGCGAGAGGGCCCTCGGGCGACGGCGGGAAGAAGAGGTCCTCCAGTTCGTCGAGGCGGTCGGTCGTGAAGCCCCAGCGTGCCGCCAGTTCGCGTACGACCCGCAGGCCGGTGCGGCCGTTGTGCCTCAGGTCGCTCTCGCCCGCCCCGGGCTCGAGCAGTACCCGCAGGGTCGGCGCCGCGCCCGGTTCGCAGGAGAGGGAGAACTCCACCGGCGTGTGGTCGTCGGAGAGGAAGCTGCGGCTGGGCGGGGGCAGTCGCAGGGGTCGCTCGGCGACGGGCCCCAGGGCCTCGACGAGTGTGCGCGCGTAGATGTCGGAGTCGGCCGAGGACAGGCCCGCGATCTCACTCAGTCGCAGTAACTGCCGGACCGCGTGTCCGCCGAGCGTGGGCGCGGCGCCTGTGTCCGTGTCACCGGACCGGTGGGCGGTCATCTGACCTCACCCCGCGCAAGGGGGCGGGCAAGAAGATACCCGCCTGGTGGGGCGGGTATCCGGGGGTGCATGACGACGGGGCGTCGTATGAAAACGGCGTCGGCGGATATGTGGTCCACGACACCTCCTCTGTCTCGTGAGCAACACGGAATGCCGCGTTCCTCACTACCCCTGAGGTTGAATCGTCATGCAGTCGTGCAGAGTTGGCGGGTGTTGTGTGAATCACCTCGTCAGCCAGTTGAGGAACTGGCTCCACATGCCCCCGCGTTCACCCCTGCTGCGCGTCGCGGCCTGCTCGGGGCGCGGTGACGCCTCGGTGCGGGACTGAGGAGCGGGCCGGGGCGCCGTCCGGACCGGGGTGAACTTGGCGGGCAGCACGGTGAGTCCCCGGTTGAAGGGGCCGGGCCGCCAGGTCAGGCTCTCGGTCGGCACGGCGAGCTCGACGTCCGGGAGCCTGTTGAGCAGGTTCTCGATGGCCGTCACGGTGATCTGCCGGGCGGGCTCCTTGGACGGGCACGCGTGCGGGCCGGCGCTCCAGGCGAGGTGGGCGCGGTTGCTGCCGGCCTTGCGCGCGGCGGTCAGCGCGGGGCCGGTGTTGGCCGCGGCGAAGCTGACCAGCACCAGATCGCCGGCGTGCAGCTTCTGTCCGGCGAACTCCATGTCGGAGGCCGGGTAGTGCGGGGCGAGGTTCTGCATGGGCGGGTTCTCCCACAGCGTGTCGTCGATCGCCTCGTCGATCAGACCGCCCTGGTTGGCGTACGCGTCGTGGGTGAGCAGGCGGTGCAGGGTGTTGCCTATCAGGTTGCGCAGCGGCTCGTTGCCCGCCACCAGCAGCAGGGCGATCTGGTGGACCAGTTCCTCGTCGGTGAGCTTGGCCTGATGCTCCATCAGCCACGAGGGGACGTCGTCGCCGGGCTTGGACCGCTTGAGCGCCACCAGCTCGCCGATGGCCCCGAACATCACCCCCACCGCCTGCTCGGCGTTCACCCCGTCGAACATGCCGGTGATGCCGAACACGACGCGGTCGCCGATGTCGGCCGTGCAGCCGAAGAGTTCGTTGAACACGAACAGCGGCAGCTGCTTGGCGTAGTCGCCGAGCAGGTCGGCCGAGCCGCGCGAACCGAACTGCGAGATCAGGTAGTTGGAGACCTGCTCGGTGCTCTGGCTCAGCCTGCGCGGGTCGACGCGGGCCATGCTGTCGGTGATGGCCTGACGCAGCCTCAGATGCTCGGCGCCGTCGCTGAACATGGCGTTGGGCCGGTACGCCAACAGGGGTGCGACCGGGCTGTCCGGGGGAATCCGGCCTTCGTTGAGGTCGCGCCAGCGGCGCGCGTCCTTGCGGAACGAGCCCGAGTCCTGCAGGAGTTGCAGAGCGGTGGCGTAGTCGGTGACGAGGGTGGCCTCGACTCCCGGGGCGAGCTCGACGGGCGCGGTGGGCCCGTAGTGGCGCAGGTAGGAGTAGTAGGCCTGGGGGTCGGCCGCGAACTCCACTCCGTGCAGCGGCACTCGGCCGCCGGTCTGGTGCGCCGGGCACCCGGGCGGGGGCACGGGTGCGGTGGGTTGGTCCATTTCTGCTCCCTAGTGGGCACGGTCCTGCAGGTGGCGGACGAGCGTGATGAGGGCATCGGCCGACGACTTCTCGTCCCGTGCGTCGCAGGTGACGACGGGAGTGTCGTCGAGCAGGTCCAGCGCCTCGCGCAGGGCCAGCTCGTCGCGCAGCGGCGAGCCGTCGAAGTGGTTGACGGCGATCGCGTAGTCGAGTCCGTACTGTTCGATCAGATCGATCACGGCGAAGGAGTCCGCGAGCCGCTCGGGATCGACGAGCACCAGCGCGCCGAGCGCGCCGCGTGCCATGTCCTCCCACATCTGCACGAAACGCTGCTGGCCCGGCGTTCCGAACAGGTAGAGCACGACGCGGTCGCTGATGGTCAGCCGGCCGAAGTCCATGGCGACCGTGGTGGTGGTCTTGCCCTGGACTCCCTTGAGGTCGTCGACCGACTCGGCGGCGCGCGTCATCGTCTCCTCGGTGGACAGCGGCTCGATCTCGGAGATCGCCCCGATGAACGTCGTCTTGCCGACCGCGAAGTGGCCCACGACGAGGATCTTCACCGCCGTCTGCGTCGCGCCGCCTCGGACGTACGCCTGTTCATCCAAACTTGGCCCTGAGACCATTCAGCACCTCCTCCAGAATGTCCCGGTCGGCGAGGGGCGCCCGCTGCACCGGTGGGCGGGTGATGAGGTATCCGCCTTCGGTGAGGGCGGCGAGGAGGATCTTCACCACGCCCAGGGGCAGTTGGGTGTGTCCGGCGATCTCGGCGACCGAGAGGTAGCCCGCCTCGCACAGCTCCAACAGGTTCTGTTCCTCGGGGGACAGACGGGTGGGCCGCTGCTGGTGGTCGGCGGCCGCCGTGACCAAGGTGATCAGGGAGAGCTGCTCCTCGTCGGGCAGCCCCCGTCCCTTGGTGATGACGTACGGGCGCACTAACTCCGCGCTCTGCGGCTCCAGTTCGCCGAATCCGGTCATGACCGCACGCCGAGGTTCTCGCGCGGCGGCGTGGTCAGCGCCTTGCCGAGCTGGCCGACGAGCTGTTGCATCCGGAAGGTGATGTCCGCCATGTCGACGTCCGGCGACGCGGAGACTCCGAGGTAGGCGCCCTCGCCCGCGGAGATCAGGAAGACCCAGCCCCCGTCGAACTCGACCAGCGTCTGCCGCCACTTCTGGGTGACGTCCTCGCAGAAGAAGGCGAGTGAGCGACTGAGCGACTGCACGCCGCTCATCGCGGCGGCCACCCGGTCCGCGTCGTCCTTGCCGAAGTCCTGCGTTCGCGCCATCAGCAGGCCGTCGGCTGAGATCAGGACGGCGTGCAGGGCCCCGGGAATCTCCAGGGCGCTGTCAAGCATCCATGACAGGTCGTCGTTCACGAGAACTCATGCCCTTCGCTGCTTGCACCACGGGTGCTGCTCGACTGTTCCGCGGGGTCCGTCTGCGTGGCCCGGCCCGACCGGGTGCCGCGCTGGAAGGCGCCCATGATCGCCGCCGTCTCGGCGCCCGAACGCGACGGGCCTGGGGCGTTCGACGCACTGCCGGGCACGATGGCCATCGGCCGCTTGCGGCGCCGCCTGGGCAGGCCGTCGGCGGTGGTGGTCACGGGCAGCGCGTTCTCGGGGCCCCCGCCGGTGGGGGCGGCCTGGGCAGCGGGGGCGACCGGAGCCGGCTCCTTCTGCTCGGGCGCGTTGGTGAGCAGGTCGTGCGGCAGGAGGAGGACCGCCCGGACGCCTCCGTAAGGGGAGGTGGAGTCCACGGACACCTCGAAACCGAAGCGCTCGCTGAGCACGCCGATCACCGCGAAGCCGAACTGCGGCGGGTTTCCGAGTGCGGAAACACCCGAGACCCGGTCACTCGACAGAAGCCTTTCGGCGCGGGCGCGCTCTTCGTCGTTCATGCCGACACCGGCGTCGTCCACGACGATGCAGATGCCCTTGGGAACGGTACGAATGTTGATTTCGACAACGGTGTCCGGGCTGGAATAGCTCGTGGCGTTGTCGAGGAGTTCCGCGAGGGCCAGTGCCACTGGTTCGACGGCCCGGCTGGTGATGCCGAAGTCGACCTGCGAGAGAATCTCCACCCGTCGGTAGTGACGGACCCTGCCCTGCGCGCTGCGGACCACGTCGTAGACGGACGCGACATCACGCTGACGTCCCAGCCAGCCGTCGCAGAGCACGGCGATGGACTGGGCGCGGCGACCGAACTGAGAGTTCGTGTGGTCGATCTCCAGGAGGTCCTGGAGGATCACCGACTCGCCGTATTTGTTCTGCAGCCGGGAAACGATCAACTGCTGTTCCGCGGCGAGGCCCTGGAGCGTCCGCATAGCGGACTTGAGGACCGTTTTCGTAGCCTCTTCGGCTCTTTCCTGAGCTGCCTCGACGGATTTCGCGTACCCGTTCTCGAGCTCGGTGTGACGAGCCCGGAGATCTGCGAACTCCTGCCTTAACGTCCGCGCCGCCCTACGCTGGCGAACAATGAGGGCGACGGCGACGAGTACGGCGACGAGGAGAGCCCAGAGTACCGGGTTCTGTATGTAATCAGTCATAAGACTCTCTTCAGGCGACTGACGGCCAGTTGCTGAATTCCCGTCAATGCGGGTGGACCGGCGGACCGCCCGCACCGGGGTGACCGCCCGGACTGTCCCCGTAGTCGGAGATGTCGTCTTGCACCCATCCGCCCGCTCTACAAGCGAGCGTGATCGTATCACCACAAGAAGCAGCCACAGACCGCCAATTTGGGCGCAGAGGTGAACATTGACGGTCCGTCAACCGTATCGGCGAGCGTCTCGCGGACGACCTGCAGATGACCGCGACACCGGGGATCGGAACAGCGCCCCGGGACAACCGATAAACGGGCTTCCGCGACATTCGGGCGACAAGCGAGACGGAGGCAACAAAAAACCCGCACTCGGCGCAACGCCGAATGCGGGGATCAATCGATCACCGAGCGGGATCCGCTCGACACGGAGGGTGAGAGTGTCCGAGGGGGGACTTGAACCCCCACGCCCGATAAAGGGCACTAGCACCTCAAGCTAGCGCGTCTGCCATTCCGCCACCCGGACCAGGTGTCTGCCGCCGCGCGAGTGCTCCCCGCGGCGACATGGACAACAATACCAAGCTTTCGGAGTGCGTTTCACCTGCATATCCGCTGGCCGGGCGGGTGCCGGGGCGCCGACGCACGCGTCTCACGTGGGGTGATCGCACGTTCACCCCACGGGGTGCGCGAAGGTCGACGCCGGCTCGTCACATGCGCGCGGAGGCAGCGGGCGGTCCGGCGACCCCGGCGTGCGGTCAGGGCGCCAGCGGGCATTCCCGGAAGTTCGGCACGGCCCACGTCGGCCTGCGCAAGCCGCCAGCCGAAGTCATCGGGAGGCCTTCCGCGAGTGCTTCCACGGCGCGCCCGGCCCCTCCTTCCTGGAGATCCCGCGCGACGTCCTCGACGCCAAGGTGGCGGCGGTGAGGGCCCGTGTGCCGAGACCGGGCGCCTACCGTGCCTCGACCCGTTCGGCCGGCGACCCCGAGGCCGTCGAAAACCTCGCCGACCTGCTGGTGCACGCCCAGAAGCCGGCCGTCCTGCTGGGCAGCCAGGTCTGGACGACCCGGGGCACCGAGGCCGCCGTCGAGCTGGTGCGCACCCTGAACGTCCCGGCCTACATGAACGGCGCCGGCCGCGGCACCCTGCCTCCCGGCGACCCCCACCACTTCCAGCTCTCCCGCCGCCACGCCTTCGCCAACGCCGACGTCATCGTGATCGTCGGCACGCCCTTCGACTTCCGCATGGGCTACGGCAGGCGGCTGTCGCCGGACGCGACCGTCGTCCAGGTCGACCACGACTACCGCACGGTCGGCAGGAACCGCGACATCGACCTCGGAATCGTCGGCGACGCGGGCCTGGTGCTGACGTCGGTGACCGCGGCCGCCTCCGGGCGCCTCGACGGCGGGGCGTCCAGGCGCAAGGAGTGGCTGGACGAGCTGCGCGCCGCCGAGCAGTCGGCGATCGAGAAGCGGCTGCCGAGCCTGAGGTCGGACGCCTCGCCCATCCCCCCCCTACCGCCTGGTCAGCGAGATCAACGACTTCCTCACCGAGGACTCGATCTACATCGGCGACGGCGGCGACATCGTCACGTTCTCCGGTCAGGTCGTGCAGCCCAAGTCACCGGGCCACTGGATGGACCCGGGCCCGCTGGGCACCCTCGGCGTCGGCGTGCCCTTCGTGCTCGCGGCCAAGCAGGCGCGGCCCGACAAGGAGGTCGTCGCTCTCTTCGGCGACGGCGCGTTCTCGCTCACCGGCTGGGACTTCGAAACGCTCGTCTGGATGGGCATGCTGGGGATCAGCTCCTCGGAGTACGCGTTCACGTCGGCCGAGGACACACTGCACGAGGCCCACCTGTGGAGCAGTGGGCACATCTTCTGGCTGATGGGCGTCTGGGTGTTCTTCCAGGCGGCCGTCGCCTTCCCCGCGGGGCAGCTGCGGGAGAGCGGCAGGCCGCCCGCGCGGCAGGCGATGATGCTCGGCGCACTGGGCACGGTCCTCGGCTACCTGTCCCTGGCGTACGCGCCGTACGTCGTCGTCGCCTACCTCGGCTTCGGCGTGTGCAGCGGCATCGGCGCCGGGCTGGTCTACGCGACCTGCGTGAACATGGTGGGCAAGTGGTATCCGGAGCGCAAGGGCGGCAAGACCGGCATGGTCAACGGCGGTTTCGCCTACGGCTCGGTGCCCTTCGTGTTCCTGTTCACGTCGTACATGGACCTGGGCAACCACAGGGGCGTGCTGGTCTCGGTGGGGCTCGTCTGCTGCGCCGTCGTGGCATTCGCCGGACGGTTCTTCCGGGACCCGCCGAAGAACTGGTGGCCGGCGCACGTCGACCCGCTGAGGGTCACCGACGACCCGAAGATCCGCCGCGCCCTGGAGAAGAACCCGTCGGCGGTGAGGCAGTACACCCCGAAGGAGGCCGCCCGCACCCCCGTCCTGTGGATGATGTGGTTCTGCCTGCTGTGCACGGCGGGGATCAACATCTTCGGCATCGCCTTCCAGGTGCCGTTCGGCAAGGACATGGGCTTCGCGGGCGGGATCGTGGCCACGGCGATGTCCCTGAAGGCGATCGTCAACGGCACCGGCCGCGGCGTCATCGGCTGGGTCTCCGACCGTTACGGCCGCCGCCGCACCCTGGTCGTCGTCTGCCTCGTCCTCGGTACGGCCCAGTTCGGGGTGCTGGCGTCCGGCCGGATGGGCAGCATGCCGTTCTTCCTGTTGTGCTCCATGGTCTCCGGCTTCGGCGGCGGCGCGATCTTCCCGCTGTTCGCCGCGATGACGGCGGACTACTTCGGCGAGAACAACAACGCCGGCGACTACGGCATGGTCTACAGCTCCAAGCTCGTCCCGGGCCCGGTGGGCTCCGGCGTCGGCTCGATCGTGGTCGGGGCGTGGGACTACGAGGGCGCGTTCGTCCTGGCCGGCTCCGTCGGCCTGGCGTCCGCGGTGCCGGCGCTCTTCCTGAAATCCCCGGGGCGGCCGCGCAGGCGTCGCAGGATCGTCCCCAACCCCCAGCCGCTCGGCGAGGAATCGGCCTGACAGGACAGCGGATCCCCTCGTGACGCACGGCGCGTCCGCCGACCGCATCCCGCTCCTGCCGCGAAGTGACGGACGCGCGCCGCCGCGTCCGCGGCGTCGGCGAGACCTCCGGCGGCCGGACGACGAGACACGCGCGCGTGGAGGGGCCGACCCCCGGGAACCAGGGGGGCGGCCTCCCCACGCGCCTGAGCGCACTCGGCGCGTCCGTCCGGGCCGTGCGCGTTCAGTGGCCGAACGCCGCGTCGAACGAGGCCGACGGCGGCTCGAAGTCGTAGGCCCTGAGGCGGGTCAGTGCCTCGGGGGCGCCCTGGAGCCGGTCCATTCCCGCGTCCTCCCATTCCACGGAGACCGGGCCCCGGTAGTCGATGGAGCGCAGCATGCGGAAGACGTCCTCCCAGGGGACGTCACCGTGACCGGCTGAGACGAAGTCCCAGCCACGACGGGGGTCGCCCCACGGCAGGTGGGAGCCGAGGCGGCCGTTGCGGCCGTCGAGACGCCTGCGGGCCTCCTTGCAGTCCACGTGGTAGACGCGGTCGCGGAAGTCCCACAGGAAGCCGACCGGGTCGAGGTCCTGCCACACGAAGTGGCTGGGGTCGAAGTTGAGCCCGAAGGCCGGTCGCCGGTCGACCGCCTCCAGCGCGCTCACGGTCGTCCAGTAGTCGTAGGCGATCTCGCCGGGGTGGACCTCGTGCGCGAACCGCACGCCCTGCGCGTCGAAGACGTCGAGGATCGGGTTCCAGCGCACGGCGAAGTCCTCGTATCCGCGCGCGATCATCGCCTCGGACGCGGGCGGGAACATGGCGACCAGGTGCCAGATCGCGGAGCCCGTGAAGCCGATCACGGTGTCGACGCCGAAGGCGGCCGCGGCCCTCGCGGTGTCGGCGATCTCGGCCGCGGCCCGTCGCCGGACGCCCTCCGGCTCGCCGTCGCCCCAGACGCGGGCGGGCAGAATGGCACGGTGGCGCTCGTCGATGACGGCGTCGCAGACCGCCTGCCCCACCAGGTGGTTGGAGACGGCCCAGCACTTCAGACCGTAGGTGTCGAGGAGCTGTCGGCGGGACTTCACGTAGCCCGGGTCCGTGAGCGCCTTGTCGACCTCGAAGTGGTCGCCCCAGCAGGCCAGTTCGAGGCCGTCGTAGCCGAAGTCGCGGGCGAGGCGGCAGACCTCCTCCAGGGGCAGGTCCGCCCACTGGCCGGTGAAGAGTGTGAACGTACGCGGCATGCTCCAGGCCCTCCTCGGTCCTCAGTGCGCTATCGGGGTGTACACGGAGTTCTTCTCGGCGCTCTCCTCGACCGCGGCCAGGACGCGCTGCACCTGCAGTCCGTCGGCGAAGGAGGGTTCGGGCCGGCGGCCCTCGGCCAGGGCGTGGACCAGGTCGCGGGCCTGGTGGACGAAGGTGTGCTCGTATCCCAGGCCGTGCCCCGGCGGCCACCAGGCGTCGAGGTAGGGATGGTCGGGTTCGGTGACGAGGATGCGGCGGAAGCCGGCGTGCGTGCCGGGTTCGGTGGCGTCGTGGAACCAGAGTTCGTTCAGGCGCTCCAGGTCGAAGGCCAACGAGCCGCGGTCGCCGTTGAGTTCGATCCGCAGGGCGTTCTTGCGTCCCGTGGCGAAGCGGGTCGCCTCGAAGGAGGCGAGCGCGCCGGAGGCGAAGCGGCCGGTGAACAGGGCGGCGTCGTCGACGGTGACCGCGCCGGCGCCGGCGGTGGACGTGGAGCTCAGGCCGCTCGTCGCGCCGACGGGCAGCGGCCGGCGTCGCACGAAGGTCTCGGTGAGGGCGGAGACCCCGGCGAGCCGCTCCCCCGCCAGGTACTGCGCGAGGTCGACGATGTGCGCGCCCAGGTCGCCGAGCGCGCCGGAGCCCGCCCGTTCCCTGCGCAGCCGCCAGGTCAGCGGGAACTCCGGGTCCACCAGCCAGTCCTGCAGGTAGATCACCCGGACGTGTCGCAGCGTGCCCAGCCTGTGCTCGGCGACCATCCGCCGGGCCAGGGCGGTGGCCGGGACACGGCGATAGTTGAAACCCGCCATCGCCAACCGGCCCGACGTGTAGGCCGTTTCGGCGGCGCGAGCCATGGCCTCGGCCTCCTCGACGGTGTTGGCGAGGGGCTTCTCGCACAGAACGTGCTTGCCCGCCGCCAGGGCCGCCACGGCGATCTCCGCGTGCGAGTCGCCGGGGGTGCAGATGTCGACGAGGTCGACGTCGTCCCGGCCGACCAGGGCACGCCAGTCCGTCTCGGTCGCCGCCCAGCCGTGCCGGTCGGCCGCCGCGCGCACGGCGGAGGCGTCACGGCCGCAGATCACGGCGAGGACCGGGCGGCGAGGCAGGTCGAAGACACGGCCCACGGTGCGCCAGCCCTGGGAGTGGGCCGCACCCATGAAACCGGGACCGACCATCCCCACACGGAGCGGCGGCTTGCCGGCCTCCGGCCCTGCTGACTGCTGCGGCTGTTCCATACGGTTGTCCTCCTCGTCGTGGTGCACGGTGGGGGTGGATCGCCGTCCGAGGCAGGGGACGGGAACGCCCGGCGGGCCTGCGCCGCGCCCGCCGGTTCCGGCCCGAGCCGGCGACGCAGGCCGGGCCCCGGCTTCGGCGGCGGACGGCTGACGCCGGTCTCCCGTCCGACAGGGCCCCCTACTTGAAGCCGGTGGACATGTACTGATCGACGTTGGTCTTGTCGACGACGGCCGAATACAGCGTGATCGAGGCGGGGATCTCGTACTCGGCGAGGCCGCCGACCCCCTTGCCCTGGCCGAGGGCGCGGGCGAGGTCGATGGCGGAGGCGGCCATGGTGGGCGGGTAGAGAACGGTTGCCTTCAGCACGCCGTCGTCCTGCTTGATCGCCTGGAACGCGGCCAGCGCCCCCGCCCCGCCGACCATCAGGAAGTCGTCGCGCCCGGCCTGCTCGATGGCCCGGAGCGCACCCACCCCCTGGTCGTCGTCGTGGTTCCACAGCGCGTCGAACCTGGACTGCGCCTGCAGGAGTTGGGCCATCTTGGCCTGACCCGACTCCACGGTGAACTCGGCTGCCTGGCGGGCGACCTTCTTGACGTTGGGGTAGTTCCTGAGGGCGTCGTCGAAGCCCTGGGTGCGCTGCTTGGTGAGCTCCAGGTTGTCCAGGCCGGCCAGCTCGATCACACGGGCGCCGGACGTGCCCTTGAGCTTCTGCCCGATGTAGTGGCCCGCGTTGAGCCCCATGCCGTAGTTGTCGCCGCCGATCCAACAGCGGTACGCCTGAGGGGTGTTGAAGATCCGGTCGAGGTTGACGACGGGAATGCCCGCCCGCATCGCCTTCAGACCGACCTGGGTGAGGGCCTTGCCGTCGGCCGGCAGTACGACCAGGACGTCGACCTTCTTGTTGATGAGGGTCTCGATCTGGCCGATCTGCTGGGCGGTGTCGTTCGAGCCCTCGGTGATCTCCAGGGTGACGTCCGAGTACTTCTTCGCGCGGCTCTGGGCGTTGTCGTTGATGGCGTTGAGCCAGCCGTGGTCGGCCTGCGGTCCGGCGAAGCCGATGGTGACCTTCCTGCCCGGCTTGTCGTCGGCGGCGGGCCGGTCGTTCGCGGCCGGTTCCTCGTCCTGGGCGTCGTTGCTGGTGCAACCCGCGAGGAAGGCGCCGGCGGATACGGCGGCGGCTCCGAAGAGAATCCCTCTGCGACTGGTGAAGCGGCTCGTGACGGGCGTCGGCTCTGGCATGGCGGTGAACCCTTTCCTCAGGTCGTGCTCGCGGTACGGCGTTGGACCAGCACGGCGGCGACGATGATCGCGCCCTTGGCGATCTGCTGGACGTCGCTCTGCAGGTTGTTCAGCGCGAAGATGTCGGTGATCGTGGTGAAGATCAGTACGCCGAGCACGGAGCCGGTGATGGTGCCGCGCCCCCCGGTGAGCAGCGTGCCGCCGATGATCGCGGCGGCGATGGCGTCCAGTTCGTAGAGGTTGCCGTTGGTGTTCTGGCCGGAGCCGGAGAGGATGATCAGCAGGAAGGCGGCGATGCCGCAGCACAGGCCGGACAGCAGGTAGAGGCAGAGCCGCTGACGGCGGACGTCGATGCCGGCGAGCCGGGCGGCCTCCGCGTTGCCGCCGACGGCGACCGTGCGGCGTCCGAAGGTGGTGCGGTTCAGCACGAGCCAGCCGATGATCGTCACGACCGCGAACACCATGACCAGGGGCGGCACGCCGAGAACGTAGGAGTCGCGCTCGCCGAGGTCGAGGATGCCGCCGACGGTGACGATCTGGGTGCGTCCGTCGGTGATCTGCAACGCGAGTCCGCGGGCGGAGGCGAGCATGGCGAGGGTGGCGATGAAGGGGACCATCCCGCCGTACGCGATCAGCACTCCGTTGACCAGGCCGCAGCCCACGCCGACGAGCACCGCGGTGAAGAGGATGCCCGCGAAGCCGTACTCCTGGGTGGCGACGGTGGTCGCCCACACCGAGGCGAGGGCGACGATCGCGCCGACGGACAGGTCGATGCCGCCGGAGGTGATGACGAAGGTCATGCCGACGGTGACGACTCCGATCACCGAGGCCTGGGTGAGGACGAGTTGGAGGTTGCGGGTGTCGAGGAACTCGTCGGGCTTGGTGACGCCGCCGATGACGATCAGGGCGGCGAGCACACCGAGCAGGGAGAGGGTGCGCACGTCGGCGCGGAACACCAGGGACCGCCACGCCGGGGCCTCGTGCGTCGACGGCACCTTGTCGGCGCTGTCCCCGGGCGGGGAGGCGGGCTGCGTCATGACGCCGGGCTTCCTTCCATGACGAGGTCGAGTACGCGGTGTTCGTCCAGCTCGCGGGCGGGCGCGGTGTGCACGACACGGCCCTCCCGCAGCACCAGGACACGGTCGGCGAGGCCGAGCACCTCGGGGACCTCGCTGGAGACCAGGAGTACGGCGAGCCCTTCGTCCGCCAGCCGGCGCACGACCGCGTAGAGCTCGGCGCGGGCGCCGACGTCGACTCCACGGGTGGGTTCGTCGAGCAGCAGCACCCGGCAGCCCCGCAGCAGCCAGCGGGCCAGTACGGCTTTCTGCTGGTTGCCGCCGGACAGGGTGCGCACCGCGACGTCGGGGTCGTCCGGCCGCAGCGACAGTTCACGGGTCGCGGTCCGCGCGGCGCCGTGTTCGGCGCGCCGGTCGATCCAACCGGCGCGCGAGAAACGGGACAGGGAGGAGACGGAGACGTTTCGGGTGACCGACTCCAGCATCAGCAGCGCCTGCGCCTTGCGCTCCTCGGGGGCCAGCCCGACTCCGGCACGGACGGCGGCGCGGACGCTGCCGGGGCGCAGGGCGCGTCCGCCGACCAGGACCCGCCCGGCGGTGGGCCTGCGGGCGCCGTAGATCGTCTCGAGGATCTCCGAGCGGCCCGAGCCGACGAGTCCGGCCAGCCCCACGATCTCACCGGGGCGGACGCACAGGTCGAGAGGTGCGAACTCGCCCTCCCGGGTGAGCCCTTCGACCTGGAGGACCGGATCCTGCTCGGGCGCCAAGGCGGGCCGTCCGGGGAAGGCGTACTCGACGTTGCGGCCGGTCATCAACGCCACGACCTCGCGGGTCGGGGTCGATTCGGCGGGCAGTCCGACGGCGACGGCCCGGCCGTCCTTGAGCACGGTGACGCGGTCGCCGATGCGGCGGATCTCCTCCAGCCGGTGGGAGATGTGGACGACCGCGACTCCGTCGGCCGTGAGGTCGCCCACGATCCGGAACAGGTTGTCGACCTCGTCGGGGTCGAGGGCGGCGGACGGTTCGTCCATCACGATGAGCCGGACGTCGTGCGAGAGCGCCCGCGCCATGGACACGATCTGCCGCTGCGCGGCCGACAGCTCGCCCACCAGACGCCCGGGATCGATCTCAGGGTGCCCAAGTCGCTTCAGCAGAACGGCAGTTGAAGCTCGCGCCGCCTTGCCCCGTACGACGAACCCGGCGGCCGTGGGTTCATGGCCGAGGTGGACGTTCTCCGCCACGGACAGGTGCTCCACCAGGTCGAGTTCCTGGTAGATCGTGGCGATGCCGAGGCGCATGGCGGCGATCGGGGAGCGGAGCGTGACGTCCTCGCCGCGCCAGCGGATGCTGCCCGTGTCGGGCTGGTGGGCGCCGGCCAGCACCTTGATGAGGGTGGACTTCCCGGCACCGTTCTGGCCGAGCAGACAGTGCACTTCGCCGGCTTGGACGTCGAGGTCGACGCCGTCCAGCGCCCGTACGCCGGGGAAGGACTTGGTGATGCCGGACATGCTGAGCAACGGTGGTGACGCCATGTGGGTTCCCCTCGGCGGGCGTGCGGGCCGGAGTCAGGGCGGACGGGTCGTCGTTCTCGGAGCGGAGTGATGCAGAGCGGATCGGCGCAGGGAGGATCGGCGCAGATCAGGCCACGACAGAACAGGCCACGAGACAGCAGGGCGGTGCGAGGCAGTGCGGTGCGAGGCAGTGCGGTGCGAGGCGGTGCAGGGCAGGACGGGAGAGGGCATGACGGGACAGGGCGCTGTGCTGGTGAATCGTGTCAGTGAGGGACGTGCCGGGGACGTGTCGGGGGCCCTGCCGGATGGCGGGCCTATGCGGGTGAGAACAGGTGGTCGCTGATCAGCCGGGCCGCGCCGGTCACCCCGGCGGCGGGGCCCAACTCGCCCAGGACGATGGGCAGGTTGCCGGTCGCCAGTGGCAGCGACTGGCGGTACACCTGGGTGCGGATCGCGGCGAGGAGGGTGTGGCCGAGGCCGGTCACCCCGCCGCCGATCACCACCAGGCCCGGGTTGAAGAACGAGACGAGTCCGGCGATGACCTGGCCGACCCGGTTGCCGCCCTGCCGGATCAGCTCCAGGCAGGCGGCGTCACCGGCGGCGGCCGCCGCGCCCACGTCCACGGCGGTGAGCGCGCCGTTCGCCTCCCAGCGTGACGCGAGTTCCGCCGAGAGCCCCTGCTGAGCCGCGTCCAGTGCGTCACGGGCCAGGGCCGCACCGCTGAAATGGGCTTCCAGACAGCCCCGGTTGCCGCAGGCGCAGAGTCGGCCGTCGGGCACGGCCTGGATGTGCCCGATGTCGCCCGCGCTGCCGGTCGTCCCGCGGTAGACCTGGCCGCCTACGACGATGCCGCAGCCGATACCGGTGCCGATCTTGACGCAGAGGTAGTCGGCGACGGTGCGGGCGACGCCCGCGTGCTGCTCCCCCATCGCCATGAGGTTCACGTCGTTGTCGACCATGACCGGGCAGCCGAGCTCCTGGCTGAGCGCCTCCCGCACGGGGAAGCCGTCCCAGCCCGGCATGATCGGCGGGGCGACCGGCACGCCCTCGGGGAAACGGACCGGACCGGGTACGCCGATGCCGGCGCCGTCGAAGCCCTCGGCGAGTCCGGCCGCCCTCAACTTCGCTGCCAGGGAAAGGACTTGCTCGAAGACGGCGACCGGTCCCTCACGTACGTCGAGGGGCTGGTCGAGATGTCCGAGGGTTTCCAGTTCGGCGTTGGTGACGGCGACGTCGACCGAGGTGGCGCCGATGTCGACGCCGAGGAAACGCAGTGCCGGGTTGAGGCGGACGTTGTGGGAGCGGCGGCCGCCGCGGGAGGCGGCGAGTCCGTCGGCCACGACGAGCCCCGTCTCCAGGAGCCGGTCGACCTCCACGGCCAGCTTGGAACGGGACAGGTCCACCCGATCACCGAGCTGAGCACGGGAGTTGGGGCCGCTGTCCCTCAACAGCTTGAGCAGACGGGCCTGATGAGCGTTCGCGGGCCGTGCCGTCATGCGTCTCACAGACCCCTCCCCGCCTTGTTTCGGCCGCTGGTTCCGGGCTTTCGAGGGGAACGTAGCAGCGGCCGCCGAACCTGGGAAGAAGTTGTGCGCGGATTGCCGTCGACTTTCTCCACTCACAGGACAAAGATCTACCGCACGATTCCGTCCGCCGGTGAGGGGCGGGCCTGCGCCGGGCTCAGGACTCGGTGCGGGCGTGGTACGAGCGCCGGGTGTGCTCGGTGTGCTCACGCATCAGCCGGGTGGCCGACTGCTCGTCGTGGGCGGCGATCGCGGCGATCAGGTCGCGGTGCTCGATCCAGGACTGGTGGCCGCGCTGCCGTGCGATCGGCGTGTAGTACCACCGCACGCGACGGTCGACCTGGGCCGCGAGTTCGGCGAGGACCGCGTTGCCCGCCATCTCGATGACCTTCGTGTGGAAGCGGGCGTTGAGGGCGACCGCGGCGTCCACGTCGTCGTCGGCCACGGCCTGCATTCCCAGCGCCAGGATCTCCTCCAGGGCCTCGATGCCCGCCGGGTCCGCGTGCGTGGCGGCGAGCCGTGCGGCTTCGGCCTCCAGCAGCGTGCGGACGGTGAGGAGTTGGTCCGCCTCCTCCTCGGTCGGCTCGTGCACGAACGCGCCCTGGGCGGGCCTGAGGTCGACCCACCCCTCGGTGTTCAGCCGCTGCAGCGCCTCGCGCACCGGCTGCCGGGAGACGCCGAGGTGCGTGGCGAGTTCACTTTCGACGAGGTGCTGGCCGGGCCGGAGGGCGCGGGTGGTGATGAGTTCGAGCAGTGCCTCGTAGACGCGGTCGCGCAGTGGGCCGGGCCGTTCGAGCTTGGGCACCGCGCCCTGCGGCAGTCCTGTCGACAACATCGGTCCGTCCCCCTCCTGGGCAACACCGGGCGCCTGCACCCCGAAAGCCACGTGTCGAACGACGTGCTCGGCGGTTCGGAGCCGGTCCACCGCCGGTGCACTGTCCTCAGCCGAGTATCGATTGTCTTTCGTCTACAGTCCACGGCGCACGTGACCAGGGCCGGGGGCGGTCGATCGCTTCACACCGGGCCGTGGCCCGGCGGCGCGGGCCGTCCCCGCGCCGCACCCCGGCGACCCGCCTGCGCACCGGTCCCGCGAAGAGTCCCGCGCCCGGTGCCGCTCTCGTTCAGGGGCAGCGCACGACCTGTCCCGCGTACGACAGATTGCCGCCGAAGCCGAACAGCAGCACCGGGTCCCCGGTGGAGACGGCGCCCCGCTCGACGAGCTTCGAGAAGGCGAGCGGGATGCTCGCGGCGGAGGTGTTGCCGGATTCGGTGACGTCACGCGCGACCACGGCGTTGACGGCGCCGATCTTCTGCGCGAGGGGTTCGATGATGCGCAGGTTCGCCTGGTGCAGGACGACGGCGGCGAGGTCCTCGGGAGTGAGACCCGCCCGCTCGCATGCCTGCCGTGCGAGCGGCGGCAGCTGGGTCGTGGCCCAGCGGTAGACGCTCTGCCCCTCCTGGGCGAACCGGGCCGGCTGCCCCTCGATGCGCACCGCGTGCCCCATCTCGGGCACCGAACCCCACAGCACGGGCCCGATGCCGGGCTCGACACCGTCGGGACAGGCCTCGATCACGGCGGCGCCCGCTCCGTCGCCGACGAGGACGCACGTGGTGCGGTCGCTCCAGTCGGTCACCTCGGACATCTTGTCGGCGCCGATCACCAGGGCCCGGGTCGCGGCGCCGGCGCGGACCGTGTGGTCGGCGGTGGCCAGCCCGTGGGTGAAACCGGCGCAGACCACGTTCACGTCCATCGCGGCCGGCCGCGGGACGCCGAGGCGGGCCGCGACCCGTGCGGCCATGTTGGGCGAGCGGTCGACGGCCGTGGAGGTCGCGACCAGCACCAGGTCGATGTCGTCCGGTGTCATGCCCGCCGCGGCGAGAGCCTTGGCGGCGGCGTGCGCGGCCAGCTCGTCCACGGGCTCGTCGGGGCCGGCGATGTGGCGCGTGCGGATGCCCACCCGGCTCCTGATCCACTCGTCACTGGTGTCGACCAGGCCCGCCAGGTCCTCGTTGGTGAGCACCTTGGCGGGCTGGTAGTGGCCGACGGCGGCGATGCGCGAGCCGTTCATTGGTGGGTCCCCCTCGTTGCCTTGGGTAGCGGGATCCACCAGTCTGATCAGTGACTCACGGGTACGAGGGCGCGTGAAGCGACAGGAAACCGGTTCGCTGGTTGTCGGCTTCCCCCCACCCTCGGGTGCCCGAGCAGCGGGGCGAACGTCCACGCGTCGGCCGTTCGCCCCGCGCCCGCCGCTACCCGGTGAACAGCTGCGTCGCCTTCCGCACGAGTTCGTACAGCCCGTAGGCGAGCGGCGCGCCCACCCACAGCCAGGCGAAGGCGATCAGCGTCCGTCGGTCAGGCCGCGGACTCGGGCTGCTGTCGTTCGGCATCGGCGGCCTCCCTCTGGGCGGGGACGTGGTGGCGGGCGTGGACGGGCCGGACGAGTTCGTTGGCGACGAAGCCGACGGCGAGCAGCCCGATCATGATGAACAGGGAGAGGGTGTAGAGGGACGAGCCGTGTCTTCCGGCCTCCTCCTGCCGGTCGGCGATCCAGTTCACGATGAGCGGGCCGAGCACGCCGGCCGTGGACCATGCGGTGAGCAGCCGGCCGTGGATCGCACCGACCTGATACGTGCCGAAGAGGTCCTTGAGGTAGGCGGGGATCGTCGCGAAGCCGCCGCCGTAGAAGGAGAGGATCACCAGCGCGCACAGGACGAACAGGGGTTTCGACGAGTCGCCGATCAGTGCGATCAGGGCGTACATCAGGGCGCCGACGCCCAGGTAGACCCGGTAGACGTTCTTGCGTCCGACGAGGTCGGAGGACGACGACCAGCCGATCCGGCCGGCCATGTTCGCCGCGGACAGCAGGGCGACGAAGCCGGCGGCCGCCGACACCGAGACCGGGGTGGCGGTGTCCGCGAAGAAGTCCCCGATCATCGGGGCGGCCTTCTCCAGGATGCCGATGCCGGCGGTGACGTTCATGCAGAGCACGACCCACAGGCACCAGAACTGCGGGGTGCGCACCGCACTGCGCGCCGACACCTGCACGCCCCGCACGGCGCTCGGCCGGCCCGCGGCCGGCTGCTCGCCGCGCGGGACCCGCACCAGCAGGACGCCGAGCGTCATGAACACCGCGTACGAGAGCCCGTGCACGAGAAACGCGAGTGCGATCCCCGAGCTGTCGGACCCGAACGACTCCAGCATCCGGGCCGACCAGGGGGAGGCGATGAGAGCGCCCCCGCCGAAGCCCATGATGGCGATGCCGGTGGCCATACCGGGGCGGTCCGGGAACCACTTGATCAGTGTCGAGACGGGGGAGATGTAACCGATGCCGAGACCGATTCCGCCGACGAAGCCGTAGCCGAGGACGATCAGCCAGTACTGCTCGGTGGCGGCGCCGAGCGCGGAGATCAGGAAGCCGGACGAGAAGCAGACCAGGGCGACGGTCATCGCCCACCGCGGCCCGTTGCGCTCCACCAGGGTGCCGCCGAACGCCGCGGAGAGACCGAGCATGACGATGGCGAGCTGGAACGGCAGCGCGCTCTGCGTGCCGCTGAGGTCGAGTGCGGACTCGAGGGGCGGCTTGAACACGGACCACGCGTAGGCCTGGCCGATGGAGAGGTGGACGGAGAGGGCGGCAGGGGGGACGAGCCATCGGCTCCAGCCGGGAGGCGCGACAGGGGGACTCATGAATCCTGAACGGTAGGAACCTGTAGGGGAAGTTGAGAAGGCGGCACGGCGCCGGTATGCGCCGAACGGTATGCGGGCTGCGCCGAACGGTCGGATCGACCGGCTTCCGCAACCGCTTGCGAGCCCGCTGCCCAGCCCTTTCTCGGCCGCGGCCGCGGTTCCGACGTCCGGATCGCCGTCGAGCACGATGCCCGGCCTCCCAGCTCGGGGTCGTGCACCGCGGGGTGGGCTGCCGTCTCACGCTCCATGTGCAGGACAATGAAATCGCTGCATCAAGAGCCGCTTCGGCTACCAGCGCGTACAGAACCGGGGCTGATCACGACATGGGACGAGTCACCGAACGCCGCAAGGTGATCCGCGTCAGGGAGGGGGCGGTCACCGCCAGGCCGGACACCCTCGTGGCCGAGGAGCCGATGGAGATCCGGCTCAACGGCAAGCCGCTCGCCATCACCATGCGCACGCCCGGTGACGACTTCGCGCTCGCCGTCGGTTTCCTGGTCAGCGAAGGAGTGCTGGCCTCGGCGTCCGATCTGCAGAACATCGTCTACTGCGCGGGCGCGACCGCCGACGGGACCAACACCTACAACGTGGTGGACGTGCGCACGGCCCCCGGCGTGGAGATCCCCGACATCAGCCTGGAGCGGAACGTCTACACGACCTCGTCCTGCGGTCTGTGCGGCAAGGCGAGCCTGGACGCGGTCCGTACGACGACCCGTTGGCCCGTCGCCGACACTCCCCCGCTCCGGATCGAGCCCGAGCTGCTCACGAGCCTTCCCGACCGGCTGCGCGCGGCCCAGCGGGTGTTCGACCGTACCGGGGGACTCCACGCGGCGGCCCTGTTCTCCGAGGACGGCGAGCTGCTCGACGTGCGGGAGGACGTGGGCCGTCACAACGCGGTCGACAAGCTGGTCGGCCGGGCTCTGCAGAACGACGACCTGCCGTTGTCCCGGGCGATTCTGCTGGTCTCGGGCCGGGCCTCGTTCGAACTGGTGCAGAAGGCCGTGATGGCGGGCATCCCGATGCTCGCGGCGGTCTCGGCCCCCTCCTCGCTGGCCGTGGATCTGGCCGCGGAGACCGGGCTGACGCTGGTCGGCTTCCTGCGGGGCAGCTCCATGAACGTGTACGCGGGTGAGGACCGCATCGCCCTGCGGGCCGCGGCCGCCCGGGACTGACGGGCTCCCCCGCGGCACGGCGGCGGGGCCCCGAACGGCGGGGAGCGCCCCCTGCGCCGCTGGGCCCCGTTCAGCCCCGCGCCCGGGCTGTGTCCCCGGCCTCGGCCTCGGCCTCGTCGTCATCCGGTCGTGAAGCGCACGTCGGCCGCGCGCGCCACGGTTCCGAGCCGGGGGAAGTCCAGCTTCACCGACGCCTCGTGCTCGGCGCCGGTCAGGGCGGCCATCGCGTCCTCGACGAAGACCAGGTCGTAGCCGAGGTCGCCGGCCGCGCGGGCGGTGGACTCGACCCCGAGGTTGGTGGCGATACCGCCGAACAGGAGGGTGGTGACGCCGCGTTCGCGCAGCCGGTCATCCAGGCCGGTGGCGTGGAAGGCGCCGATGGTCCGCTTGACGATCTCCACGTCGCCTTCCCTGAGGAGGCCTTGCACCAGACCGCTGCCGGGCGGCTGCTCGGCGACCCCCGGTCGTTCGACGCGGACGAGGACGACGAGAGCACCGGCCGAGCGGCATGCCGCCGCCAACTCCTCGGCGACGAGCAGCACTTCGGTGCCCTTGCGGGGTTCGAGGGGCAGCGCGACGATGCGGTCCATCAGATCGACGAGAACGAGGGCGGTGCGCGCGGGATCGAGCGGGCGGAGTGCGGTCATGACGGAACGTTATCCACCGTCAGCGGTCCGTACCGGAAATCCGGGCCAACAAACCCATGAACTGATCGCGTTCGGCCGCTGTGAGCGGGGCGAGCAGCGCGTCGTTGGCTTCCCGGGCGGCCTTCTCGCACCTCCGCAGCAGACGCTCCCCCGGTGCGGTCAGCGACACGGCGTTCTTCCGCCGGTCGTTCGGGTCCGGCTCGCGCACGGCCAGACCCGCGGACTGCAGGTCGTTGAGGACGCCGACCAGGTCCTTCGGATCCAGGCCGACGGCGCGGCCGAGGTCGGCCTGGGCCACGGGGGCGAGGTCGCGTACGGCGGAGAGCACGACGTGGTGCCACATCTTGAGGCCCTCGACGGCGAGGGCGTCGGCGACCAGGGAGCGGCCTCGTGCGGCGGCCCGGCCGAGCAGCCAGCTGGGGAGGGAGCGGATCGCGGAAAGGGGTGCTTCGGACACGGTCACAGCCTACCCGTAATTCGTTGGACCTCCCCATGAATTCACGGATACCGTTGGGGCTCCCCATGAATTCTGGAGGTGCGATGCGTCGCGTGCGGTACGAGTCACCCGGCGGGCCGCTGTTCCTGGAGGAGGCGCCCGTCCCCGAGCCGGGGCCGGGAGAGCTCCTGCTGCGGTGCGAGGCGATCGGCGTGACCCTGCCCGTCGTCCGCAAGGTCACCGAGGCCGCGGAACCGGTTCCGCTCGGCGGCGAGATCGCCGGGGAGGTGGTGGCCGTCGGGGCGGGCGTCGGCGGATTCCGGGTCGGCGAGCGCGTGACGGGCCTCTGCTTCGGCCACGGGTACGCCGACTTCGCGCTGCTGCACGAGACGATGGCCTCGCCCGTCCCCGACGACGCCGGTCCGGTCGACGCGGTCGCCCTGGTGCGCAGCGGGCTGGTCGCGCTGGGCGCCCTCACGGCCGCGCGCCCCGAACCCGGCGAGACGGCGCTCGTCACCGCCGCGGCGAGCGGGGTCGGCCACCTCGCGGTGCAGCTGGCCCGGACGCGAGGGGCGGCCCGCGTGCTGGGCGCCGTCTCCGACCCGGCGAAGTCCGGCTTCGTGCGCGCGCTGGGCGCCGACGACGTCGTCACCTACGACGCGGACGACTGGGGCGCCCCCGCCGACTACGTCCTGGACGCGGTGGGCGGTGAGCTGCTCACCCCGGCCGTCGCGGCCCTCGCGCCGGGCGGGCGGCTCGTCGCGTACAGCTCGGGCGGCGGAACCGTCCAGGCGTACGACCTGCTGGTGGGCGCCACATCCGTGATCGGCTTCCAGATGGCCCGGATCACGCGCGACAGGCCGGACCTGTACCGGCGATGGCGCGAGGAACTGTGGCGGCTCTTCGCGCAGGGGGCGCTGAGGCCGGCCGTGCACGGGCGGTTCGGCCTGGGGGACGCCGCCGAGGCGCACGCGGCGATCGAGTCACGGGGGAATCTGGGGAAGGTGGTGCTGGTGCCGTGACGCGGACGGAGGCCGGCCACACGACGACGCAGGCGGTCTCCGGGCGCCGACCACCGCGCCGACCACCGCGCCGGCCACCGCCGAGGCGCCTCACGCGCGAGCGGGTGCCCGCTCGCCGGACTGTTCCCTCGACGGCTCCAGCGGATCCCGCGCGCGGCGCTTGGCGATCACCGCGCACACCATGAGCTGCATCTGGTGGAAGAGCATCAGCGGCAGCACCGCGAGGGAGGCGTGCGCGCCGAACAGGACGCTCGCCATGGGCAGACCGGAGGCCAGCGACTTCTTGGAGCCCGCGAACTGGATGGCGATGCGGTCCTCGCGGCCGAACCGCAGCGCCTTCGCGCCGTACCAGGTCAGGGCGAGCATCAGCGCGAGCAGGACGGCCTCGACGACGAGCAGCCCGCCCAGTCGTACGGCGCTCACCCGGTGCCAGATGCCCTGGACCATGCCCTCGCTGAAGGCGGTGTAGACGACCAGGAGGATCGAACCGCGGTCGACCAGTGCCAGCACCTTCTTGTGCCGGGTGACGAATCCGCCGATCCACCGGCGCAGCAGTTGTCCCGCGACGAACGGCACGAGCAGCTGCAGCACGATCTCGACGAGCGAGTCCGCGGAGAACCCGCCGCCGCTGCTGCCGAGCACGGCGGCGGCCAGCAGCGGGGTGACGACGATCCCGACCAGCGAGGAGAAGGACCCCGCGCAGATCGCGGCGGGCACGTTGCCGCGGGCTATGGAGGTGAAGGCGATCGACGACTGGACGGTCGACGGGACCAGGGTGAGGAAGAGCAGCCCCTGGTAGAGCGGCTGGGTGAGGAAGACCGGGACGAGACCGCGCGCGGCCAGGCCCAACAGCGGGAAGACCACGAAAGTGCAGGCCAGGACGGTCACGTGGAGCCGCCAGTGCTTCAGTCCGTCCATCGCCTCACGGGTGGACAGACGGGCGCCGTACAGGAAGAAGAGGAAGGCGATCGCGGCGGTGGAGGCGCCCGAGGCCACGTCGGCGGCGGTGCCGCGGGCCGGGAACAGCGCCGCCAGCCCGACGGTCCCGAGCAGTAGCAGGACGTAGGGGTCGACCGGCATCCGACTCGGCCAGTGCAGGCGTTTCACGGTGCTCCACGTGCGGTTCGGCGGTGTGCGTCGGGCCCGGAAGGCCCCCTCCATCGTCCTCCTCGGCACCGTGATCGGGAATCCCGTACACCACTCTCACTGTCATCGCGTATCGCGATGACAGCGCTACCGTGGTGGGTGTGTACGACCCCTCCCAGCTGCGGACCTTCCTCGCCGTGGCCCAGGCGCTGAGTTTCACGCAGGCCGCGCGCCGGCTCGGGCTGCGCCAGTCCACCGTCAGCCAGCACGTGCGCCGACTGGAGGACGCGACCGGCCGGGCCCTGTTCACCCGGGACACCCACTCCGTGGAACTGACCGAGGACGGCGAGGCGATGCTCGGATTCGCCCGCCGCATCCTGGACGTCCACGAGCAGGCCACGGCGTTCTTCACCGGCACCCGGCTGCGCGGGCGACTGCGCTTCGGCGCCTCGGAGGACTTCGTGCTGACCCGGCTGCCGGAGATCCTGGAGGGTTTCCGCCACGACCATCCCGAGGTCGACCTGGAACTCACCGTGGAGCTGTCGGGGACCCTGCACGAACAGCTGGCCGCCGGGAAGCTGGACCTCGTGCTCGCCAAGCGGCGCCCGGAGGATCCGCGCGGCGAGCTGGTGTGGCACGACGAGCTGGCGTGGATCGGGGCCGAGCGGCTGCGCCTGGACGCCGGCCGTCCGGTACCCCTGATCGTCTTCCCGCCGCCCGGCATCACCCGCGCGCTGGCGCTGGAGGCGCTGGAGCGGCAGGGGCGGGCCTGGCGGATCGTCTGCACGAGCGGCAGCCTCAACGGCCTCATCGCGGCGGCGCGCGCGGGCCTGGGCGTGATGGCGCACTCGCGCGGCCTGATCCCGCCGGGTCTGGTGAGGATCCCGGAGCGGGTGGGGCTACCGGAGCTGGGGCGGGTCGACTTCGTGCTGGTGCACGGACGCAGGAGGACGTCGGCGCGGGGCACGGCCGACGCGCTGGCGGCGGCGATCCTGGCCGGCGGCGACCGTCTGCACCGGCGCGCGGCGGCGGGTCCGGCCCGCCGGGACGGCCCTCGCCCTGGTCAGGGCGGCGCGCGGCCGGGACGGGAGTAACGGAATCAGCGGCTCCGACGCTGTCGGAGGAGAGGCGACCCCCCGCGCCGGACTCGCGGGGAAGGGGCCGGGCGGTGCGGGCCGTGACGGGCCCGGGGAGGGGTCGGACGGCGTAAGCGGTACGGGCAGATTCGGTGGAGATTACGGTGCCGAAACTTACTCGACCGTCAGGTTTCTGTCCGACCCTTCCCCATGTGAGCCCATTTTCCGGTACCGACCAGCGCAGACGAGAGCATCACTCGCTTTCCGTGCCCCTCCCGCCCCGTCGTCGGGTGGGGTAGCTTTCACGGCGCTGTGCGGCCATGAGAAGCGGGGTGCGGGTTTGCGCGAGTTCACCAACCCTCCGTTGGCGTTGGCACCGCCCGTCGGCGGTCTGGCCGACGTCGTCTTCCAGCACGCCCAGGACGACCCCCACCTCATCGCCCTCGGCCGCAAGGACGAGCACGGCGAGTGGCGCGACGTCACCTCCGCGGAGTTCCGCGACGAGGTCCTCGCCCTGGCCAAGGGCCTGCTGGCCCAGGGCATCCGCTTCGGCGACCGCGTCGCGATCATGTCCCGCACCCGCTACGAGTGGACCCTGTTCGACTTCGCCCTGTGGACGATCGGCGCGCAGGTGGTGCCGGTGTACCCGACCTCCTCCGCCGAGCAGTGCTTCTGGATGCTCTACGACGCCGAGTGCACGGCCGCGGTCGTCGAGCACGAGGATCACTCGATGACGATCGCCACCGTCATCGACCGCCTCCCCCGGCTGCGGCAGCTGTGGCAGCTGGACTCGGGCTGCGTGCAGGAGCTGTACGACGCCGGCGCCCCGATCGAGGACGAGGTGGTCCACCGGCACCGGGAAGCCGTCACTCCGGACTCGACCGCGACGATCATCTACACCTCCGGAACGACGGGCCGGCCGAAGGGCTGTCTCATCTCGCACGGCAACTTCATGTTCGAGGCGGACACCGTCATCGAGCGGTGGCAGCCGGTGTTCCACTCCAGGAAGGGCGACGAGGCGGCGACCCTGCTGTTCCTGCCGCTCGCACACGTCTTCGGGCGGATGGTGCAGATCGCCGCGATCCGCGGCAGGGTCCGCTTCGGCCATCAGCCCCAGCTGCACGCGGCCGCCCTGCTCCCCGACCTGGCCGCCTTCAGACCCACGTTCTTCCTCGCCGTGCCCTACATCTTCGAGAAGGTCTTCAACGCGGCCCGCCGCAAGGCGGAGCGGGAGGGCAGGGCCGGGCCCTTCGAGAAGGCCGTCGAGGTGGCGGTGAACTACGCCGAGGCCGTCGAGGCGAAGGCGTGGGGCACCGGCCCCGGCCCCTCGGCCGGTCTGCGGATGCAGCACCAGCTGTTCGACAAGCTCGTCTACGCCAAGGTCCGCGGGGCCATGGGCGGCCGCGTCCGGCACGCCATGTCCGGCGGCTCGGCCATGGACCGCAGACTCGGCCTGTTCTTCGCCGGTGCGGGCGTGCAGATCTACGAGGGCTACGGCCTGACCGAGACGACGGCCGCCGCGACCGCCAACCCGCCCGAACTGACGCGGTACGGCACGGTCGGCCAGGCCATCCCCGGCATGACCGTGCACATCGCGGACGACGGCGAGATCTGGCTGCGCGGCCAGAACGTCTTCCAGGGGTACCTCAACAATCCCAAGGCGACCGACGAGACCCTGCACGACGGCTGGCTCGCCACCGGCGACCTCGGCTCCCTCGACGAGGACGGCTACCTCACCATCACCGGCCGCAAGAAGGAGATCCTGGTCACCTCCGGCGGCAAGAGCGTCTCACCCGGGCTGCTGGAGGAGCGGGTGCGCGACCATCCGCTGGTCAACCAGTGCATCGTCGTCGGCAACGACCGGCCGTTCGTGGCCGCCCTGGTCACCCTCGACCCGGAGGCCGTCGAGCACTGGCTTCAGATGCGCAACAAACCGCAGCTGACGCCCGTCGAGCTGGTGCGCGACCCGGACCTGGAGGCCGAGGTGCGCCGGGCCGTCGTGGCGGCGAACACACTGGTGTCACAGGCCGAGTCGATCCGCACCTTCCGTATCCTCGCCCAGCCGTTCACGGAGGAGCACGGGCTGCTGACCCCGTCGCTGAAGCTGAAGCGCAAGGCGATCGAGAACGCCTACGCGAACGAAGTCGACGCGCTCTACCGGACATGAAGTCGCCGATGGCGGTGAGACGGATTCCCGACGGACATGAGACGGGTTTCCGGCAGACTCCCGGGCAACGGATCCGAGGGGCAGGAATGCTGAGCCCGCCCTGATCGTTGACGATGGGAGTACTCACTTTGACGGACAACCGAAGGATCAAGAGCTCGTGAGCAGCAAGGTCCCCCAGATCACCCTCAACAACGGCGTCGAGATGCCCCAGCTGGGCTTCGGTGTCTGGCAGGTGCCGGACGACGAGGCCGAGCAGGCGGTCTCCACCGCGCTGGAGGCCGGGTACCGCAGCATCGACACAGCGGCGATCTACGGCAACGAGGAGGGCACCGGCAAGGCCATCACCTCCTCCGGCGTGCCCCGCGAGGACATCTTCGTCACCACCAAGCTCTGGAACGCCGACCAGGGGTACGACTCGACGCTCCGCGCGTTCGACACCTCCCTGGACAAGCTCGGCCTGGACTACGTGGACCTGTACCTCATCCACTGGCCGCTTCCGGCCCGTGACACCTATGTCGACACGTACAAGGCGTTCGAGAAGCTCCTCGCGGACGGCCGCGCACGGGCCATCGGCGTCTCCAACTTCCTGCCGGAGCACCTGGAGCGGCTGATCGGCGAGACCTCGGTCGTTCCGGCGGTCAACCAGATCGAGCTGCACCCGCACCTGCAGCAGCAGGCCCTCCGCGACCACCACGCGGAGCACGGCATCGCCACCGAGGCCTGGTCCCCGCTCGGTCAGGGCAAGGGCCTCCTGGAGGTCCCGGCGATCGTGGCCATCGCGCGCAAGCACGAGCGCACCGCGGCCCAGGTCGTGCTGCGCTGGCACCTCCAGCTCGGCAACGTCGTGATCCCCAAGTCCGTGACGCCGTCGCGGATCAAGGAGAACATCGACGTGTTCGACTTCAGCCTCGACGCCGAGGACCTGGCGGCGATCAGCGCCCTGAACGAGGACCGGCGCATCGGCCCCGACCCGGGGACGTTCGACGTCGTCTGAGCACGAACGGGGGTGCACTCCCCCGCACACGCGTCGAGGGCGCTCCCCGGTCGGGGGGCGCCCTCGACGCGTCGGCTCGTCAGTTGGGCTGCCCGATGGGGCGGACGACGACGGTGTTGACGTCGACGCCGGCGGGCTGGCGGATCGCCCACACGACGGAGTCGGCGATCTGGTCGGCGGTCAGCAGATGCCCGGGGGGCAGAGTGCCGTAGCTGTCCCAGAACGGGGTCTCCACCCGGCCGGGCGCGATCAGCGTCACGCCGACGCCCCACTCGGTGACCTGGCGGCGGGTGTTCTCCGCGAGACCCGTCACCGCCCACTTCGTCGCCCCGTAGACGTTGCCCGGTGTGGGCACGAACCCGGCGACGCTGCCGACGAGGACGATCCGTCCCCGGGTCTCCTTGAGGGCGTCGATCGAGGCGCGGATGAGCAGGGCGGGGCCGAGCACGTTGGTCAGCACCATGTCGGTCCAGCCGGCCGGGTCGCCCTCGGCGACCGAGTCGTGGGTGGCGGTCCCGGCGTTGGCGACGACCGTGTCCAGCCGGCCGAACTCCTTCAGGGTGCGGTCGACCGCCGACTGGACGCTGTCGTAGTCGGCGGTGTTCCCGGCGATCGTCAACAGCCCCTCCGGTTCGCCGAGTTCCGCGGCGAAGGCGCGCAGCCGCTCCTCGCCGCGGCCGGTGACGGTGACCCGGTGTCCGGCGTCCAGCAGCTGCCGGGCGACGGCTGCGCCGATGCCGCTGCCGCCGCCGGTGATCAGTGCGACCGGTGCGTCCGCAGTGCCGGAAGTGTTGCTCATGACGTGCCCCCATGACGTTGACTGTGCCGCCTGCGCCGCGTCGCCCCGCTGTACGGGCGACGCACGGCGTGCAGTCCATCACTTGGAGCGCTCTCCAAGTCAAGCTGAAACAGGTGGAGTTGCTGTCATGGGGTGGAGTCGAGGCCGCCGCTAGACCGGCTTCACGGCCGTGTGCACCGTGTGTGCCGCGAGCACGAACACGTCCGCCCTGCGGTGCACGCCCGCCGGGTCCTGTGGGTCGAGCAGCCGGTCCAGCGTGGCGCGGTCGTCGGAGTCGAGGGCGTCGCCGAAGACGTCCCGCAGCCGGGACAGGGACGCGGCGATGTAGGCGCGGGCCCGGTCGGAAGCGGGTGCGGGCAGGTCGAGCAGGAAACTGCGGCTGCGGGCGTGCTTCAGGCCGGCCGCGCCGAGCAGCGCCGCCCAGTCCTCGGTCTCGTCCACGGAGCCGGGCAGGCCGGCCCGCATCCGCGCGAACCACTCCTCCTGCAGCGCGTCGAACCGCGCCTCCAGCCCGGGCCGCCCGAAGCCGAGGTCGCGCGGCAGAAACCGGGACGGCAGGCCGCCCTCCATGATCGCCAACGTTCCGCCGGGGGCGAGCCGCTCCGCGAAGGCGGTCAGGGCGGCGCGCTGGTCGCCCAGGTGATGCAGACTGCGACCGGCCCACAGCAGGTCGGCCGGATAGTCCAACTCCTGCAGGACTCCCGGCAGTTCACCGGCCAGCGTGCCGAAGCGGTCGCCGTGGCCGAGCCATCCGGCCCGCTGCTGCGCCCGCTCCAGCAGCGGAGCGGAACCGTCGACCGCCATGACCCGCGCACCGGGGAACGTCTCGGCGAACAGACAGGAGACGACGCCCGGGCCGCTGCCGACGTCCACGATCAGCCCCGGCTCGGTCACCTCCTTTCCGAGCCAGGACAGGGCCCGCTCGTACAGGGGCGTGAACAGTTCGGCCTGCGCTTCGAGGTGCGGGGCCATCTCGGCCCAGTCGATGTCGGTGTCGTGCGCGTGTCCGTGTCCGTGGGCACTGCCGTGCTCGGGGGTGTGCTGGTCGCCGTGGGATGCGTGCGGTGGGTGCGCCATGGTGGTCAGCCTCTCGTCCGGTGTGCCGTCAGCGTGCTCCGACGCACCGGGCCACGGCCACTCCTGTTGCCGGGACGGCAAAAAACGCGATGCGGACGGCAAGCCGGTTCGCCGCCGGATCCCCCGTCCGGGGGATGCCTGCGGCACCGTCCGAGCGCGTGGGCCCGCGCCCGCTCCCCGTCGGGGGAATGTCTGCGTGGCGTCGTCCGGTCGGGTACGCCACCGGACGGCCCCGGCAGCCTGCGCCCTGGGCGACCTGGGGTGACCTGTCACCGCCGCACGCGGCGCGGCCGCACCACGGCGACCGCGCCCGCTCTCACGTCCCCGGCCAACGCAGTGCCCGGCCGCCCCGGACGTGCCGGGGCGGCCGGAGGGGGACCGCACCGCGGTCGGGTTCGCGCTCCGCCGGGGCCGTGCCCGGGAGGGCACAACGCCCCGGCGGATCACCGTCGGCTCACCGCGCGCGGATCACGCTCGCCTCACCGCGCGCGGATCCGCGCAACGTCCTACAGCGGCGGGTAGGCGTTCTGCATCAGCTGCTGGAACTGGGCCGAGAACCAGTGCCCGGACAGCGGGGCGTTCGGCAGGGCGCCCGACATGCTGTTGCCGTTGCGGGGGTTGCCCGTGTAGGTCGGGTCGCACATCCGGTCGAAGCCCTTGCCCTCGTCGTTGGCGATGGCGGAGCTGGCGCCGTCGGACTCACCCGGCGGCTTCATCCACACGTAGGCGTCGATCCCGGCGGCCGGTGCCGCCTTCGGGCGCTCCCCGAGGCCGGCGCCGGACTGGTTGCACCAGTTGCCGACGTGGATGCGACGGTCGTAGCGGCCGCCGTTGACATAGGTGTCCACGCTGGTCGTGGCGCCCGGTCCGGTGGGCCGGGCGGCGCCTCCCCAGCCGTTGCGGGAGGTGTCGATCAGCATGCCGATGTTCGACCTGAAGCCGGTCGACACCAGCTGGTTGCGGAAGGCCTGGGCGTACGACAGCTCGTCGACGTAGCGGTTCCAGTCCACCCACTTGGACTCACGGACCGACTTGCCGCCCACCGAGTCGTTGATGGTGAAGTTGTTCTCCTTCAGGGCGCTGTAGTTCGCCGTGTTGGTGATGAAGCCGTGGACGTCGTCCACGGTGGCGCCCTCGGCGGTGGCGGCCTGGTACATGATCTGGGCGGAGGGGACGAAGTTGTCGTCCCAGCCCAGCCAGCCGTGGTGACCGGCGTCGATGTAGTTGTAGACGTTGGGGATCGCGCCGAGTTTCTTCAGCGCGTAGCCGACGCCCTTCACGTAGTTGCCGTTGGCCTTCATGGTGTCGCAGGCCGGGGTGGCGGTGGCCTTGCCGCCGGTGTTGGTGACGAGGTTCGGCAGGGAGTCGATCTCGACGGTGGTGACGATCCGCAGGCCCGCGTACTTGCTGTCGGAGAGGATCGCGGCGATCGGGTCGATGAACTGCGTCTTGTACTTGTCGATCTCCGTCGGGCCCAGCTCGCCGTTGGACGCGAGGGCCGAGCAGTCCCGTCCGGGAAGGTCGTAGACGACCAGCTGGACGACTTCCTCGCCGCTGCCCTTCTGTGCGAGGGCCGCGTCGAGGTGGGCGCGCAGACCCATGCCGCCGTTCGCGCCGTTGATGGCGGCGATGCGGTCGAGCCAGACACCGGTGGGCTGGTTGGAGACACGGCTGCCGCCCGGCTCCGCTGCGGCGTGCGCCGACCATTCGGGGTTCACGTACACCTTGGCGCCGGCGTAGGGGTTGTCGACCTTGGTGGACGGGGTGCCGGGGTCGGTCGGGCCGGGATCGGTCGGGCCGGGATCGGTGGGGCCGCCGGTACCGCTGTCGACGTTGCAGGTCACGCCGTCGAGGGTGAAGGACGACGGGATCGCGTTGGTGCCGCTGTAGGTGCCCTGGAATCCGAAGCTGACCGAACCGCCGCTCGCCAGCGTCCCGTTGTAGGTCTCGTTGGCGGCGGTGACGGCCGTACCGGACTGGGTCACCTTGGCGTTCCAGGCGTTGGTGACCTTCTGGCTGCCGGCGTACGCCCACTTCACCGCCCAACTCGACTTGGCCGCCGAGTTGTTGGTCACGGTGACGGCGGCGGTGAAGCCGCTGCCCCAGTCGTTCTGCACCTTGTAGTCGACGCTGCACGGGATGGCGGCGATGCCCGGATCGCCGGGGACGACCGCGAGCGCCGTCCCGGAGGCGCCGGCGACCAGCGCCAGCGCGGCGAGTACCGCTGTTCTGCTACGGCTCATGAGTGCGGGTTTCCTTCTTGGTTGCGGGGAGTTGTCCGTTTCTTCGATGGTTCCGATCGGTGTGCGGTGCGGTGGTGCTGACCGGTGGTTCGGTGCGGTGGAGCCGGACGGCGCCTGCCCGTCGGGTGCGCGCAGGCGGTCGCCCAGGCGGGCGCCCCGGACCGCGGGCGTGCCGTCGCGGCCCGAGATCAGGGACGGACCGAAGGAGCGGTTCCGGACGGTGTCGACGTTCCAGTCGGCGATCGCCTCGACGGCGGCCGCGACGGGCCCGTCCCGGTCGCCTCGGCCCGGTACGCAACGCGCGCACATGGACCGCCGCCGGACCGGTTCACGCCGAGCAGCCGGCGGCTCCTCCCGTCGGCGTCCACGACTCGGTTCCCCGAGACGCGCGACACGGGCGGGCCGTCACCGGTGACCGGCGGATCGGTCGAGGGCGGTGTGGTGGGGTGGGCGTCGGCGCGGGTTCCGAGTCGACGTCGCGGGTCGTGCCGTTGCGCTTGAAGACGTACGCGGCTCCCCGCGCCGTGACGACCGGCAGCAGGGCGATCGCGACGGGGCGACCGAGCCGGACACGGCTGTGAGCACGGAACGCGGGGGGTGCCGCATGAGCGACTCCTTGCAGCTCAGGCGCGTCGCGACGAACGCGTCGACTGATGGAACCGCTCCCACTGGTGTCTCGAAGTTAGCTCCAAGCGCTGGCAAAGAACAGAGGGGTTGCTGACTTTCCCTCAACTTGCCGCGTCGAATGTTTTCGACTCTTCAAGCACCTTGACCGCGTTCACCCCCATCCCCACTATGGGAGCGCTCCCACTGGTTCAAGGCTTGTTGCTCCTCCCCCCACTTCTCCGAGCCGCAAGGAGGAACCAGCACATGGATCCCTCACGCAGACGCCGCGGGGCGCGGCGGCTGTGGACCGCCGCCGTGGCGGCCCTCGCGCTTCCCCTCGCCATGCTGAGCACGAGCACAACCCCCGCCCAGGCGGCGGCACTTCAGTGCAGCGTCGACTACAAGACCAATGACTGGGGCTCCGGGTTCACCGCGGATCTGACCCTCACCAACCGGGGCACCGATCCGATCAACGGCTGGACCCTGACGTACTCCTACGCGGGCAACCAGAAGCTCTCGAACGGCTGGAACGGCAGCTGGGCCCAGTCCGGCCAGAAGATCACGGTGAACAACGCCTCGTACAACGGGACCGTCGCCGCCGGGGCCGCGGTCAGCACGGGCGCGCAGTTCACCTACAGCGGCGCGAACGCCGCTCCCTCGAGCTTCGCGGTCAACGGCACCACCTGTGCCGGCGCGCACCAGCCGCCGGTCACCGTGCTGACCAGTCCGACCGCGGGCGCCGTCTACACCCAGGGCGACGCCGTGCCGCTCGCGGCGACCGCCGCGGCCGCCGACAACGCCACCATCACCAAGATCGAGTTCTACGACGACACGACCCTGCTGGGCACGGACACGAGCTCCCCGTACTCCCTGTCCGCCTCCGGGTTGTCCGTGGGCAGTCATTCGCTGGTCGCCAAGGCCTACGACAGCCTGGGCGCGTCGGCGTCCTCGACGCCGGTGGGCATCACGGTCGCCTCGGGACCGGCCGTGGTCGCCTCCACCAACCAACTGGCCGTGCAGCAGGGCAAGACGGGCTCCTACTCACTGAAGCTGTCGACTCGGCCGCCGGCCAACGTGACCGTCACGACCGCGCGGACGACCGGCAACACGGGCCTGACGGTGACGGGTGGCGCGAGCCTCACCTTCACGCCGTCGAACTGGAGCACCGCCCAGAACGTGACCATCACCGCCAACGCCTCCGGCACCGGCGCGGCGACCTTCGAGTCGACGGCCACCGGACACGCGAAGGCCTCGGTCACCGCCACCGAGATCGCGGGCGCCAAGGCGTACGACGCCCGGTTCCTCGACCTCTACGGCAAGATCACCAACCCCGCGAACGGCTACTTCTCCCCCGAGGGCATCCCCTACCACTCGGTCGAGACGCTGATCGTCGAGGCCCCGGACCACGGCCACGAGACCACCTCGGAGGCCTACAGCTACCTCCTCTGGCTCCAGGCGATGTACGGGAAGATCACCGGCGACTGGACCAAGTTCAACGGCGCCTGGGACATCATGGAGAAGTACATGATCCCCACCCACGCCGACCAGCCGACCAACTCGTTCTACAACGCATCCAAGCCGGCGACGTACGCGCCCGAGCTGGACACCCCGAACGAGTATCCGGCGAAGCTGGACTCCGGCGTGTCCGTGGGATCGGACCCGATAGCCGGTGAGCTGAAGACGGCCTACGGCACGGACGACGTGTACGGCATGCACTGGCTGCAGGACGTCGACAACACCTACGGCTACGGCAACGCCCCCGGCAAGTGCGAGGCCGGACCGTCGGACACCGGCCCGTCCTACATCAACACCTTCCAGCGCGGCGCGCAGGAGTCGGTGTGGGAGACCGTGCCGCAGCCGACCTGCGACGCCTTCAAGTACGGCGGCACGAACGGATACCTGGACCTGTTCACCGGCGACTCCTCCTACGCCAAGCAGTGGAAGTTCACCAACGCGCCGGACGCCGACGCGCGCGCGGTGCAGGCCGCGTACTGGGCGGACGTCTGGGCCACGGCGCAGGGCAAGGGCGGCGACGTCTCCACGACCGTCGGCAAGGCCGCGAAGATGGGCGACTACCTGCGCTACGCGATGTACGACAAGTACTTCAAGAAGATCGGCAACTGCGTCGGACCGACCGCCTGCCCGGCCGGCACCGGCAAGGACGCCTCGCACTACCTGCTGTCCTGGTACTACGCCTGGGGCGGCGCCACGGACACCAGCGCGGGCTGGGCCTGGCGCATCGGCTCCAGTCACACCCACGGCGGCTACCAGAACCCCCTGGCCGCCTACGCGCTCAGCAGCTACGCCGACCTGAAGCCCAAGTCGTCGACGGGCCAGGCGGACTGGGCGAAGTCGTTGGGCCGGCAGCTGGAGTTCTACCGCTGGCTGCAGTCCAGCGAGGGCGCCATCGCGGGCGGGGCGACGAACAGTTGGGCGGGCCGCTACGCGACTCCCCCGGCCGGCACGTCGACCTTCTACGGCATGTACTACGACCAGCAGCCCGTCTACCACGACCCGCCGTCCAACCAGTGGTTCGGCTTCCAGGCGTGGTCGATGGAGCGGGTCGCCGAGTACTACCAGCAGACGGGGAACGCGAGCGCCAAGGCGGTCCTCGACAAGTGGGTCGACTGGGCTCTGTCCAAGACCACGATCAACCCCGACGGCACCTTCCGGATCCCCTCCACGCTCCAGTGGTCGGGCCAGCCCGACACCTGGAACGCGTCGAGTCCCGGCGCCAACACGGGACTTCACGTCACCGTCGCCGACTACACCGACGACGTCGGCGTGGCCGCCGCGTACGCCAAGACCCTGACGTACTACGCCGCCAAGTCCGGTGACACGGAGGCGAAGACGACCGCCAAGGCGCTCCTGGACGGGATGTGGGCGAACAACCAGGACGCCCTGGGCATCGCGGTCCCGGAGACCCGCGCCGACTACAACCGCTTCGACGACGGCGTGTACGTCCCGAGCGGCTGGAGCGGCAGGATGCCGAACGGCGACACGATCAACTCCTCCTCGACCTTCGCCTCGCTGAGGTCCTTCTACAAGAGCGACCCGGCCTGGTCGAAGATCGAGAGCTATCTCGCGGGCGGCGCCGCGCCCGTGTTCACGTACCACCGGTTCTGGGCCCAGGCGGACATCGCCCTGGCCATGGGCTCGTACGCGGAGCTTCTGGAATAGCCCCCGCCGAGCGGCTCCGCGCGTCGGACGGTACCCCTCGGCGGGCCGGACGTGGCGGTCGCGCGGTCCCCCGCGTCCCTCGCACCCCTGCGGGGCGCGGGTCGGCACCGCCCGTCGCCGGAGTCGCTCGAAGGTTCCGCGTACGTGGCCCCGTCACCTGACGACGGGGCCCCGGCCGGGCGGCCCCCACCCGCACAGGGGGCCGCCCGGCAGTCGCACGTCCCGCGACCGCACGTCCCGCCCCTCCCCCCGCGCCGAACTCCTCCCCCTGGCTATTCGCGAGGAAGGACCCCCACCGTGCGAAGAACCCGCATCCTCACGGCCGCGCTGGTGCTCGCCGCCGGTCTGCTCGCGGGCGGCCCGCCCGCCCTGGCCGCGGACGGCAACCCGAAAGCGACGCTCGCCGCCGAGTCGTACACCTGGAAGAACGCCCGGATCGACGGCGGCGGCTTCGTGCCGGGCATCGTCTTCAACCGCAAGGAGAAGAACCTCGCCTACGCGCGCACCGACATCGGCGGCGCGTACCGCTGGCAGGAGCCGAGCAGGACCTGGACGCCGCTGCTGGACTCGGTCGGCTGGACGGACTGGGGACACACCGGCGTGGTGAGCCTGGCCTCCGACTCCGTCGACCCGGACCGGGTGTACGCGGCCGTCGGCACCTACACCAACAGCTGGGACCCGGGCAACGGGGCCGTGCTGCGCTCCGCCGACCGGGGCGCGAGCTGGCAGAGGACGGATCTGCCGTTCAAGCTGGGCGGCAACATGCCCGGCCGCGGCATGGGCGAGCGGCTCGCGGTCGACCCGAACCGGAACAGCGTGCTGTACCTGGGCGCGCCGAGCGGCCGGGGCCTGTGGCGGTCGACGGACGCGGGCGTCACCTGGTCGCAGGTGACGAACTTCCCCAACGTCGGCGACTACCGGCAGGATCCGGCCGACACGAGCGGCTACGCCTCCGACAACCAGGGCATCGTGTGGGTCACCTTCGACGAGTCGACCGGCGCCTCGGGCACGGCGACGAAGACCCTCTACGTCGGCGTGGCGGACAAGGACAACGCGGTCTACCGCTCCACCGACGCGGGGGCGACCTGGACGCGGCTGGCCGGACAGCCGACGGGATACCTGGCGCACAAGGGCGTGCTGGACGCCGTCAACGGCCATCTGTACATCGCGTACAGCGACAAGGGCGGCCCCTACGACGGCGGCAAGGGCCGGCTGTGGGGGTACGCGACGGCGACCGGGACCTGGACGGACATCAGTCCGGTGGCGGAGGCCGACACGTACTACGGCTTCAGCGGACTGACCGTCGACCGCCAGAAGCCCGGCACCGTCATGGCCACGGCGTACAGCTCCTGGTGGCCGGACACCCAGATCTTCCGCTCCACGGACAGCGGCGGCACCTGGACGAAGGCGTGGGACTACACGTCGTACCCCGACCGCGCGAACCGGTACACGATGGACGTCTCCTCGTCGCCGTGGCTGACCTGGGGCGCCAACCCGTCGCCGCCCGAGCAGGCACCCAAACTCGGCTGGATGACCGAGGCGTTGGAGATCGACCCGTTCAACTCCAGCCGGATGATGTACGGGACGGGCGCGACGATCTACGGCACGGAGAACCTGGCCGACTGGGACAGCGGGGGCCGGTTCACCGTCAAGCCTATGGTGCAGGGGCTGGAGGAGACGGCGGTCAACGACCTCGCCTCTCCCCCGTCCGGCGCGCCCCTGCTCAGCGCGCTCGGCGACGTCGGCGGCTTCCGCCACACGGATCTGACGAAGGTGCCGTCGATGATGTTCGCCTCGCCGAACTTCACGACGACGACCGGCCTGGACTTCGCCGAGGCGAACCCGAACACGGTGGTGCGGGTCGGGGACCTGGACTCCGGCCCGCATGTGGCCTTCTCCACGGACAACGGCGCCAACTGGTTCGCGGGGGCGGACCCTTCGGGGGTCAGCGGCGGGGGAACGGTCGCCGCGGCGGCGGACGGCGCCCGGTTCGTGTGGAGTCCGGCGGGCGCCGCGGTGCAGTACACCACCGGTTTCGGCACGTCGTGGCAGGCCTCGAGCGGGATCCCGGCCGGTGCGGCCGTCGAGTCGGACCGGGTCGACCCCAAGGTCTTCTACGGGTTCAAGTCCGGCAGGTTCTACGTGAGTTCGGACGGCGGCGCGACGTTCACCGCGTCCGCGGCAAGCGGTCTGCCCAGCGGCGACAGCGTGCGCTTCAAGGCATTGCCCGGCACGAAGGGCGACGTCTGGCTGGCGGGCGGCGCGAGCGACGGCGCGTACGGGCTGTGGCACTCCACCGACGGCGGCGCCACCTTCGCCAAGCTGTCGAACGTCGAGCAGGCCGACACGATCGGGTTCGGCAAGGCGGCGACGGGGGCGTCGTACCAGACCCTCTACACCAGTGCGAAGATCGCCGGTGTCCGTGGCATCTTCCGCTCCACGGACAAGGGCGCGACCTGGACCCGCGTCAACGACGACGCCCACCAGTGGGGCTGGACGGGCGCGGCGATCACGGGCGACCCGAGGGTGTACGGGCGGGTGTACGTGTCGACGAACGGCCGGGGCGTCGTCTACGGCGACACCTCGGACACCGGCGGCGGAGGCGGGGGTACGGATCCCACCGACCCGACGGACCCCACGCCGACCGGGGCCTGCGCGGTGACGTACGCCATCACCAACCAGTGGTCGGGGGGATTCCAGGCGGACGTCAGGCTCACCAACACGGGCATGAGCGCCTGGTCCGGCTGGAACCTCAGCTGGGCCTTCCCGAACGGGCAGACCGTCTCGCAGCTGTGGAACGCCGACTACACGCAGTCGGGTTCGACGGTGACGGCGAAGAACGTGAGCTGGAACGCCAACGTGGCGGCCGGGTCGTCCGTGAGCTTCGGCTTCACGGGCAGCTGGTCGGGGTCGAACGCGAAACCGGCGGCGTTCAAACTGGGTGAGCAGAGCTGCGCGGTGCGCTGACGACCGTGGGTGCGCGCCCCGGGGACGGGACGCGCACCCGCTCGCTCAGGGCGTGTGGACCGTCGGGCGCGGCGCCGCCGCCATTCCGTCGCCGAGGAAGTAGCTCGGGTGCGGCGGTTGGTTGTATGCGGTGTTCTGCCAGGCCAGGCCGGTGCGGTACATCGTGTCGTGGAGCAGGGTGGTGATCCGCGTCGTCGTCTCGTACGGCGTCGAGTAGATGCGCAGGGCCGTGTTGTCGCCGGTCGGCCAGACGACCTCCTCCCGCCAGTCGCCCAGGATGTCGCCCGACAGGGACGGCGTCGCCTTGGTGCCGTTGTTGGAGTGGACGCCCGAGCCGGTCAGCAGGCGGGTGTCGGAGGACGTGCCGTACTTGTCGATGTGGGTGCCGTCGAGGAGTTCGCGGACGGGGTCGGCGTCCCACCAGGACAGGAAGTTGGCAGAGGACGGTTCCCGGCCCTTGGCCGCGCCCGCCTCGTCACGGATCGAGGTGTCGGAGGCCGACCAGACCTCGGCGCCGGCGTTGCCCGCCCAGATGTCGGCGGCGACTCCGCGGCCGTTGTCGCAGCAGGCCGCCAGTTTCCAGTTGACCGTTCCCTTCGCCGGGTCGATGTACAGCTCGGCGGGCTGACTGGCCGACTCCGAGACCTTGAAGTACTCCAGGCCCGCGTGTGAGGGGTCCAGGTCGCCGAGGTGCTGGGCGTCGCCGTGCCCGGTCTTCGTCGTCCACAGGCCGCTGCCGTTGTCGTCGACCGCCATCGCGCCGTAGACGACCTCGTCCCTGCCGTCGCCGTCGACGTCCCCGACGGAGAGGCTGTGGGAGCCCTGGCCGTCGTAGCCCCTGCCGGTGTTGGCGGAGGCATTGGTGTCGAAGGTCCAGCGACGGGTGAAGGCGCCGCCTCGCCAGTCCCAGGCGGCGATGACGGTACGCGTGTAGTAGCCGCGCGCCATGATCAGCGAGGGGCGGGAACCGTCCAGGTAGGCGGTTCCGGCGAGGAAGCGGTCGACGCGGTTTCCGTACGCGTCCCCCCAGGACGAGACCGTGCCGCGGGCCGGAACGTAGTCGACGGACTGCATCGCCTTGCCACTGCGGCCGTCGAACATGGTCAGGTACTCGGGGCCGGACAGCACGTAGCCGCTGGAGTTGCGGTGGTCTGCGGAGGAGCTGCCGATCACCGCGCCGGTACCGTCCACCGTGCCGTCGGCCGTCTTCACGGCGACCTCGGCCCTGCGGTCGCCGTCGTAGTCGTACACCTGGAACTGGGTGTAGTGGGCGCCGGAGCGGACGTTGCGGCCCAGGTCGATCCGCCACAGGCGGGTCCCGTCGAGCCGGAGGCCGTCGAGGACCGTGTTGCCGGTGTAGCCGGACTGGGAGTTGTCCTTGGCATTGGTCGGCTGCCACTTCAGGACGATGTCCAGGGCGCCGTCGCCGTCCAGGTCGCCGACGGAGGCGTCGTTCGCCTCGTAGGTGTAGGCGACGCCGTCGGGGGTCGTGCCGCCTGCCGGCGGGCTGATCGGGACGTCCTTGTAGCCCGTGCGCATCTGGATCGCGTGAACCGAGTCGGCCTGCTCGACGCCGCCCACGATCGCGCGGACGGTGTAGTCGGCCTGGGCGGGGGCGCCGGAGTGGAAGTAGTTCGTGGGGCCGGTGACCGGGGACGCGTTGACCTTGACGCCGGCCCGGTAGACGTTGAAGGAGACGCTGTCGGGGTCGGTGCCGAGCCAGCGCCAGCTGACCAGGTTGCCGCTGTCGGTGTGCACGCTGACGACGCCCCGGTCGAGGGCTTCGACCTGGCGGGCCGTGGCGGCCTCGGCCGTGCCGGCGCCGAGCGTCGTCAGTCCGGCGCCGACCAGGGCCGCGGTGACGGTCAGCGCGGAGAGGACGACCCTTCGTCTGCGGGGCCTGGGCGGGTGCGGGTGCGAGTGCTGCACGAGACGTACCTCCCGGAAGGACGGACGGGTTCCGTCCTCTCAGTTGCCGCCGCCGATCGCGGAGTTGCCGCGTCCGGCGGCCGGTTGTGCCGCCGTCCTCGTGATCCGCGCGCGGGGTCTTCTCGTCGGACGGTGGCGAGACCTGGCCGGCCGACCGGGTCGGGGGCGTCATGCCTCCGGGCGTCCCGGGTCCGGCGTCACGCCTGCGGAATCGGATCGGGGACCGGTTTCCGGAACGCCCTGAGGGTGAACACGGGGTCGGCTCGGGGCCGGTCCTGGTCGGGCAGTGACGCGAGGCGGGCGGCGAAGCCGTCGGCGAGGGGGTGGCCGGGCGGCAGGGTGACGAACCAGCCGCGCCGCAGGTCGGCTATCGCCCGTCGCGGACTGCGGCCCTGCCCCCGCCCCGGGAAGCGTGCCTCCCCGGCCGGGACCAGACCGCAGCCGAGGGCGTAGGACTCCACGGTCCCGGCGGTGTCCGAGGCCGGCCGGCGCGGGCGTGAGGCCAGGACGACATCGATGTCGCTGCCCACGTTGTGCGAGGCGCCCTTGTCGACCGTGGTGACGTACGTCCCGCCGGGCCGCAGCACGCGCGCGCACTCGGCGACGATCCGCCGCGCGTCCGCGGGATCCTCCACCAGATGCAACAGCCACACGCTGCTCACGGCGTCGAACTGGCCGTCACGGAAGGGGAGTCGGCGGCCGTCTGCGAGGAGGACGGCGCCGGGCAGCCGGACGGCCGCGTGCCTGGCCATGGCGGGCGCCCGGTCCACGCCCGTCACGCGCAGCCCCTCCCGCCCGTCCGCCAGCCGCCGGGTCACGATGCCCGTGCCGCAGGCGACGTCCAGCAGACTGCGCGCCCGGGCCGGCACGAGGCTCAGGACGCCCTGTGCGGCGGCTGCCGCCCTGGGCTCTCCGCCGCGCGAGGCGTCGTAGCGTTCGGCTTCCTTGTCGTAGTCCAGCACGCGCCCTCCCCGTTGCCCGGTCGCCGTACCCCGGCCTGCCCGCACCCGTCTCCGTACCGGTGTTCCGTCTCGCGCCCGTGCCGCCCCGCCCGCGGGCGCCGGGCGGGTCAGCGTGCCCCGTGCGCAGGGGCCGCTTCCTCCACACGGCGGGCGAGCTCGACGTCGAGGTCGGTGACGGCGCCGCCCGCGCTGTGCGTGTGCACGGCGAGGGACACCGTGTTGTAGCCGAGGGTGAGCTCCGAATGGTGGTCGAGCTCCTCCTGGATCCGCGCGACGTGGACGACCAGGGCGGTCGCGGCGAAGTGGGAGGCGAGCCGGTAGGAGCGGGTGAGCCGCCCGCCGTCCAGGGCCCAGCCGGGCAGCTCGGACAGTCGTTCCTCGATCTCCTTCTGCGACAGCGGTTCGACGGCCATGACCCGGCTCCCTTCCTGGGTGTCGCGTACCTGTCCAGCGTGCCACAGGAAGGCCGCGGCGGCCCTGGTCAGAAGGGCTGCCCGTGGGCCGCCCGTGGTCAGCGGGGCTCTCCGTGGTCAGCAGGACTCGTCGCTCGGAAGAGCACGTCGTGATCAGAAGGGCTCCAGGTGGTCGGAAGGGCCCCCGGTGGTCAGTGAGGGGCGTCCCCCCTCGACAGGTGGTCTCCGCCGCCAGGTCGTCCGCCGGTACGACCATCGCGGCCCGGCCCTCCACCCACGCCGGCCCCGCCGTCGCCGGAGTGGCTGTTCGAGGGAGGTCTTCGACCGGTCGTCCCTGCGCTCACTCCTCAACTACGGTTTCGTGTATGGCCATTGTCCCAACCGGTACGAACGCCGAGTCCGCCGTCCCCGTCGAGAGGGGCGTCGGCCCGCTGTTGCGGGCCTGGCGGGAGCGCCGGCGGATGAGTCAGCTCGAGCTGGCGCTGAGCGCCGGGTCCTCGGCGCGGCACGTCAGCTTCGTCGAGACGGGCCGCTCCCGGCCCAGCGAGGAGATGGTGCTGCGGCTCGCCGAGTGCCTGGACGTGCCGGTGCGGGAGCGCAACGCGCTGCTCCTCGCGGCCGGTTACGCTCCGCGCTACCCGCACACCCCGCTGGACGACCCCGCGCTGGACGCGCTGCGCACGGGCCTGGAGCGGCTGATCCAGGGCTACGAGCCGTATCCGGCGCTGGTGATGGACGTGCGCTACGACGTGGTGGCGGCCAACCGGGGCATCACGATGCTGTTGGACGGCGTCCCGGAGTCCCTGCTCGCGCCGCCGCTCAACGCGATGCGCCTCACGCTGCACCCGCAGGGTCTCGCACCGCGCATCCGCAACCTGCGCGAGTGGCGCGGCCACCTGCTGGCGCAGATGGAACGCCAGATCGCCCTGGACCGCTCCGCGCCGCTGAGGGAGTTGTACGAAGAGGTGGCCGCGTACCCGGTCGCCGCCGAGGCGGTCGATCAGGCGGAGCAGACGGAACCCGCGCCGTACTTCGCGCTGCCGATGCGGATCGAGCACGAGGGGCGGATCCTCTCCTTCATCTCGTCCGTGTCCACCTTCAACACCCCCATGGACGTGACCGTCGCCGAGCTCGCCGTCGAGACGTTCCTCCCCGCCGACCCGGCGACGGTCAAGTACCTGCAGTCACTGCTCGGCTGATGGTGCATCAGTTCACAGACTCCGATGAATGTTCGACTCCGTTACCGTGAGAACCGACGCCGGAACGTGACACACTGGCCCGCGTGCCCGAACGCGTAGGGGAGACGTGGCGTGAGTGAACGGCGGCCCGCACCCACGGTGGGCCAGGTGGTGCTCGGCAGGCGACTGCAGGAGCTGCGCGAGGCGGCCGGCCTCAGCCGCGAGGAGGCGGCCCGCGCCCTGCGTGTGGCCCAGGCGACCGTACGGCGCATGGAGACGGCCGACGTGGCGCTCAAGGTTCCCTACGTACAGGTGCTCCTGGAGGCGTACGGCGTCCCCGAGGCCGAGACCGAGGCGTTCGTCTCACTCACCGAGGAGGCCAACCGTCCGGGCTGGTGGCAGCGCTACCACGACGTGCTGCCGGAGTGGTTCAGCCTGTACGTGAGCCTGGAGGGCTCGGCCCGGCTGATCCGCTCGTACGAGCCGCACTTCGTGCCCGGGCTGCTGCAGACGGAGGCCTACGCGCACGCCGTGCTGGAGGCGGGCACGGTGGGGCGGACGACGCCGCAGTCGATCGAGCGGCACGTGTCGCTGCGCATGGCACGCCAGCGGCTGCTGGAGAGCGAGGACCCGCCCCACCTGTGGGTGGTGATGGACGAGACGGTGTTGCGTCGCCCGGTGAGCGTGGACGCCGCCGTGATGGCCGAACAGCTCGACAAGCTCGTGGAGTTCGCCGAGCGCGACCGGGTCACCCTGCAGGTCTCCGAGTTCGCGGCCGGTCCGCACCCGGGGACGTCCGCGCCGTTCTCGCTGTTCCGTTTCGCCGAGCCCGAGCTGCCCGACATGGTCGTCACCGAGTATCTGACCGGCGCCCTGTACCTCGACGACCGCAAGGAGGTCTCCGCGCATCTGGAGGTCCTCGACCACATGACGACGCACGCCGCGTCCGCCCTGCGCACGAAGAAGATCCTGCGCGACGTCCGCGGCAGCCTCTAGCCGGACCCGGCCGGAGCCCGGCCCGTCCTGGCCCGGCCCGACGCCCGCGTCCCTCCTCCCTTCCCTCCCGTCCCTCCCTCTCGACCTTCGGGAATCACCGGCCACCCCCGGCCGCGGCGCCTCGACAAGATCGTGTGCCGGGCTTCCCGTGCGGTTGTCGGCGGCGGCGTTCCTCCTGATGCCGGAGGACACGGGTGGCCGTATCGTGATGAATATGCACGTAAGGGGTTGTGGCACCGGCTGACTCCCTCGGGGGCGCCGTTGGTGCGCATTCCCCACCGCGCGACACGCGTCGGGGCGCAGGATCGCAGCCCTTTCCCGCGGCACAAGGCCTGATCGCGGGAGGGCGCAAGCGCCGGGCCGGGCTCCGCCGAGACCGTCATCCGCAGACGCGGTCCGCCCCTGTGGTCAGCACGTGGCACAAGGTCCAACTCCTTCTTGGCGTTGCGGTGTTGCCAGTAGATCGGAAGGTTCAGGGAAATGACACGCGATCAGCACACGGGCGTCTCGAACCAGCCCGAAGAACAGGCCGCCCTCGCAGCGGAGCAGGCTCCGGTCACGGGACCGTCGGAGGGGGTGGAAGGACTGGCGAGTCAGCCCGGCTCCGACGGTATGGAGCAGGTCGACGACTATCAGCGTCCGGAATACGAACGTCTCTCGGCTGAAGTGTGGACGGCGCCCACCGCGGACCTGCGCGACGTCGGCGAGGCGTCGTTCGGCCCACTGCCCCCCGTGGCCGAGACCGTTCACGGAGTGGACGACCGGGTCAGGATCACGAACACGGCGGCCTATCCGTGGCGGGTTCACGCGTCGCTGCTCATCACCGCCGCGGACAACTCCCGGTGGATCGGGACCGGGTGGTTCATCGGACCCCACACGCTGGTGACCGCGGGCCATGTGGTGCACATCAAGAACAGCGGGGTGCCCGGGCGCGACGGATGGGTCAAGAGCATCCAGGTCATGCCCGGTCGCGACGACACGGTGCTGCCCTACGGCTCCGTCACCAGCACCAACTTCCGCTCGGTGACGGGCTGGATCAACTCCGGCGACGAGAACTACGACTACGGGGCGATCATCATCCCCACCGAACTGGGCTCCACCACCGGATGGTTCGGGTTCGGCGCGTGGCCGGACGCCGACCTGCTCAAGACCACCGGCAACATCTCCGGGTACCCGGGCGACAAGCCCCCCGGCACCCAGTGGTACGACGCCCGCGGCATCAGCTCGGTGAACGCGCTGAAGGTGTACTACGACATCGACACCGCCGGCGGACAGAGCGGCAGCGCCGTGTGCCGCATCGTCGACGGCGGCCGGTACGCGGTCGCGGTCCACGCCTACGGCGGGGCGACTGCCAACTCCGGGACCAGGATCACCCGTCCCGTCTACGACAACCTGGTGGCCTGGAGAGCGTGACGCTCTCCGCGGGCTGCCGCCCTGTCGCCGAAGGCGGTGAGGACGCCGGTGCCGCAAGGTGACCCTCCGTGCCTGATCACCGGAGTCGTGGAGGACGTCAACGGCAGGCCCGTACCGGACGCCACCGTGTACCTGACCGCCGGACCGGGCCCGTTTCCCGACGTCGCCGCGCTGTCCGCGGCCGACGGGAGCTTCGCCCTCTCCGTCCGCGACGAGGGCGCCTACATCCTTCGGAGCACGACACCGGACGGCGGGGTCGCCGAGGCAGCGGTGACAGCACGGGGCGACCGGCCGACGCGGGTGCGCCTGCGGATCTGAGCCCGTGCCCCGGCGACCCGGCGTGCGGCAACGGCGAGCCCTCCCCCGACGCGGCCCCGACGCCGAGACCTCAGCACACCCGAGGAAACCGACGACGTGTGCCCCCCGGCACCCATAGGAAGGGAACAGTCATGGCAGTCACCCACAACGAGGCGCCTACGAGCGAGGCAGAGGGAACAGCCCCCTACTACTGCGCACAACCCGCGGTGACCGAACCGGTTCTGCGCCCGGACCTCAGCCCCGACCGGCTCAGTGCCATACTGCTGAGCCGGACCAAGTGGGTGAACGGCACGGAACTGCGCTACTGCTTCCTCGACGGCGAGGACGGCGCCCCCGCCGAGCAGCTCGACGAGGTCCGCCAGGCCTTCCAGGACTGGATGGACATCGGGATCGGGCTGAAGTTCCGCGAGGTGGACCAGCCCTCGGAATCCGAGATCCGCATCGGCTTCCACCAGGGCGACGGTTCCTGGTCCTACGTGGGCCGGGACGCGCTGGGCATCAGCACGCGCGAGCGCACGATGAACTTCGGCTGGGACCTGACCAGTCCGCACGGCAAGGCCACGTCCAGGCACGAGATCGGGCACGCGATCGGCTTCGCCCACGAACACCAGAACCCGTTCGCGGGCATCGAGTGGGACGAGGAGAAGGTCTACGCCACACTCGCCGGCCCCCCGAACAACTGGCCGCGGGAGCAGACCTTCCACAACATCCTGCGCAAGCTCTCCACCAGCGAGGTCGAGGGATCCACCTGGGACCCGACATCGATCATGGAGTACTCCTTCCCTCCCGGCCTGATCCTCCGGCCGGAGCAGTACCACCGGGACGGCATCCCGGATCCCCTGACCATCTCCGAGCAGGACAGGACGTACGTCAAGCGGTGGTACCCGGCCCTGGAGGACAAGCCGGCCGAGATCCGCCCGTTCCAGTCGGTCGAGCTGGACCTGGCCGCCGGTGAGCAGTCGGACTTCGCCATCGTCCCGTCGGAGACGCGGATGTACGAGATCGGCACGCTCGGCGACACCGACGTCGTCATGGTGCTGTTCGAGGAGGTCGACGGCGAACTGCGCTACTTCACCGCCGAGGACGACAGCGGCGACGACAAGAACGCCCGGCTGAAGGTCAGGCTCTTCGAGGGACGCCGCTATGTGCTCCGCACCCGGCTCTACTCGGCCTGGGGCCCCGGGAAGGCCGCGCTCATGGTCTGGTGACCGCGTGGCGCAGCTGTGATCCCTCGTACGCGTCGTCGGCCGCCGGGCCTGGAACGGACGGGGGATCACGGGGAGTCGGGGGTGTGTGAAGGCCTCTCGCCGCACCCCCGGCCCCCGGGCCCGCTCCGGTAGCATCGGCCCCCGGGAGTCGACGAACCTTCACGGGCGGGCGCGGCGGGGGAAGCGGGCATGGTCAAGAAGTACGTCGTCGCGCCGCAGGGGGGTCGTGGCGCCCATCCCGACATCGGGTCCGCGCTGCGCGCCGCGGCCGCCCGGGGCCGGGCCGCACGGGTGGAGATCTCGCCCGGCCACTACCAGGAACAGCTCACCGTCCGGGGCGAGGTCGAGCTGGTCGCACTCGGCGAGCCCGGCTCCGTGGTGGTGAGCCGGCCCCGCGGCACCGTGCTCGAGATCCTCGGATCCGCCGTGGTCAGGGGCCTCGTGCTGATCGGCCGGGACGCCGACGCGGGCGTCGTCGACTGCCGGGCGGGCACCCTCGTCCTGGACCGGGTGGAGGTCCGGGCGCACGACGCGGTCTGCGTGCATGTACGACCGCACACGGCAGCTACGCTGACGGACAGTCATTTCCGGTATGGCCGGGTCGTCTTCGCCGGTTCGGCCGGGCACGTCGAACGGTGCCGGTTCGTCGACGCCGCCGACAACGCGATCGCGGTGATCGAGAGCGCTCGGGTCACGGCCCGGGACAGCCGTGTCGACGGCAGCCGGATCCACGGCGTGCGCGTCAGCGACGCGTGGGCCCACCTCGCCGGCTGCGAGGTCACCGGGACCGGGAAGGCGGCCGTCATGGCGGACACCCGGGCCGAGTTGACCGTGGAGGACTGCACGGTGCACGCCGTGCAGATGGCGGCGCTGGCGTTCATCGAGCAGTCCCGGGGCGCGGTCCGCGGCACGCGTGTCACCGACGCCGAGAACGGGATCCTGGTGGCGAGCGGCGCCGACCCGTGGGTGCACGGCTGCGTGTTCGCCGGCTGCCGGGACACCGGCATCCACGTCCAGGACTCGGGCCGGGGCACGTTCGAGGACTGCGAGATCCACGGCGCCGGGAACATCGGGGTGCTGTCGACGCGCGGCGGCGCCCCGCTCGTGAACGGCTGCCGCGTATCGGGCGGCAACGTCGGCATCGCCGTCACCGACAAGGCCCGGGGCCGCTTCGTCCGCGCCGACGTCGTCGACCTCACCGGCGTCGCACTGCGGGTCTGGGACGAGAGCAAGGCCGTCTTCGAGCAGGTCCGCGTCGAGCGCTGTCCGTTCGGCCTGGAGACCCGGGGCAACGGCGGCACGACGGCCGAGCTCACCGACGCCCGGATCGTCGACTTCGACATGGCCGCCGTGGCCGCCGTCGGACAGTCCCGGGCGACGCTGAAAGGGGTTTCCGCGGAGCGCGGGCTGCTGGGCTTCAGCGCCGGCGAGGAGGCCCAGCTGCATGTGCGCGACTGCGAGGTCTCGGCGGTGAGCACCGGCGGGGCCCTCGCGCACGGCACGTCGCGACTCGTGCTCGCACACCTCACGGTCACCGGCGCCCAGTCGTTCGGCGTGTGCGTGACGGGCTCGGCGTTCCTCGACGTCGCGCACAGCCGCTTCGACGACTGCGGGGCCACGGGCATGCGCTTCGACGGCTCGGGCGGCGGCCGGCTGGTGGAGTGCTCGGTGACGGGGACGGGGGCCACGGCCGTGCAGCACAACGGCCGGGTCGACCTGGCCTCGCTGCGCACGTCCCTGCCCGTCGTGCGGATCGCCGAACCGGCCCCGCAGCCGACGTCCGTCGTCAACAACTTCTACGGGCCGGTCTTCCACGACGCGGTCCACCATGCCCAACTGGCCTGGAACAACAGCAACGTCGTCCAGCAGCAGACCCACCACAGCGACGAGGACGGAGTCGGTCGATGAACGACCCCCAGCAGGTGAACAACTACGACGGTCCGGTGTTCAACCACTCCGTGTCGGGCTCCCAGTTCGCCTGGAACAACGAGAACGTCACCCAGAACCAGCAGCTCAACAACACCGTCGCGCCGGGCTACGAAGCGCTCGCGACGCTGGTGGGCGACCTGCTGCGGCAGCTGCCCGGGGCCGGTCTCGCCGATCGCGAGCGCGAGGACGCCGAGGCAGCCGCCCGTGACGTGCTGACGGAGATCACCGGGCCGCGGGACCCCGAGCCGGGCAGGCTGCGCCGTGCCCTGAACGGGCTCAGGGGAGCCCTGGCCCCGGTGGCCACCGGCATCGCCGCCGGAACGGCGGTGGGGGCGCAGGAGTGGGCCCAGGACGCGATCAGGGGCCTGACCGGCCTGGTTTGAACCCGCCCCCCTCCGGCGCCCCGCCCCCTTCCGCGACCTCGGCGACCCCGCCTCCACCGCGCCCCCGCCCGAGCCCGAGCCCCCCGGCCGATCCGACCGACCCCGTCCGACCGACCCCGTCCGACCGGCCTGGTCCGACCCGTCCGATCCGCCGCGGACCGGATCCGCCGCGGACCGGATGCGCCGCGGCCGGGCTCAGGCCGCTCCGCCCTTCGCGTCCCGTTCGTCGTCGTCGACGATCTCCGCGTCGACGACCTGCTCGTCGTCCCGCCCCGAGGCGTCGGCAGAGCTGTCCGACGAGGTGTGCTCCCCGGCGGCCGGCCCGGTCGGCGGCTGCTGGGCCTGGGCGTACATGGCCTGGCCCATCTGCTGGCTGACCGAGGCGAGCTTCTCCACGCCCTCGCGCAGCGCGCCCGTGTCGGCGTCCTGCTCCAGCAGGGCCTTGAGCTCCGCGACCGCCGACCCCACCTCCGCACGGGTCTCCGCCGGCACCCGCTCCTCGTTGTCCCGGACGAACTTCTCGGTCTGGTAGACGAGTTGCTCAGCCTGGTTGCGGGTCTCGGCCGCCTCCCTGCGCCGGTGGTCCTCCTCCGCGTACTGCTCGGCGTCCCGCATCATGCGGTCGATGTCGTCCTTGGGCAGCGCCGAGCCCCCGGTCACGGTCATCTTCTGCTCGCGCCCGGTCGCCAGGTCCTTCGCCGAGACGTGCATGATCCCGTTGGCGTCGATGTCGAAGGCCACCTCGATCTGCGGGACCCCGCGCGGGGCCGGCGGAAGCCCCGTGAGATCGAAGACACCGAGCTTCTTGTTGTACGCGGCGATCTCTCGTTCGCCCTGGTAGACCTGGATGCCGACCGAGGGCTGGTTGTCGGCGGCCGTGGTGAAGATCTCCGAACGCCGGGTGGGGATCGTGGTGTTGCGCTCGATGAGCTTGGTCATGATGCCGCCCTTGGTCTCGATGCCCAGGGACAGCGGGGTGACGTCGAGCAGCAGGACGTCCTTGACGTCACCCCGGATCACTCCGGCCTGGAGTGCCGCGCCGACGGCCACGACCTCGTCGGGGTTCACGCCCTTGTGGGGGTCCTTGCCGGTCAGCTCCCGCACCAGCTCGGTCACCGCGGGCATCCGGGTCGAGCCGCCGACGAGGATGACGTGGTCGATGGCGGACAGCTTCACCTTCGCGTCCTTGACCGCCTGGTCGAAGGGAGTCCTGCACCGGTCCAGCAAGTCGGCGGTGAGCTCCTGGAACTGAGTGCGGGTCAGCTTCTCGTCGAGGTGGAGCGGCCCCTCGGCGGAGGCGGTGACGTAGGGGAGGTTGATGCTCGTCTCGGAGGAGGACGACAGCTCGATCTTCGCCTTCTCGGCGGCCTCGCGCAGCCGTTGCAGCGCCATCTTGTCGTTGCCGAGGTCGACGCCGTACTGGCCCTTGAACTTCTTCACGAGGTACTCGACGACCCGCTGGTCCCAGTCGTCGCCGCCCAGGTGCGTGTCGCCGTTGGTGGCCTTGACCTCGATGACGCCGTCGCCGATCTCCAGCAGCGACACGTCGAAGGTGCCGCCGCCGAGGTCGAAGACCAGGACCGTCTGCTCCTCACCGCGGTCGAGGCCGTAGGCGAGGGCGGCGGCGGTCGGCTCGTTGATGATCCGCAGCACTTTCAGGCCCGCGATCTCCCCGGCCTCCTTGGTGGCCTGCCGCTGGGCGTCGTCGAAGTAGGCGGGGACGGTGATCACCGCGTCGGTGACGTCCTCGCCGAGGTAGGCCTCGGCGTCCCGCTTCAGCTTCTGCAGGACGCGCGCGGACAGCTCCTGGGCGCGGTACCGGGTGCCGTCGATGGCGTCGGCGTTCTCCTGCTCCGGGAAGCGCCAGTGCGCGTCGCCCATGTAGCGCTTCACCGAGCGGGCGGTGCGGTCGACGTTCGTGACCGCCTGCCGCTTGGCGATCTCCCCGACGAGCACCTCTCCGTTCTTGGCGAAGGCCACCACCGACGGCGTGGTCCGCGCGCCCTCCGCGTTGGCGATGACGGTGGGCTCGCCGCCCTCCAGCACCGCCACCACCGAGTTCGTGGTCCCGAGATCGATTCCGACCGGACGTCCCATCGCTGTCCCCTTCCGCCCAGGGCTCTCGCCGAAGCAGCGGGAAGCACCCGCACCTCCAGCACAGAACCCGAAGCAGCGGCTGTCAATGGGACAGGTGCCCCGCCGCGGCCGTTCGATGCGGCTCGCCACGCAGCTCCACGGCCCGCCGCGGCCGGTCGGTGACCAGGACGTCCACCCGCGGATCGGCCAGGAAATCCCGCAGGCCGGAGTCGTCGTTGACCGTCCAGACCATGGTGAACATCCGCTGCTCGATCGCCCGGCGCAGCACGGTGGCGCGGGCCAGCGACCGGTGCGCGGCCACCCCGTGCGCCCCGCAGGCTCGCAGCCGGCGCATCGGGAACAGCTCGCTCGCCCGGGTGACCGCCAGCCGTGCCGCGCCCACCTCCTTGCGGTCGCGGCCCAGTGACAGGGCCGTGAGCACGCCGGGGAAGGTCCGGGTGATCGCCGCGACGGAGGCGTCCTCCAGGGTCGTGGCGACGAACCCGTCCCGGCCGAGCAGGGCCACCGCCCGGTCGATCAGCTCGTGCTCGTAGCCGGTCTCCTTGAGGTCCAGGTGCCCCACGAGCCTGCCGGCGACCAGCGCCATCACGTCCTCGACGACGGGGACGGCGTACCCGGCGCGTGCGCACAGCTCGGCGTACGTGATCGCGGCGAGCGGCGGTCCGCCGTGAGCGGCCCGGGCATCGTGATGGACGACGAGGACGCCGTCCGCGGTCCGGCGGACGTCGAACTCGACGTACTCCGCTCCTGAGGCGAGGGCGTCCTCGTAGGCCTCCACAGTGGCGGCGCGACAGCGCTCGGAGCCGCCTCGGTGCGCGGACACGGCGGGGCGGGGCGACACCGCGCTCAGCTCCCGGACGACGGGCGGGGCGCGGGCACGGGAGTGCGGGCGGCGCCGGGGACGGTGGGGGAATTCCCGGGAAGGCGGGCGGCACCGGGTGTGCGGGGCGTGGCCCCGGTGCTCGACCGGGACCGGCGCGGCACTCGCCCGAGGGGAGCCGGGGCGCTGCCGCGTTCACGTACGACGGGGTCGAGCGCCGTCACCTCGTCGGCGATTCCCGGCACCGTCGTCCTCCTCCCGTCGTCCTTCGCCCCGGCGGACACCGTTGTACCCGGGGCACTGCCGTCTCGAACCGTCCGGGCGGCGCAGGCCGGGGCGACGTCCCTCCTCAGGCCGAGGGGCCCCGCGCCGCCCCGTGCGCCGCCGCGCCGCACGCGCCGTACCCACGGCGGCCGTGGCGAGGCCCGGGCCTCGGCACGGCCGGCGGTCGGCGCGCACGGCGGACGGCGGGCGCGGCGGCTCAGGCGAGCTTGGCGGACAGGGTGATCGGGACGGCCTTGAGGGCCTGGCTGACCGGGCAGTTGATCTTGGCCTGCTCGGCGGCGGCGACGAAGCCGTCCTCGTCGAGGCCGGGGACCGTGCCCTCGACGGTCAGGTGGATGCCCGTGATGCCCTCACCCGGCTGGAACGTGACGTCCGCCGACGTGACCAGCTTGGTGGGCGGCGTGCCGGCGCCGGCGAGGGCGTGCGAGAAGGCCATGGAGAAGCAGCTGGAGTGGGCGGCCGCGATCAGCTCCTCGGGGCTGGTCTTGCCGTTCGCCTCCTGGGTGCGGGCGGCCCACGTCACGGGCTGCTGGTCGATGGCGCCGGAGGAGTCGAAGGTCACGACCCCGTTGCCCTCGATCAGGTTGCCTTCCCAGACGGTGTGTGCGGAGCGCGTGGTGGCCACGGTTCTTCCTTTCGCGTGGGTTTCCCGTCGGGGGACGGGTTTCCGTACCCCCATCCGATCACACTCTCGCTCACCGCACCCGGAACACCGGCCCCCGAGCCGTGAACGGCAACCGGCTGCCCTGCGGGATCAGATAGGCGTGCTCGCGCCGGACCCGCAGGACGTCGCACCAGCCGTCGGTGATGACGAGGAGCGGCGCGCCGGGCGGGAAGTCGTCGGCGCGGTGCAGCAGGTCGATCCCGGGCTGCAGGACGGTGCCGCCGCGTCCGTGCACCCGGACCCGGCCGGCGATGTCGGCGACCGGCAGGTAGCCGGCGTCGTGCGGGGCCGCGTCGCAGAACACGACCCGGGCCGCCGGCACGTCGCGGGCCTGCGCGTAGGACGCGATGGCGCCGAGCGCCTTGCCGAGCAGGGTGCGGTCCATCGAGCCGGAGGTGTCCAGGACGACGCCGAAGGTGCACCGGGCGATCTCCTCGGGCGGGAACCAGCGGCCGGCGCGCGGGATGTCGGGGGTGGAGGCCTGGCGGCGCGCGGGGCGGGCGTACGTCCGCAGCGGCTCGGGGCGCGGCACGAACTCGTCGAACCAGCGGGCCAGTTGCGCGTCCCAGGGCAGCGGAGGATGGCTCAGGGCGCGGATCTCCTCCACCAACCCGCCGGGCAGGAAGCCGCGTTCCTGCCGCTGGTGCAGGTCGAACCCCTGGGCGAGGCCCCTGCGGTAGAAGTCGTCGAGGTCGACGTAGTCGCGTGGCGTACCCAGCGGGGCCCCGAGAATGTCGCCGAGGCCCTTGCCGCGCAGGGTGGCCAGGCGCCGCATCCGCCGCAGGTCGACGGCGATGCGGTCGTAGACCTCCTCGGCGGACAGACCGGTCAACTCGGCGTCGTACAGCAGCCCTTCGGGCATGACGCCGACCTGCATCTCGCGCAGCCAGCCGTTGACGACGTAGTCGCAGGCGACGTTGAACAGGTAGGGGTCGCGGCCGCCGCAGCGGTCGCCGTGGCGCAGGGCGGCGTGCAGCATCTCGTGGGCGAGGACGAACCGCCACTCCTCGTCGTCGAAGGTGCGCAGCGGGTTGACGTAGATCTCGCCGGCCTCGGCGTTCACCGCGGCGATCCGGATGCCGTGCGCGCGGGCGAGTTCTGCGTCGGCGACGAGCCTGATGCCGGCCGCGAGGCCGCCGAGCAGCGGGTAGGAGGAGACGAACCAGCCCAGGGCGCGCTCCCAGGGGCGCCGGTCGGGCGCCGCTCCGTCGAGGGAGTCGCGCCGGCCGCCCGCCATGTCCATCGCGGCGGACACGGTCCGGGTCAGGGCCGCGGCGAACGCCGTCTGCCAGTCCGGCATGTGGCGCCCGTACGAGGTCCATCGCACGAGCACCTGGTCCGCCGCCGTCCCCGCAGTGCCGCAGTGCTCGTACGCGGCCGGGAGTCCGGTGCGCCGCCAGCGGGCGGCGAGCTGCTCCTCGTCGCCGCCGGGGTAGGACGGCGGAAGGTCGTCCGGGGCGTCGCCGACGTGGAACGTCAGCAGAAAGCGGTTGACGACCGTGCAGCGGGCGGCGAGCTCGTACCGGTCGGGCTGGGCGCGTTCGTCCCTGGACGCCGGGAGGTGCCCGAAGCCGAGGTGGAGCGCGGCGTGGGCGAGCGACCAGGCCCAGTGGCCGGGGTCGGCGATCCGGGTGGGGTGGACGTGCAGGGTGCCGTTGGAGTCGGCGCGGACGAGTCCGTCGCGGGGAGCCATGGTGCACTCCTCGCGGCGGCAGGTGTCGAACTCGAGGGCGGCCAGGGCCGGGTTCATGCGCAGCAGCGCGAGCCCGGACTCGAACGCCTCCTTGGCGGCGTCCCGCTTCTTCTTCTCGCGGGCGTCGCGGTTCACCGCCGCGCCTCCACCAGGCGGGGCATGTCCCGGGCCGCCTCGACGAGGAACCAGGCGGGCAGCACCGGGTTGCCGTCGGCGTCGGAGGCGATGACGGTCTGGGCGACCTCGACGGAGATCTCGGCGAGCTGCACGAGCAGCGACTTGGCGCGGTAGGCGGTCTGCCGGCCGTTCGCCGACATGCGCTCCTTGTCCGCGGGGAGCTCCTTGACGAGCCGGCCGCGGAACGAGTCGGCGAGGTAGTAGAGCAGGTCGCGGTCCTCGACGCGGTGCGGCCAGGAGGCCTCGCCCTTGAGGATGGCCTCGATGCCGTACCGGCTGCGGACGATCTTGACGTAGCCGCAGAAGGCCGTGGCGTGGGCGGGCGTCAGCGTGCCGTGCGCGAGGACCTTCAGGGTGTCGTCGTCGAGGTCGCGTCCAAAGGAGTGCAGGGCGTCGGAGAGCATGTGCCAGGAGCGGGGGGTGGAGAACGGTTCCTCGGTCTTCGGCGGCTTGGACCACAGGTGGTCGGGCCGGTCCGTGAGGTGGTCCAGGACCCAGGGGTGGATGCCGTTGCCCGCGGCCCACCGCAGCCAGTCCTTCGCGGACGCCTCCAGGTGCACGTGGGTGAGACGGTTGACGAGCGCGGAGGCGATGGGACGGGCGAGCGCGTTGTCGGTGGCCCGGTTGCCCGCGCCGATGACGATCGACCCCTTGGGCAGTTCGTAGTCGCCGATCCGGCGGTCGAGGATCAGCGAGTAGAACGCCTTCTGCACGTCCGGCGTGGCCGCGTTGAGCTCGTCGAGGAACAGGCAGTAGGGCTCGTCACGGGCGATGGACTCCGGCGGGCAGAACACCGACCGGCCGTCGCGGATCTGGGGCACGCCGATCAGGTCCTCGGGGGCGAGCTGCGTACCGAGCAGGCTCACGCACTCCAGCCCGAGGGATTCGGCGAACTCCCGCACCAGGGAGGACTTTCCGATGCCGGGGGCGCCCCAGAGGAACACCGGCCGCACGGTGGCGAGGCCGAGGAGCAGTTCGGGTATGCGGGAGGGCGTGACGGTGACGGCTGCCTGCAAGGCAGGGGCTCCTCGGGGATGCGGAGAACGGCGCGCGCGTGCGCGGATCGGTACGGACAGTGTGTGGGTACGGACCCGCCGGCGCAGCCGAATTTCAGGCGACGTGCTCCTCCGGCGCCGTGTCCAGCGGCACCTGGGGCCCGTTCGACTCGCGCAGCCAGCGCCGCAGGACGCGATGGACCTGCTCCGCTCCGACCGGCTCGGCGCCGTCCTCGGACGGCGCGGACAGGGCGAGCGGGGACAGCAGGAACGGCCTGGCCTGGGCCCCGCCGAGGCCGCCGTGGGAGCCGATCTGCTCCTCGAAGGCGAGGACCTCGCCGTCGGCCGGGTCGTGGAAGGAGTTGACCATGATGTCGGCGGTGTGCGGGAAGGAGTGGGTGCGGCGCACGGCGTCGGCCGCGCCCGGTCCGAAGACGGCCAACGGGCCCGGATCCTCGTCGAGTCGGTCGAGGGGTATCTCCGCGCCGTACGCGCCGAGGACGACGCCGCCGTGTTCCTCGCTGCGCACCAGGAGGAAGCCGATGCCCGGGTGGTTGGCGAGCGTGGACAGCAGCGCGGGGTGGCGGGCGTCGATCTCCTCCTTGCTCATCCGGTGCGGCACGTCCGGGAAGGAGATCAGTCCGAGGTTGCCCGAGGCCAGCACGACCGGCTCCGTGCGGCGCCCGGCCGGGCGGTGGCGTCCGCCGCCCTCCTCGACGGGCCGGCGCAGCGCCGCGCGGACGGCCGCGCGGGCCTCGGCGCCGCTGTGGGTGCGCTCGGCCCGGCGCGGCACGGGCAGGCCGCAGCCGGCCCGCACCAGGTCGCCGAGGGTGAGGCCGTAGCGGGAACGGAACGTTTCGCCGGGGCTCTGGCCGTGGTCGGACAGGACGACGATCCGGTAGGGGCGGGGGGCGTGTTCGGCGACGTTCTCGATCAGCGCGAGCGCCCGGTCGAGCCGGCCGAGTACCTGCTCGGTGTCCCGCCCGAGCGGCCCGGAGTGGTGCGCGACCTCGTCGTAGGCCACCAGGTCGGCGTAGACGGCGGTGCGGCCGGCGAGCATGTCGCCCGACACGGCGGCCACCACCACGTCGTGTTCGACGACGGTCGCGAAGGCGCGGACGAAGGGGTAGAGGCCGCCGCGTCCCACGCGCGGGCGCTCCCTGCGCAGACGGGCGCGGGTGGACTGGGCCGTCTCGCGGACCACCTCGGCGACGAATGAGAGCGCCGTGCGCACCGCGTTGGCCGGGTCGGAGAAGTAGGCGAAGTAGCCGGCCCTGGACCGGGTCTCCCGGCTGCGCCGGCGGGTGGCGATGGACAGCACGAGCGCCTGTTCGTCGGCGCCGCCGCCGAAGAGGTTGCCGCGGCTGGCGCCGTCCGCGGCCAGCAGCCCGCCGTCACCGGTGCGTTCGACGGCTCGGCGCTGGAGTTCGGCGGCGCTGGTGGGTCGGTTGCAGACCATCACCTCCCCGCTGTCCTTCTCGTACCAGCGGAAGGCGGGCACGTCGTGGTTGCTGCCGTGCAGGATGCCGAGCTGGCTGGCGCCCGTCTGGCTGGACCAGTCGGTGCGCCACGGGGTGAGGCGGTGGGTGGGGCGGTGGCCGGCGCCCCGGGCGCGGTCCTGCTGCGACGATCTGCCCAGCCACCTGGCGACGGTCGGCATCAGCCCGTCGCGCACGGCAGCCTCCAGGACGTCGTGGCCGACGCCGTCGAACTGGAGGAAGACGGTGCCGGGCGTCGCGGGGCAGGCGGGGCCGCCCCTGCGCCGGCGGTCGGCCAGCCGGTAGAGGCGACGGCGGTAGGCGTCGTCGTCGCGGACGGCCAGGGCGCCGCCGGTCGCGGAGGCGACGGCGGACATCACGGCGGCGACGATGACGGCGGTCTCGGGCGCCGCCTCGCTCTGCCCGGACGGGTTCAGCCGCAGCGCGAGCAGCAGCAGCGAGCCGTTGAGGAAGAACACCAGCAGGCCGAGGACCAGCGCCGGCACGAGCAGCAGGAGGCGGACCAGCAGCGGCCAGAGCAGGGCCGACAGCACACCGAACACCCCGGCGCCGACCGCCGCCGTCCTGGCGATGGTGGTGGCGCTGTCGCCGTCGGGGGACTGCAGCCGGAAGTCCGGCAGGATCCCGGCGAGCACCAACATGGTGAGCGTCGAGACGCCCCACACCGCGACGCTCCGCCCGGCCTGACTGACGGTCCGCCGCCACCGCACCCCACGCACGCCCCGTACACCTCGCGTTCCGGCCCCGACGCCCGTGGGGCCGTCTCCACCCTGTCATATCGCGGTGTCGGGCACCCCGTGACTACCGCCCGTCGTAGCCGGCCGTCGGCATCGACAGCCTGCGGTGCACCCGGGCCTTCATCTGCGCGTCATAGGCGGGCTCGGCGCTGCCGACCGTCTCCACCCGCACCCCGCGCCGCGCGCACTCCTCGGAGAACTCCTCGACCGACGACAGCGCGCTCTCCAGCACCCGTCGGCTCGGCGCGACGAACAGGTCGGCCCCGGGACGCACCCCGTCCCACAGCACACAGTGGTCGGCGCGCAGTCCGCGCACCAGCAGCTCGCGGCTGACGACGTAGCCGCGCTCCGCGGCCCACCGGGCGCACATCGCGTGCTGACTGCGGGAGTCCACCAGGAAGGGATCGTCGTCCAGTTCCTCGAGCGGCGTCAGACTCGCGATCGCCGTGACCCGCATGGCCCGCACCGGTCCCATGGCGTCCCCCTCACCTCCGGGTTTCGCCGCCGACCCTACTCCTGCCCGTAGGCTTCGGGGGAGTCGCGCGAAGGAGGCAAAGGGGTGCCGGTGGAGATCACGTGGTGGGGTCACGCGACCTGCATGGTCGAGGATTCGGACGTGCGTGCGCTCACCGACCCCCTGTTCGCCCGCCGCCTCGCCCACCTGCGCCGCCGCCGGGGGGCCCTGCCGCCGTCCGATGCCTGGCAGGCGGACGTGGCACTGGTCTCCCACCTGCACGCCGACCATCTGCACGTGCCCTCGCTGGCGCGCCTCGCGCCGGGCACGCGCCTGCTGGTGCCCCGGGGCGCTCCGCGCGCCGTGCCGGGGATTCGCCGCCTGCGCCACCTGCGGCTGACCGAGATGGCGCCGGGGGACGAGACGACCGTCGGCGACCTGCGGATACGGGCCGTGCCCGCGCGCCACGACGGGCGGCGGCTGCCGGTCGGCCGGCACCGCTGCCCCGCGCTCGGGTACGTCGTCGAGGGCGAGGCCAGGACGTACTTCGCCGGGGACACCGGCCTGTTCGAGGACATGGCCGAGGAGGTCGGGCCGGTCGACGTGGCGTTGCTGCCCGTGGGCGGCTGGGGTCCGCATCTCGGTGACGGGCACCTGGACGCGGGGCGCGCGGCCGAGGCCCTGCTCCGGCTGGCGCCGCGCAGCGCCGTGCCGGTGCACTACGGGACGTACTGGCCGATCGGTCTGGACGCCGTGCGCCCCCATGAATTCCATGCTCCCGGCGAGGAGTTCGTGCGCCTCGCGGCGGAGCGTGCGCCGGGGGTCGCGGTGCACCGGCTCGCGCACGGGGAGAGCGTGCGTCTCGAGGCCGCGCGGTGATCCTTCCGACGGGCGCGGCCGCCACGGTCATACCGACCGAGGCAACGCAACAGGCGCTCGGCTACCCGTCGCTGTTCCTGCTGGTGCTCATCGGGGCGCTGGTGCCGGTGGTGCCCACGGGGGCGCTGGTGAGCACGGCGGCCGTGGTGGCGTTCCACCAGAAGGCGCCGTTCTCACTGGCTCTGGTGTTCGTGACGGCGTCGCTGGCCGCGTTCTGCGGGGACGCGGCGCTGTACTGGCTGGGACGGCGCGGGATGCGGTCGAAGAACGGCTCGCGCTGGCTGGAGGCGATCCGCTCGCGGGCGCCCGAGGAACGGCTGGCGCAGGCCCAGGAGAAGCTCGCCGAGCACAACGTGGCCGTCCTGGTGCTGTCCCGCCTGGTGCCGGCCGGACGGATACCGGTGATGCTGGCCTGTCTGATGGCGAAGTGGCCGCTGCGCCGCTTCGCGCGGGGGAACCTCCCGGCCTGTCTGGCGTGGGCGGTGACCTATCAACTGATCGGGATCCTGGGCGGCTCGCTGTTCCCGGAGCCCTGGGAGGGCGTGGTCGCCGCGATCGCGCTGACCGTGCTGGTCGGGGCGGCCCCGAGCCTGTGGCGCCGGCTCAGGGGAACCCGGACCGCCTGAGTGCACGAGCAAAACCACCGTGCGAACGGAGCGCCCCGCCCCCGGCCGACGCGCAAGCCGGGCCCTCGGTGCGGCGCGTGGGCCCCCGTGGCGGCCTGCCCCGCCGGTCCCCTGGGGGTGGGGTTCACTCCAGTATCCGGGAGCCTCCGATCGGGAGGTCCCACAGGTCGTCCCGTTGCAGGCCTGCCTTCTCCCAGGCCGCGCGCACGCGTGTGAGGGGTTCGAGAACGGGCTCCGCGGACAGCACGAACGTGCCCCAGTGCATGGGCGCCATGCGCCGGGCGCCGAGGTCGAGGGCGGCGCGGACCGCCTCCTCCGGGTCGCAGTGGACGTCGCTGAGCCACCAGCGGGGGTCGTAGGCGCCGATGGGCAGCAAAGCCAGGTCGATGCCCTGATACCGCTGTCCGATGCGGGAGAACCAGTGGCCGTAGCCGGTGTCGCCGGCGAAATAGACACGCTGTCCGGCGGGGTCGGTGAGCACCCAGCCGCCCCACAGGGTGCGACAGGTGTCGACGAGACTGCGCTTGGACCAGTGGTGCGCGGGCACGAAGTCGAAGCGCACGCCGGACAGTTCGGCCGCCTCCCACCAGTCCAGCTCGGTGACGCGGGTGAACCGGCGGCGCAGGAACCAGCGGCCGAGCCCGGCCGGCACGAACACGGGCGTGTCGCGCGGGAGTCGGCGCAGCGTGGGCGCGTCCAGGTGGTCGTAGTGGTTGTGGCTGATGACGACGGCGTCCACGCGGGGCAGTTCCTCCCAGGGGACGCCCACGGGGGTGATGCGGGCCGGGGTGCCGAGGATGCGGCGGGACCAGACCGGGTCGGTCAGGACGGTCAGGCCACCGATGCTCACCACCCAACTGGCGTGTCCGGCCCAGGTGACGGCGACCGTGCGGGCGTCCACGCGGGGCACCGGGGCGGGCGCGACGGGCAGTCGGGGGAGGTCGGCGAGGCCTTCCTTGCCGGGCCGCACCGCGCCCTCGCGGGCGAACCGGGCGATGGCCTTGAGGCCGGGCAGCGGCGAGGTGAGCCGGTCGTGGAAGCTGCGCGGCCATGCCCGCCGCTCCCCCGGCGGTCGGGGCGCGGCCGGCGGCGGCGCGAGCGGGGACGAGGGGATCGGGGCGTGGTCGTCCCGGGCGGCGACCGTGCCGGCTGCGGTCTCGGACTGCTGCGTCATCGAGGAGGCTCCCATCGCTGAGCGTCGTCACGGAGATCGTCGAAGACGGACCTCAAGAGCATCAACGCGCGTTGCACGTGCGGCAGTTCCAACGGTGTGGGTGAGGTGAGGCATTCCGCGGCCTGCGCGTCCGTGCCGTCCAGCAGCATGCCGGTGGACAGCCGCACGCGCAGTGCCCCGAGATCGTCCCCGAAGCGGTGACCGCCCGGCGCGGGCATGCCGAGCCGGGCGGAGAGGAAGTCCTCCAGTTCCTGGGCGTCGCCGACGCCGTGCACGGCCAGCGCCTCGCGCAGCGGGCTCAGGTCGGCGTACAGGTGGCGGCCGGCCCTGGGCGGCAGGGCCAGGCCGCCGGCGGCGACCACCGCGGCGTGCAGGGCGTCCGCCACGCACGCGTGCAGACGCACGGCGGCGGCCACGCGCGCGGTGACCGGCTCCGGCTCGCCCAGTGCGTAGGCGGCCGCGGCGGCCACGGGGGCGGCCACCCGGGCGTCGAGGGCGGTGAGCACGTCGAGCACGCGCGCGTGCAGTCCGTCGCCGACGGCGGAGGCGGGCAGCCGGGCGATCGCCGCCGGCCAGCCGGCGGGCAGCAGGGCGCCGGCGAGGTCGCTGACGACGGTGACCTGCTCGGGCAGCATCTCGGCGGGGCTGACCAGCACCGTCTCCTGCGGGGTGTGCAGCGTGTCGCGCCAGGTCTCGTCGCTGACCATGTGCAGGCCCTCGCCCGCGGCGGCCTCCACCGCCTCGTGCAGCACCTCGGGCGGAGCGACGGTGGCGGTGGGGTCGTCGGCGACGGACAGCACCAGCAGCCGCGGGTCCCCGCCCTCGGCGCGCACCCGACGCACGGTCTCCAGGAGGGCGTAGGGGTCGGGAACGCCGCCGCACTCGGCGGGCGTCGCCACATGGAACACGGGTCTTCCCAGCAGGCGCGCGTACGGCGCCCACCAGGCCGCGCAGGGCCGGGGCACCAGGACGTCGCCGCCGAGGGCGGCGGTCAGCGCGAGCAGCAGGGCGGGGGCGCCGGGGCCGGCCACGCACCGGCCCGCCTCGGCGGGGGCGCCGCGCCGGGACCAGTAGCCGCGTGCGGCGTCGAGAAGGGCGGGACCGCCGCCGACCGGCTCGCCATGGGCGCGGCCGGCGGCCTCGGCGAGGACCGAGGCGAGTTCGGGCAGCACCGGCAGTGCGTCCGGGGGGAGCGGCGGACCGTAGCGGACGGGGCCGTGATCGGGAACGGGCGCAGGGTCCGGGCCGTGCGCGCGGTCCGGGGCGTGCGCGCGGTCCGGGGCGGGCCCGTGGTTCTGGGCGGGCCTGGAGTCCTGTGCGGATCCGTGCCCCTGGGCGGACCCGGAGTCCTGTGCGGATCCGTGCCCCTGGGCGGACCCGGAGTCCTGTGCGGATCCGTGCCCCTGGGCGGACCCGGAGTCCTGTGCGGACCCGTGACCCTGGGCAGGCCCGGAGTCCCGGGCAGGCCCGTGACCCTGGACGGACCCGGGCTCCCGGGCGGGCCCGTCGCCCTGGGCCGGCCGGTGGTCCTCAGGTTCCGTCCGCCGCATCCCGTCCTCCGCGCTGTCCGTCCCCGGTGCCGTCCCTGGTGCGCTGCCGTCCCCGGCCGCGGGGACGGCGTCGCGGGGCGTGTGGTGCGTGACGTCCCGTGCGGGGCTCGGCGCTCCTGCGCGACCGGGCCCTCGTACGAGGCGGGCCGTGCTGGTGGGCCCCGAGTACCCAGGAGTGCCGGGCTCCATGACCGCCCGCTCGCGTTGCGCCGGTCACAGCGCTGGCCGGTGCGGGCCGGTGCGGACCCTGGGACCGGTTCGGGCGTCACCCGCGCCGTTCGCGACGGCGCAGCCGGTGCACGGCGGCGCCGAACGCCCCGGCGATCAGCAGCCCGCCGGCGGCCAGCGCGGGCACGGAGTCGGTGAAGGCGCCGCCCTCACCTGCCCGGACGCCGTGTTCGACGGTCGCCGGTGGGCAGGAGGCGGCCGGGGACGCGGCGCCGCGGGGTTGGGGCTCGGGCCGATCGCACGGCGGCGCCGTGGGGCAGGCGTCGGCGTGCGGCTGGGCGGCGCCCGGGGCCGGCGGACAGGGCCGGCCGGTGGCGCAGGACGCGCCCGGGGTCACGGGCGCGCACGGCGGCGCCTGGCCGCGCGCGACCTCCAGGGTGGCGCTCCAGGGCTTGCCCTGCCCGCCGGCCGGGGCCGGGCAGGTGCCGTCGACGGTCCAGGCGGCGTCCGCCCCGACCGCGTCCGGGCTCACCTCCAGGTCGGCGGCGGGCGCGATGTGGGCGGTGCCCTGGTAGGCGGCCTCGGCCTGGGCGTCGTCGCCGGGAACCCTGCTCAGCTTGACGGTGCCCTCGGCGAAGGCCTGCGAGGTGGCGTCGAGGCTCTCGGGCGCGGCGTCGGCGAGGGGACCGCAGGCGACGGACACCGTGACGCTGCCGCCGGGGGCGACGCTGCCCGGGCTGACCTCCGCCGCCGGGTCCGCGGACGCGGCCGGACCGACGGCGACCAGGACGGCACCGGCCACGGCGAGGGCGGAGAGGAAATGGGCGGTGCGACCCATGGGACGGCTCCTTCGGCCGGTGGCTGCGGGGCGGGGCGTTGCTGCCCCACAGCCATCACAGCCCCAGGGGGCGCGGGCCGCGCGCGGCCGGACGCCATTGGCGGGACGGGCGCCCCCATGCGGGTGACGTGCGGGTGGCGCACGGGGCACCGCCGCTCCCGTGCCGCGCGGCGGCGCCCTGGGGTCTGTCCGGCGGATCAAGTGACTTCTCGCGCTCCGGCACGTTGGCATGCTCATGAGGCGGGGAGATCTCACGAACGAGGAATGGGCCCGGCTGAAGCCGCATCTGCCCATGTCAGGGCAGCGCGGTGGGCGTTGGGCCGGCCACCGCAGGATCTTTAACGGGATTCTGTACCGGAACCGCACTGGGGTGCCGTGGCGGGATCTGCCTGTGCGGTTCGACAAGTGGAAGACCGTGTATGAGAGGCACAGGCACTGGTCGGCGGATGGCACGTGGGACAAGGTCTACGCGGCCGTCCTGGTCGACGCGGATGCCCAGGGCCGCATCGACTGGTCCATGGTGAGCGTGGACTCCACCACTTGCCGGGCCCACCAGCGCCGCCGGAGCAAGCAAGAAACCACCGCGAGTGCCGGGAAAAGACGCACGCCCCGGCAGCACCGCCTCGATGAGGAGCTCGGACGCTCCCGGGGCGGCCTCACCTGCAAGATTCACCTGGCCGGAGAAGGCGGGCGCCGCCCCCTGGCCCTGCTGATCACCCCGGGCCGGTGGGGCGACGCCCCGCAGCTCATCCCCGTCATGGAACGAATCCGTGTCGGCCGGCCCGGCGGCGGGCGCCCCCGCACCCGGCCGGACCACCTCGGCGGCGACAAGGCCTATTCCTCACCAGCGGGCCAACCGGCAACGCCGCGGCAGCAAGGGCGGACGGGCCCGCCGGCTTCGACAAGACGATCTACAAGCGCAGAAACGAAGTCGAGCGCACGATCAACGCCCTCAAGAACTTCCGGGCCGTTGCCACGAGGTTCGACAAGCGTGTCTACGTCTTCCAGGGCACCGTGACCGTCGCAGCGATCCGGCTCTGGCTCCGGGGGTAGATCCATTATCCCGGTGCGGCGGGGCGCCTGTCACCGTTCTCCGGAATGATCTTTACATCCGATTTGCACCTCTAGGCTTACGGGCGGATACAAACCACGGATCTGACCTGGGAGTTGAGAGTGGCGCACGACGTTGCCGCGCTGGCGGTGGAACTCACTGAGATGGCTGCGGCCGATCACGGGTCCGCAGTCCGCGCGAACAGCGATGACCCCGCCGAGCAGTTGGCGTGGCGGCGGCTGACCGCTCGGCACGGTGACCGGCTCAACGAGATCATGGAGGAGTACGGCTGGCCGACGGCGGAACTGGTCGGCGAGGAGGCCGCACGCGCGGCATGGCTCATCGCTCAGCATGCCGACCGGCAGCTCGACGTTCAGCGTCGCGCCCTCCATCTGATGCAGCAGGCGGTGTCGGCAGGCTCGGCCAGCCCGCGCGAGCTGGCCTTTCTGCGCGACCGCACGCTGGTCAATGAGGGACGCAAGCAGGTCTACGGCACTCAGATCGCCGGCGTGAAGGACGGGGCGCCGGTTCCGTGGCCCTGTGAAGAGCCCGAGCGCATGGACGAACTCCGTGCGGCAATCGGCATCGAGCCCTTCGACGAGTACGTCGCCAAGTTCTCCATGGCCTGACGCCCCCTTGCTGGTCGCGTCCGGTGGATCACTGCCCGGACTCATCTGTCGCGGACTTGATCCGCCGGACAGGCCCTAGGCCGCGTCGTTCATGATCTGTTCCCGCAACCGGTCACAGCACCGGTTGATCAGCCGGGACACGTGCATCTGCGAGATCCCCAGCTGCTCGGCGATCCGGCTCTGCGTCATGTCACCGAAGAACCTCATGTACAAGATCGCCCGCTCCCGCTCGGGCAGCGCGGCGAGCCGCGGCCTCACGGACTCCCGGTCGATGACGGTGTCCAGTGCCGGGTCCGCCGCGCCCAGCGTGTCGGTGAGCGAGTACCCGCTCTCGCTGCCGGGCTGCTCCGCGTCCAGCGACAGCGCGGTGAAGCTCTCCAGCGCCTCCAGCCCGGTGCGGACGTCCTCCTCGCTGAGCTGCGCGAACTCGGCGATCTCGGCGACGGTGGGCCGCCGGCCGGAGACGGTCTGGGCGAGCTCCTGTCCGGCGAAGCGCACCCGGTTGCGCAGGTCCTGGACGCGGCGCGGGACGTGCAGGGTCCACATGTGGTCGCGGAAGTGCCGCTTGATCTCGCCGGTGACGGTGGGCACCGCGTAGCTCTCGAAGGCGTTGCCGAGTTCCGGGTCGTAGCGGTCGACGGCCTTGACCAGGCCGAGGGCGGCGACCTGACGCAGGTCGTCGAGGCTCTCGCCGCGGCTGCGGAAGCGGCCGGCGAGGCGGTTCGCCATGGGCAGCCAGGCCTCGACGATCTGGGCTCGGAGTGTGTCGCGCTGGGGTCCCGGAGGCAGGGTGGCGAGCCTGCGGAATGCGTCGGCGGTGTCGGGGGCGTCGTCGTGCGGATGGCGTTGGGCGTTCGCTCGCTTCGGCATGGGATGTAGCAACTCCCTTGCAAGTGCTCTGGGTTGGCCGGTCACCGTGGTGCGGCAGCAGCCCGATCGGGCCTGCCGGGGCCCTCGAAGTCGGGGCCGCCACGGACGTGCCTCCGGTCCGAAGCACTGTGGCTGCGCCTGCCCCGGGTCCCCGTCCCCAAACCCCGGGGTACGCCCAGGTTTTCCGGCGGCCCCCGGGGTCACTCGTGCGGGTGCACGGCTCACGTCCGCATGTCCCGCGCATTTCCTCCCGGGGAGGTCCCGTTCATGACCGCAAAGGTCGCCGACCACGTGCTCAGACGGCTGCGCGAGTGGGGGGTGGAGCACGTCTTCGGATCTCCCGGCGACGGCATCGACCCGCTGCTCGCCGCGTGGGAACGCGCGAAGGACGCACCGTGTCTGGTGCGGTCGCGGCACGCAAAGACGTCCGCGTTGCAGGCGGTCGGCCACGCCAAGTTCGGCGGAGGTCTCGGGGTGTGCGCGGCGTCCTCCGGTCCCGGCGCGATCCAGCTCATCGAGGGCCTGTACGACGCGAAGCTGGACCGTGTGCCGGTCCTGGCGCTCGTCGGCCGGGTGCACCGGGCGGCGGGCGGCGACCCGCACCCTCAGGAGGTCGACGAGCAGACGCTGTTCAGGGACGTCGCCTCGGAGTTCGTGGAGACGGTGACGGACCCTCAGCAGCTGTCGGGAGCTCTGGACCGGGCGATCCGCACCGCGTACGCCCGCCGCTGCCCCGCCGTCGTCGTCATCCCCGCGGACGTGCAGGAACTCGCGTGCACGGCGCCCCCGCACGAGTCCGGTGCGGCGCCGGCCGGCGCGGACCGCGGCGACTGGACGCCGGTCCCGTCCCAGGAGTCGCTGGAGCGGGCCGCGGAGATCCTCAACTCCGGGGACAAGGTGGCGATCCTGGCCGGTCGGGGCGCTGCCGGGGCGCGCGCCGAGGTCGAGCGGATCGCCGAGCTGCTCGGCGCGGGCGTGGCCAAGGCGCTGCTCGGCAAGGACGTCCTCAGCGACGAACTCCCGTACGTCACCGGCTCGGTCGGCCCGCTGGGCACCCGCCCGTCCTACGAGCTGATGCGGGACTGCGACACCCTGCTGACGATCGGTTCCTCGTTCCCGTACCCGCAGTTCCTGCCGGAGTCCGGTCGTGCGCGGGGTGTGCAGATCGACATCGATCCCCGGATGGCCGGGATGCATTATCCGTACGAGGCGACCCTCGGCGGAGACGCGAAGGAGACGTTGCGCCGGCTGATCCCGTTGATCCGAGGCGAGGAACGCGGCCGCGAGTGGTCCGAAACCGTGTGCGACAACGTACGGCGCTGGCACGAGGTGCTGGAGCGCCGGGCGCGGCTGTCGGCCGATCCGATCAACCCGGAGCTGGTGGCCCACGCCCTGGACGCGCTGCTGCCGCCGGACGCGATCGTCACCTGCGACTCGGGCCCGGTGACGAGCTGGTACGCCCGCCACCTGACGATGCGGCCCGGCATGCGCGCCTCCCTCTCCGGCGCCCTCGCGGCGACGGGCTGCGCGCTGCCGTACGCGATCGGAGCGAAGTTCGCCCACCCCGACCGGCCGGTGATCGCCCTCGTCGGGGAGGGGGCGATGCAGACGAACGGGCTCGAGGAGCTGATCAGCGCGGCGGGGTACAGCCATCTGTGGCAGGACCCGCGGCTGGTCGTCGCGGTCTGGAACGACCGCGACGGGTGCCGGGAGGCCCGCGACCACGGCCGGGAGGCCCGGGAGACGGGTGCCGCGGCAGGCGACCCGTCCTTCCTGCCCGCGCGGCGGTCGCCCGACGTGCCGTACGCGGCGTTCGCCCGTTCGCTGGGGCTGACCGGGGTGCGCGTGGAGAGGCCCGAGGACGTGGAGACCGGCTGGCGCACGGCCCTGGCCGCGGACGGGCCGGCGGTCGTGGAGTTCCTCACCGACCCGACCGTGCCGCCGGTCCCGGCGCACGCCACCTGGGAGCAGATCGAGGCCGCGGCCGTGTCGGCCCTCAGGGGCGACGCCGACGGGGCCTCCGTGCTGCGGCAGGGCTTCCGGGCGAAGGTGCAGGAGTTCCTGCCGGGCGTGGACGGCAGGTAGGCCCGTCACGGGCCTACGAGGCGCGGCCCCGCCGCCGATGCGCGCAGGTCACGGCCGCTTCCGGAAGAGCTCGCGTCGATCCCGTGTCGGCCTGCCCTCCTCGGGTACGCGGGGGCCACCGCGAAGATCTGGAGGGAGAGACATGCAGCGAGGCAGTGACCGGCTGAGCGTGCACCGGGACGACGAGATGAAGCACGAACTGCAGGGCCTGCTGAGGTCCGGACACCCCACGCGCACGGAGGAGTGGCACGACCCCGAGCCGTCGGCCGAGGACGATCCCGCGGTGTGGGGCGGGCCGGTGGTGCCGGGGAACCCCCGGACGTCGCTGGCGACGGTGCGGCTGGAACTCGCCCGCATCCTCGGGCGCAGCTCCTTCCCCGCCGGACCGGGCGCCCTGGCCCTGGGCCTGCGCCGCAAGAACGCGTCGGACGCGCTCGTGGAGGCGGTGCGGCAGCTGCCGCACAAGGCCCGCTACGCCAACGTCCAGGAACTGGCCGAAGCGCTGGTCGGCAGTCGCGGCTGACGCTCCGGCCCCGGACCGCCCGGCCCGGACGCCAGGGCCGGACCGCCGGACCTGGACCGCCGGACCTGGAGCGCCGGGCCTGGCCGCCGGGAACGCGGCCGCCGGTCGTGGCGGCCCGGGGCCGGCGAGCACATGGCCGGCGCAGCAGAACCCGAAGGCCCTCCCCCGGTCAGCGTCACCGCGGGGAGGCTCCCACACGCCGATGACACGGAAAGGACGTTGAACCCGCATGCGCATCGCGTTTCTGACGGCGCCGGAAGGCGTCGAACAGGTCGAGCTCACCGAGCCCTGGCAGGCGGCGGTGGACGGGGGCCACGAGCCCGTCCTGGTCTCGACCGACTCGGGCAAGATCCAGGCCTTCAACCATCTCGACAAGGCCGACACGTTCGTGGTGGACGAGGTCGTCGGCGAGGCGTCCGCGGAGTCGTTCGGCGGGCTGGTCCTGCCGGGCGGGGTCGCGAACCCCGACTTCCTGCGCACCGACGACCGGGCGGTGGCGTTCGTCAGGGCTTTCTTCGAGCAGGGCCGTCCGGTCGCCGCGATCTGCCACGCCCCGTGGACCCTCGTCGAGGCGGACGTCGTACGGGGCCGCGTGCTGACCTCGTGGCCCAGTCTGCGGACCGACATCCGCAACGCCGGCGGCAGCTGGGTCGACGAGCAGGTGAGGATCTGCGACCACGGCCCCAACAAGCTCGTCACCAGCCGCAAGCCGGACGATCTGGCGGCGTTCTGCGAGGCGTACCTGAAGGTGTTCGCCGCCGAGGTCGCCTGAGGTGCTTCTTCGGCAGGCTCGGCTCCGGTGACGCGGCTCCGGCAGGCACGGCCACGACAGACACGGCTCCGGTGGGCTCACGCCCCGCCGGGGCCGTTCGCCGTTCCCGGCCCCCACTTGCCGACCGGCGTGCCCTCCGCGCCCGCGGTCCGCAGCCCGGCCGGACTCTGACGGGCCCGGCCCCCGTTCTCCCCGGCCGCCCGCTCCCTGGCCCCCTCGCGGGTGCGGCCCGGGGAGACGAAACGGCGGGGGTTGCGGCGCAGGTACTCCCCCTCCAGCTGGGCCATGCGGTCGTTGTGGGCGCGCAGGGCGTCGTTCGAGCCGTGCAGCAGGGTGTCGTGGCGCGTGCGGTGGATCGTCTCCAGCTCTCTCATCAGCTGCTGGTCGTCCAGCCGGCCCGGGTCGACTCCGGTCATGGTGGTGCCCCGCTCGTCGTGTTCGTTCATACGGTTCGGGTACCCGCCCGGGAAATCACTACCAGCACTACCCCCGAGCAGCATCCGGGAGGGAGCCATGGATCTCGCGTTTCTGCATCCACTGTACGAACATTCCGGCCCCTGGGCCTCCGTGTACGTCGACACCTCCCGCCACACGGAGAACACGCCTCACGAGCGTCACCTCACGGCCGCCGCGATGGCCCGCGAGCTGGCCCGGCAGGGCGCCGACGACGCCACCTGCCAGGCCGTCGGTCAGGCCGTCGACGATCTGCGGCACTCCTCCGAGCCGCACGGCCGGGCGCTGTTCGCCCGCGCCGGGAAGGTCGTCCTCGACCCGCCGCTGGCCCGCGCCCCGCAGGGCGACCGGGCCGAGTGGGCCCCCCTGCCGCGGGTCGCGCCGCTGCTGGAGCTCGCCGGTCAGGACCCGGTGTGCGTGGTGGCGTACGTCGACCGCAAGGGCGCGGCGTTCGAGCTGCGCAGCGCTCTGGGCCGGGAGGGGGCGGGCTCGGTCGCCGGCCGGCAGTATCCGATGCACCGCACGTCGACCGCGGACTGGTCCGAGCGGCACTTCCAGCTGAAGGTGGAGAACACCTGGGAGCACAACGCCGGGGAGATCGCCGAGGCGCTCGCCGGCTGCCAGGAGGAGACCCGTGCCGATCTGGTGGTCCTGGTCGGCGACGACCGGGAGCGGCGGGCCGTGCACGACCGGCTGCCGCAGCGTCTGCGCGACCGCGTGGTCGAGGCGCCGCACGGCAAGGGCAGCCGGCTGCTGGACGAGGACGTGGAGGCGGCCCGCGCCGAGCACTCGCGTCGGCGGACCGAGGCCGAACTCGAACGCTTCCTCGCCGCTCTCGCGCCGGACGCCGAGGGGCGCGCCGCGGCCGTGGAGGGCGTGCCCGCGCTGGTCGAGGCGGCGCGCGAGCACCGCATCGACGAGCTGCTGATCCGCACCGACGGCCCGGACGCCCACCGCGAGGTGTGGATCGGCGAGGACGCCGACCAGGTGGCGGTGCGCCGTACGGAGCTGAAGACGCTCGGCGAGCAGAACTCGTGGGCGGCCCGCGCGGACGACGCGCTGATCCGGTCGGCCGTCGCCACGGACGCGCCCGCGCTCGTGGTGCCCCCGGCCGAGGAGGACGCACCGGTGGGCGGACTCGGCGCCCTGCTGCGCTGGAAGTGACCGGCCGGGCGCGGCCGGCAGCCCCGCTGCGGAGCTGCCGGCCCCCGGCCGCCCGCCCCCACGGCGTCCGGGAGCGGGGTTACCTGGCCCGCTCCACTCGCCTTTCGTCCCAGACCGGCTCCGCGGTCTCCCGGACCCGGCCGTCGCTGCCGAAGACCAGGTACCGGTCGAAGGCGCGGGCGAACCAGCGGTCGTGGGTGACGGCGAGGACCGTACCCTCGAAGGCCTCCAGGCCCTCCTGGAGGGCTTCGGCGGACTCCAGGTCGAGGTTGTCGGTCGGCTCGTCGAGGAGCAGGGCCGTGACGCCTTCCAGTTCGAGCAGCAGGATCTGGAAGCGGGCCTGCTGGCCGCCGGAGAGCCGGTCGAAGGTCTGCTCGGCCTGCTGGGTCAGCTCGTAGCGGCGCAGCCGGGACATGGCCGCGCCGCGGTCCTGGGAGTGTTCGCTCCACAGGATGTCCAGGAGGGTGCGGCCGAGCAGCTCGGGGTGGGCGTGGGTCTGGGCGAAGTGCCCGGGCACCACGCGCGCGCCGAGCTTCCACTCCCCCGTGTGCGCCACGGTGTCACCGGCCAGCAGCCGCAGGAAGTGCGACTTGCCCGAGCCGTTGGAGCCGAGCACGGCGACCCGCTCGCCGTAGAAGACCTCCAGGTCGAAGGGTTTCATCAGGCCCGTGAGTTCGAGTCCCTGACAGGTGACGGCCCTCACCCCGGTGCGGCCGCCCTTGAGGCGCATCGTGATGTCCTGCTCGCGCGGCGGCTCCGGCGGCGGTCCGGCCTCCTCGAACTTGCGCAGCCTGGTCTGGGCCGCCTGGTAGCGGGAGGCCAGCTCATGGCTGATGGAGGCGGCCTGACGGAGGTTCAGGACGAGCTTCTTCAGCTGGGCGTGCTTCTCGTCCCAGCGGCGGCGCAGTTCCTCGAAGCGGGCGAAGCGCTCGCGCCGGGCCTCGTGATAAGTGGCGAACCCGCCGCCGTGCACCCAGGCGTCGGCCCCGGTGGGCGAGGGCTCGACGGAGACGATCTTCTCCGCGGCGCGGGAGAGGAGTTCACGGTCGTGGGAGACGAACAGGACCGTCTTGCGGGTCTCCTTCAGCCGCTCCTCCAGCCACCGCTTGCCGGGGACGTCGAGGTAGTTGTCCGGCTCGTCGAGCAGCAGCACCTCGTCGTTGCCGCGCAGCAGCGCCTCCAGCACGAGCCGCTTCTGCTCGCCGCCGGACAGCGTGCGCACGAGGCGGAACTGGGCCTTGTCGTACGGAACGCCGAGGGCGGCCGTGGTGCACATGTCCCACAGCGTCTCGGCCTCGTAGCCGCGCACCTCCGCCCAGTCGGACAGGGCCTGCGCGTACTGGAGCTGTGCCGCCTCGTCGTCGACGGTCATGATCGCGTGCTCGGCCTTGTCGACGGCCCGCGCCACCTCGCGGATGCGGGGCGGGGCGACGGACACCAGCAGGTCGCGGACGGTGGTCTCGTCGCGTACGGAACCGACGAACTGGCGCATCACGCCCAGGCCCCCGCTCACGGTGACGGTCCCGCCGTGCGGCTTCAGCTCGCCCGAGATCAGCCGCAGCAGGGTCGTCTTGCCGGCGCCGTTGGGCCCGACCAGCGCCACCACGGCCCCTTCGCCCACCCGGAAGGACACGTCGCCGAGCAGCGCCCTCCCGTCGGGGAGGTAGTACTCGAGGTGTGCGGCTTCCAGATGTCCCATGAGGACGCATTGTGCGGGCCGCCCGCGGGATGCGGCAAACCGTTATCGGCGCAGGCCGGGGAGGCGGCCGGTCGCTCCGGTCATCCGCCGGTGACCGGCTGCCCGGCCGGCCCGCCCTCACCGGCGGGCACGACCGTCGCGCCGGCCCAGGACAGGGCCTTCCAGCCGTCCGTGGGCGAGCCCTCCAGGACGACCGTGCCGGTGTTGGCGAGACGGTGGGAAGCGGCGAAGGGGACGTCGACGTTGCCGACGCGGGCGGCCGCCCAGGTGCGGATCGCGGCGCCGTGGCTGACCAGGGCGACGGTCTGCGCGCCGCTCGCCGCGGCCTCGGCGACCACGGCGTCGTAACGCGCGAGGAACTCGACGCCGTTCTCCCCGCCCGGCACGCGCAGGTCCACCTCGCCCGCCGCCCACGCGAAGACCGTCCGCATGTACAGCTCGCCGTGCGGCGAGTCGCCGGGCAGCATCTCCAGGTCGCCCGCGGAGATCTCCCTGATCCCGTCGCGGACGAGGACGTCGAGGCCGCGGGCGGCGGCCAGCGGGGCGGCCGTGAGCTGGGTGCGCACGAGCGTGGAGGCGTACAGCGCCTCGACGTCCTCGTCGGCGAGGGCCTGCGGCAGGGCGGCGGCCTGCCGCTCGCCGAGTTCGGTGAGACCGGGACCGGGGACGGCGGTGTCGAGGAGGTAGTTCACGTTCGCGGGGGTCTGGCCGTGGCGGACGAGCAGCAGGCGCATACGGTGACCCTCCGGTGTGTCGAAAGCCGTCTCCGCACAGGAAACGGCCACTTCAGGGTACCCGCAGCGCATGATTGCAGATGTCGATCTCACCGTCTTGAGGCCCGGTCGTCACGGCCTGCGCGACCGGCTGCTCTCCCTCGACCACCGGCTGTTCGAGTTCGCCGCGGAGCGCCATTGGCCGGCCGCCGAGCCGGTGCTGCCGCGGCTGAGCCGCAGCGCCAACCACGGCGTGCTGTGGTTCGCGACGGCGGCGGCGCTGGCGGCGAGCCGTACGCCCCGGGCCCGTCGCGCCGCGGCACGCGGGCTCGTCTCGCTCAGCCTGGCCTCGCTCGCGATCAACACGCTCGGCAAGCGCTCGGTGCGCCGGACCCGGCCCGAGCTGGATCCGGTGCCGCTGGTGCGGCGGCTGAAGCGGCAGCCGATCACGACGTCCTTCCCGTCGGGGCACGCCGCGTCGGCCGCGGCCTTCGCGGCCGGGGTCGCGCTGGAGTCGCCGGGGTGGGGCGCGGCGGTGGCTCCGCCGGCGTTCTCGGTGGTGATGTCCCGCGTCTACACCGGTGTCCACTTCCCCAGCGACGTGGTCGCGGGCGTGGCGCTCGGGGTGGGCGCCGCGTTCGCCGTCCGGGCCCTGGTGCCCACCCGCGCGCAGGTCGTGGTGCCGGCCAGGCCGCGCACCGCCGCTCCGGCGCTGCCCGACGGGGCGGGGCTGGTGGTGGTGGCCAACACGGCCTCCGGCAGCTCCGACCGGGTCCGGGCGCTGCGGGAGGCGCTGCCGCAGGCGGACGTCGTCCTGTGCGAACCGGGTGATGTGCGCGGGGAGTTGGAGAAGGCTGCGGCCCGCGCCCGGGTTCTCGGCGTGTGCGGCGGCGACGGCACCGTGAACACGGCCGCCGAGGTCGCGCTGCGGCACGGGCTGCCCCTGGCGGTGCTTCCGGGCGGCACGCTCAACCATTTCGCGTACGACCTGGGCGTGGAGGACGCCCGCGGTCTGAGCCGGGCGGTGCGCGGCGGCGAGGCCGTGCGGGTGGACGTGGGGCGGTTCGTCTGCGGCGACCGGGAGGGCGTCTTCCTCAACACGTGCAGTCTGGGGGTCTATCCGGAGCTGGTGCGCGAGCGGGAGCGCTTCGCGCCCCGGATCGGCACCTGGCCGGCCGGGGTGCTGGCGGCCTGGCGGGTGCTGCGCGCGGACCGGCATCCGCTGGAGGCCGAACTCGGCGGCCGGCCGCACCCGTTGTGGCTGCTGTTCGCGGGCAACGGCACCTATCACCGGATGGGCGTCGCCTCGGGCCGCCGCGTCGACCTGGCCGACGGGCGCCTGGACGTGCGGATCGTGCACGGGGGCCGCAGGCCCGCCCTGCGACTGCTCGGCGCCGCGGTGGCGGGGCCGCTGACCCGGTCGCCCGCGCACGCGGCGGTCCAGGTCGGCCGGCTGCGCCTGTCCGGCGTCGCCCCCGGCACGCTCCTCGCCCACGACGGCGAAGTCACCGAGGTCCAGGGCGAGGTGACGCTGGAGAAGCTGCCCACGGCGCTGACGGTGTACCGGCCCCTGCCGGACGGGACGGCAGCCGAGACGACACCCGAAATCCATTGGAACTGAGAGACCGTCAGTCCATATTTCAGGACGATCTGTCTCACCATACGGCGGGGGGCGTACCGTGGGGACACCGAAGACCGGTTCGTACCCGGTCCGTCGAGAAGGGGCAGAGCCATGCCGAAAGCGCGGGAGACCGCCGTCTACACGCACGGACACCACGAGTCGGTGCTGCGTTCGCACACCTGGCGGACCGCGGCCAACTCCGCGGCCTACCTGCTCGGTTCTCTCAAGCCCCACATGAAGATCCTCGACATCGGCTGCGGGCCGGGCACCATCACCGCCGACCTGGCCGCCCTGGTGCCCGACGGCCACGTCACCGGCGTCGACCACGCGCCGGACGTCCTGGAACAGGCCCGGGCCACGGCCGGGGCGCGAGGGCTGGCCAACGTCGACTTCGCGGTCGCCGACGTGCACGCCCTGGATCATCCCGACGACACGTTCTGCGTCGTCCACGCCCACCAGGTGCTCCAGCACGTCGGCGACCCCGTACAGGCACTGCGCGAGATGCTGCGAGTGACCAGGCCCGGCGGCTACGTGGCGGTCCGCGACTCGGACTACGCGGCCATGACCTGGTACCCGGCCTCAACCGGCATGGACGAGTGGCTGGACCTGTACCGGCGGGTCGCCCGCGCCAACGGCGGCGAGCCGGACGCCGGGCGACGGCTGAAGTCCTGGGCGCTGGCCGCCGGGTTCACCGACATCACGGCGACCTCCGCCACCTGGACCTTCAGCACGCCCGAGGAGCGGGCCTGGTGGAGCGGCCTGTGGGCCGACCGCACCCTGGCCTCGGCGTACGCGGAGGTCGCCACGCGGGGCGGACACGCCACGGCGGAGCGGCTGGGCGCCGTGTCGGAGGCCTGGCGGGAGTGGGGGCGGTGCGAGGACGGCTGGTTCAGCGTCCTGCACGGAGAGATTCTGTGCCGAAAGGGCGCCTGATCCGTGACCTAAATGAGATTGAAGCGCGAATGATTCACGGAATCCGGGAAACTCGCACAGCAGGAGGTTGAGACTATGGTTCCCGTCCTGCTGGTACTGCTGCTGGTGCTGATTCTTTTCGGTGCCGGATTCGCGGTGAAGTTGCTCTGGTGGATCGCACTCGCGGTTCTGGTCCTCTGGCTCATCGGATTCCTGGCGCGCGGAACCACCGCCTCGGGAGGCAGGGGCCGCTGGTACAGGTGGTGACCCGAGTAGTGACGAGGTGATGCCCGGCCGAGCCGGGAAGGGACGACGGCTCCCCCGGGCGGGACTCACTCCCGGGGAAGCAGCGGTCCGAGCGGCCCGAGGTCCAGATTCAGGTCCTCGGGCCGCAGTCCGTAGCGCTCGCGCAGTTCGGTCATCCGGTCGTCGAGCAGCATCAGGGTGAGCCCGATCCGCTCCTCCTGCTCCTCGCTCAGGTCACCCTGGTCGAAGCGGCGCAGCGCCTGCCGTTCCATCAGCTGCCGCAGCAACTCCACGACGGTCAGGACGAGTTTGACCAGGTCGCGCTCGACGGTGTCGGGCTCGAGATCGAGACGCTTGCGTCGGGCGGCGGTCACAGCGATTCCCCCAAGGGCCAGGGCGACGGCACCTGCGCGTTCACGGAGCTGATCAAAGCGTTCAGGTCGATGCGGACGAGGTCGACGTCCGCGATGCGCAGCGTGATGTCCCCCGTGATGACGACTCCCCCGGCCAGCAGCCGGTCGAGCAGGTCCACGAGAGCGACCTCACGACGCTCCACGACGGTCATTTACCCCCCTCGCCGATTTCCACGCCGGCCCGTGGCGGTGCGGACTCCCCGACCGTGTCGACGGCGTTCTCCACGAAGGAATAGGCCGCCCAGGGACCGGTGAGTTCGACACGCATTCCGGGCTCCTCGCCCTTGGTTCGGTCCACGAGTTCCACGAATTCCTCGGATTCCGCGCGCGGCACCAGATAAGCGGCGTTCAGAACGTTCTGCCCGGGCGCCTTGGAAAGGGCGGAGTTCTGCGGCGCGTGCAGACGGGCCGCGTCGGCGTGCGCGGACAGCGTGGCGTGCAGCCGGCCGGCGAACCGCTCCGCCCGCTGCCAGCTGTCCTCGTGCGCCCTGCTCTGCATCCGCCGCTGGCGCAGGTAGTCCCGGCCCGAGGCGGGCTTCGTCACCTCGGGGCCGGCGGCGGGCTCGGGCTCGACGTAGACCTTCACACCCCACTCGACCCGGCCCTCGAGCCGGTCCAGGGTGCGCCGGAAGTCCGCCTCGCGCTCCTCCATCATCACGCGCACGCCGCTGTCGTCCCGGAACACCGTGGCGAGCCGGAGCGGCAGCGGGGTGGTGACGGCCGTGAGCGCGTCGATCACCTGCTGATGGGCGCGGGCGGTCTCGGAAAGCCAGTCGAGGTCCTCCAGGTGCCGGTGCAGGGGCGCCTCGGCGAAGTCCCGCTCGGGGACGTGACTGACGACGGCGATCAGCCCGTGGTGGCTGAGCAGCCTGGGCGGATCGCCAGCCACCCCCTGCAGGGAGGTCTGCAGAGGCGCACCGAGGGGCCGGCAGACGGCGTAGACGTACCGCAGTCCCGTCATGGCGACTCCTTCCTCACGTCACGAGGTTCCGGCTCCAGGACGTCCTTCCCGGTCCGGCCCGCTTCCAGTTCCTCCAGCCGGGCCAGCCGCTCCCGCAACTCGGCGTTCTCACGCGCGAGTTCGTCGCGGCGGGCACCGGAGGACAGCGCCGGGTCGGTCTCCCACCAGTCGATGCCCATCTCCTTCGCCTTGTCGACGGAGGCCACGATGAGGCGGAGCTTGATGGTGAGCAGTTCGATGTCGAGCAGGTTGATCCGGATGTCGCCCGCGATGACGATGCCCTTGTCGAGGACGCGTTCCAGAATGTCGGCAAGGTTGGCACTGCTGTCGCGGCCGTACGGCTCCGGCATCCTGCTCGACATGCTCATCGCCGGCTCCCGCCCTTCGCGTCCTCGTCCTCGGGCTCCTCCTCGTCGTACTCCTCGTACTCGCCCTCGGCGTCCTCCGGCTCACCCTCCTCCTCTTCGTCCTCGTACTCGCCCTCGGGCTCCTCTTCCGCGGGCTCCTCTTCCTCGGTGTCCTCGGCATACGGGCCGTCTTCCTCGTCCTCGGCCTCGTACTCCTCATCGTCCTCCCGGCCACCGTTTCCGGCATCCCGCGCCTCGGCGTCCTCCTCGGGCTCGCCGTTCTCCTCGTTCTCCTCTTCCTCTTCGGCGACCGCGTCGTCGTGGGAGCGGACGACCTCGCCGTCGCGGATCTCACCGCGCCAGCTGTCCTCCGCCTCCCCCTTGATGGTGACGAAGCGGGCGAAGTTCTTCAGGTCGAGGCGGACGCGGCGGCCCTGGGCGCGCCAGATGTTGCCGGTCTTCTCGAACAGGCCCGAGGGGTAGTACTCGATGACCAGCACGACACGGGTGAGGTTCTCGGCCAGCTCGTGGAAGGAGACGACGCCCTTCGTGGTGCCCTTGGCGCCCTCCGACGTCCAGGCGATCCGGTCGTCCGGCACCTGTTCGGTGGTCTTGCCCTTCCAGCTGCGGCTGGACCAGAAGATCTTCGCCTGCCAGTCGCTGGTGGTGTCGTCGGCGCGATTCGCGCTCTTGACGCCCTTGGCGAAGGTGCTGAAGTCCTTGTACTGCGTCCACTGGTCGTAGGCGGTGCGCAGCGGCACGCCGACGTCGATCGACTCCATGATCACGGTCGGCTTGTTGCCCGAGCTCTTCTTGCCCTTGCCGCCCTTCCCGCCGCCGAGGTTCTTGAAGGCCCCGGTCACCTTGTCCTTGGCGCGCGAGGCACCGAGCTCCAGGGCGGTGCGCAGCGGCCCCTTGCCCTCAGCTATCTTCCTGCCGCCGTCGAGGGCCAGCTTGGCGAATCCCGGGCTGTTGCCCTCGGCGATGTCGTTGAGCTTGTTCGTGGTCTCGCCGAGCTTGTTGCCGACGCCGGTCAGCAGCCGCGTGGCCTGTGCGGTGAGGTACTCCTGCACCTCTCCCTTGAGCCGGTCGGCGGCCTCGCTCTGGGCCAGGCCCGAGAGGGGGTTTCCGCCGTTCGACTTTCCTGCGGCGGAGGTCGCGGACTTGGCGGATCCGAGGGTCTCGGTCATCGGTCACCGCCTCCCTTCTGGCGCCGGGCGCCGGAGCCACCGCCGGAAGCGGACCTGGACGACGTCCTCGCGGCCGGCTTCCCGGCCGACGCGGTCTTCTTCGCGGCCGTCTTGCGGGCCGGGGCCTTCTTGGCGGGCGCCTTCTTGGCGGGGGCCTTCCTCGCGGGAGCCTTCTGTGCGGGGGCCTTCTTGGCCGCCTTCTTCGCCGGCGCCTTCTTCGCCGCCGTCTTCCTCGGCGGCTCCTCTTCCTCCTCTTCCTCCTCTTCCTCCTCGGACGCGTCCTGAGGCTCCTCTTCGTCCTCTTCCTCGTCCTCGTCGGAGGCGGCCTGAGGCTCTTCTTCGTCCTCTTCCTCGTCCTCGTCGGAGGCGCCCTGGGGCTCCTCTTCGTCCTCTTCCTCCTCCGAGGCGTCCTGAGGCTCCTCGTACTCCTCTTCGGCCTCGTCCTCCGGCTCCTCGTCGCGGTCCTCGCCCTTGCCGGGCACGACGCCTTCGAGCTGGTCGCGCACCTGGGAGGTGCGGCCGTGCAGCCGGTCGGCGAGCGCGTCCATCTGCCGCTCGACCATGGCGCCGGAGGCGGCCTTGCCGACCCCGCGCAGATCCTGGCGCAGCTGGTCGCCGATCTCCTTGAACTGCGGATTGTCCCGCAGTTGCTGGGAGACCAGGTCAGCGATGCCCTTGGGGGTCAGGTTGAGCCGCTTGCCGGCCACCAGCGAGCCGATGGCCATCGCCATCTTCAGTTTCTTGGTGCGGCCGAGAAGGTATCCGGCCCCGACCGCGAGGCCCAGTCCCATTCGGTTCATCTTGCTGTCCCGTCGTCCGATTGCGTGTTGCCGCGGTTCGCGATCTCCAGCCGGTCGAGGAGTTCGTCCTCCTGTCGGTCGAACTCCTCCTCCGTGATCTCACCGGCCTCCAACTGCTGCTCGAGACGGGAGAGTTCGGCCCGGATCGTGGATGGGTCGTAATAGATCCGCTCGGCTTCCTTCACCACCTGCTTGATCACCCATCCGCTGCCGCGCACGGGTGCGAACGGCAACAGCAGCACTTCTCCGATGAGTCCCACGGCGCACCTACTCCCCGGTGATCGTCTCCGCGGGCTCGGACGGTCCGGGCTCGACGAAGCTGTACGGCGGAAGCGGCCCGTTGAGGCGCACGTCGAGGTGCGGATGCTCCTGGCGGAGCTGATCCACCGCCTCGGCGAAGCCCGCGGCCGAGTCCCGGTCGACCAGGAACGACACGTTGGCCAGCCACCCGGTGGACTCCGGGCCCACGCCGACGGCGGCGGCGAGCGGCTCCAGAGCCTGCTGCACGAGACCCGCGTCCTCGGCCTCCTGGGCCTTGACGGCGGCGGCGACCATCTCGCCGAGCTGCAGCTTCTGTTCGTAACTGCCGCCACCCGCCTTCCGGTTGGCCTCGGCGAGGGCACGCAGCTCGGGGTTGCCGGCCATCACGTGGTGCAGGACGGCTTCCTCGATGTGCGTGGCCTTGACGTTGTACTCGACCTTGCCGTCGAGGGCCCTCAGCCGCTCCTTGTAGTGCTCGGCGCGCTCGGCGAGCACGCCGGTGACGGCGCTGTCCTCGGGGGCGACGCTGCCGAACCGCATCGGCAGCACACAGCCCCCGGCGCCCGCCTCGGCGAGCACGGTCTGGTGGGCCAGGAGCTCGCGGCGCTTGGGGCGCAGCCCCTCGGGCGCGTCGCTCACGACCGCCGCGAGTTCCCCCTCCTTCAGCACCCGCACCGGCATCGGCGGGTCGCCGACGCCGCCCAGACCCTCCGGAAGGTCGGGGTGTGAACTCGCGGTGATGCCGTAGACGTAGGTGCTCACTCCTGCTCCTCCTTCCGACGCGAAGCCGTGCTCTTGCGGGCACGCGGCCGGGACGCCCGCTCCTCCGTGGAACCGTCGTCACGAGCCTGCTTGAAGGCGTCGGAGATGGTTTCGGCGGCGCCGGAGAGCGCGCCCTTGGACTTGCCGCGCGCGCCGGACTCCGTGACCTCGCCGACGATCTCGGGCAGGCCCGGGCTCTTGCGGGGCCCTGCCTCCAGGTCGAGGCGGTTGCACGCCTCGGCGAAGCGCAGATACGTGTCGACGCTGGCCACGACGACACGCACGTCGATCTTGAGGATCTCGATGCCGACCAGGGAGACCCGCACGAACGCGTCGATGACGAGCCCCCTGTCGAGGACGAGTTCCAGGACGTCGTAGAGACCGCTGGAACCGCCTCCGCCACCGGACTGCTGTGTCGGGACTACGGTCATGCCGACCGCACCTCCTTGCCTCGTGGATGATGATCGAGAAGTTCTGTCGCCGGGCGGCCTAGCGGCCGCCGGCCCTGTGTGCGTCGGCCCGCCCGCGCTCGTAGCGGCGAACGCGCCGGTAGCCGGTGAGCTGGCCCTCCGGATCGAGTTCGACCTCATAGGTCGCCATGAGGCTCATGGTGTCGGGGACCCGTTCCAGTTCGAGGACTTCGACCTCGAGGGACCAGCCGTCCTCCGTCTGCGCGAAGGACGAGACGCTCTCGGCGGTCATGCCGGTGAGCTCGGCCAGCTGGGCACGCGCCTCGCGCAGCACCGCCATGGGGCTCGGCCGGTCGTCCGCCACGGTGTGGTCCCTGCCTTTCTCGTCGCTGTCGTGCTCGTCCCTGGAGGGCTCGGGCCTGTCGCGCCGCGGCCTGCGATGCTCGGGCCTGCTCTTCCGGGCATTTGGTGAAGGACGCGCATCCGATGTGTTCTCTGTGGAATCCGATGTGCTTCTTGTGTTCGACATGGCCACCTCTTCTTCCGTGTGGCCTGAAGGCTCTTGGCCAAACCTTCACGAGCCGCCGAGTGCGTCGAGCCGGCGCCGGGCCGCGTCCAGAGAACGCCCACGGCCGGTCATCGCGGACCACGGTCGGGCACGGGCCTGTTCCACGGCGTCGGCGATGCTCCAGCGACGCGGGCCGAGCTCCGGATCGTCGAGCTGCTCCCAGGTGATCGGGACGGCGACGGGCGCGCCGGGCAGCGCCCGCACCGTGAAGGGGGCGACGGCGGTCTGCGCGTAGGCGTTGCGCTGCACGTCCAGGTAGAGCCGGTCGCCGCGGTCCTTCTTGCGGGCGGCGGTGGTGAGCCGGTCGGGGTGGTCGGCGGCGAGCAGCTCGGCGACGTTCCTGGCGAAGCCGCGCACCTCGTCGAAGTCGTGGCGTCCGTCGACGGGGACGACGACGTGCAGGCCGCGCGAGCCGGTGGTCATCAGTCCCGAGGGCAGCCGCAGCTCGCCGAGGAGCTCGCCCAGCCATGCGGCGGCCTCGCGGACGGCCGCGAAGGGCGATCCGTCGGCCGGGTCGAGGTCGAACACCATCAGGTCCGGGCGGTCGATCCGGTCCGCCCGCGACAGCCAGCGGTGCAGGGTGAGGCAGGCCTGGTCGGCCAGGTGGACGAGGGTGGCGGTGTCGTCGCAGACGGTGTGGCACACCGTGCCGTCCTCCTTGGCCACCTCCACCCGCGTGATCCACTCCGGATAGTGCTCGGGGGTGTTCTTCTGCATGAAGCGGGGGCCGTCGATCCCGTCCGGATGCCGTTCCAGCATCAGCGGGCGGCCGCGCAGCTGCGGCAGCATGAACGGGGCTACCGACCGGTAGTACGCGACGAGGTCGGCCTTCGTGTACTCCTTCGCCCCCTCACCGCCCGGGAAGAGCACCTTGTCCGGCCGGTGGACCTCGACGCCACGGCGGCCCGCGCGCACCGTCCGCACGTCGCCGCCGCCCGCGCCGGCGCTCACGGCGCGATCGCCTGCTCCACCAGCAGGCGGGCGGACGCGGCGATCGACTCGGCGTCGATGCCGGCGGCGTGCAGCTGCTCGGCCGGGCTCGCCGAACCGGGCATCGTGCGGACGGCGAGCCGCACCAGACGGGGCACCGGCCGCCCGTCGAGGAAGGCGTCGAGGACCGCGTCCCCGATGCCGCCCTGTTCGTGGTGGTCCTCCACGGTCAGCAGACAGCCGGTCTCCTCGGCGGCCCGCCGCAGTGTGGCCCGGTCCACGGGCTTGACCGAGTACAGGTCGATCACCCGCACCGCGATGCCCTCGCCGTCGAGCGCCTCGGCGGCCTTCAGCGCCTCGTGCACGGTGACACCGGCCGCGACGATCGTCATCCGGTCCCGGTCGGAGGAGCGCAGCACCTTGCTGCCGCCGACCGGGAACTCCTCGTCCGGTCCGTAGAGCGCCGGGGCCGCACCGCGAGAGGTGCGCAGGTAGCGGATGCCGTCGAGGCCGGCCATGGCGGCGACGAGCCGCGCGGTCTGGTTGGGGTCGCAGGGGTAGAGCACGGTGGAGTCGTGCACGGCCCGGAACATCGCCAGGTCCTCCAGGCCCATCTGCGAGGGTCCGTCCTGCCCGATGGCCGACCCGGCGTGCGAGCCGACCAGGTTGATCCCGGCGCCGCTGATCGAGGCCATGCGGACGAAGTCGTGCGCCCGGGTCAGGAAGGCCGCGAAGGTGGAGGCGTAGGGGACCCAGCCGCGCGTCGCGAGGCCGACCGCGGCGGCGACGAGCTGCTGTTCGGCGATGTAGCACTCGAAGAACCGGTCGGGGTGCTGCTTGGCGAAGACCTCGGCGCGGGTGGAGTCGCTCACCTCGCCGTCGAGGGCGACGACGTCGGCGCGGGCGGCGCCGAGCGCGGCGAGCGCCTGGCCGTAGGCGTCCCTGGTCGCCGCCTCCTCGCCCTCGTCCCAGCGCGGGAGGTCGAGACGGCCGGTCGGGACGGAGTGCAGCATGCGGGTGTCGGCCGGTTCGTGGACCCGGACCCGCAGGTCACGGACGCCCCCCAGTTCCTCGATCGCCTCGTCGGCGTCGGGCAGCGGCTTGCCGTGCAGCCCCTCGCGGTCCTGGACGGACTCAACGCCCCGCCCCTTGAGGGTGCGGGCGAGGATGGCGGTGGGCTGCCCCTTGGTGGAGATCGCCTCACCGTAGGCGCGGTCGATCGCGTCCACGTCGTGCCCGTCGATCTCGACCGTGTGCCAGCCGAAGGCCTGGAAGCGGCGGGCGTAGGCGTCGAGGTCGTGGCCGTGCCGGGTGGGGCCGCGCTGGCCGAGCCGGTTGACGTCGACGATCGCCGTGAGGTTGTCGAGGTGCTCGTGGCCCGCGTGCTCGGCGGCCTCCCACACCGAGCCCTCGGCGAGCTCGCTGTCCCCGCACAGCACCCACACCCGGTAGCCGGTGCGGTCCAGCCGCTTCCCGGCCAGCGCGATGCCGACGCCCACCGGGAGCCCCTGACCGAGCGAACCGGTGGCCGTCTCGACCCACGGCAGCCGCCGCGGGGTGGGGTGCCCCTCGAGCCGGCTGCCGAGCTTGCGGAAGGTCAGGAGTTCCTCGTCGTCGACGGCCCCGGCGGCCTTGTAGGCGGAGTACAGCAGCGGGGAGGCGTGGCCCTTGGAGAGGACGAAGCGGTCGTTGCCCGGGTGGGCGGGGCGGTCGAAGTCGTAGCGGAGGTGGTTCGCGAGCAGCACGGCCATCAGGTCCGCGGCCGACATCGAGGACGTCGGATGCCCCGACCCCGCGGCCGCGGCGGCACGCACGCTGTCGACCCTCAACTGCTGTCCGAGTTCGGTGAGTTCGGCGGTGTCCATCGAGCTACTGGTCTCCTTCTGCGCGGTCGTCGCCGCGCTTGACGGGGCCGGGGGCCGGCCCGGGCTGGTTCCTTGCGGGCTCGCCGCCGGGCTGGTTCCTCGCGGGCTCGCCGCCGGGCTGGTTCCTCGCGGGCTCACCCCCGGGCTGGTTCCTCGCGGGCTCGCCGCCCGGCCGGGCCTCGGCGGGCTCGGCGGTGGTGCTGCCGCCGTGCGGGGCCGCCGGTCCGGAACTGTGCTGCCCGACCTCCGGTGTCGGCGAGGTGATCGACTGGGAGCCGTCCTCCGGCGACGACCGGCCCTCCGTGTGCGCCTCGTCCTCGTCGCCCGAGTGCTGTCCCACCTCCGGTGTCGGCGAGGTGATCGACTGGGAGCCGTCCTCCGGGGAGGGGTGCCGCTCGCCGGATCCGCCGGCCGTCTGGTTGACGTCGTTCACGTCGTCCCTCTCATTCCTGTCGTCCGTGTTGTCGTCGTGTGAGTCGTCCGCGCCGTCGCCGGCGTCCACGTCCGCCGAGGTGGCCGCGCCGGGACCGGAGGCCGCCGACGCGCGTTTCCGGCCGTCCGGCAGCCGGGCCAGCTCGGGCGACGCCGTGTCCAGCGGCACCGACCAGGACCGGACGAGGCCCAGCTGGACCGACTGGCGCGGGAGCACGGCGTCCAGCAGCCAGTCGGCGGCGACGCGGACACGGTTGCCGGGCATGGCGGCGAGGTGGTAGCCGCGGGTCACCGCGCCGGCCGCGGGGCCGGAGAGGTGGACGCCGAGCGGGTTGGCGGCCGCCTGGACCCCGCCCAGGTCGACGACGAACCCCATGTCCTTGTGCCGGTACGGCCGCAGTGCGCCTCGGCCGCCGAGTGAGGCGGCGATGTTGCGCCCGGCCACCTTTCCCTGCCGCCAGGCGTGCTGGGCGGTCATCGGGGTGTACTCGCCGGGCTTCTCCAGATCGGGTACGGCGGCCGCGTCACCGCAGGCGAACACTTCGGGCCGGCCCGGCACCTGGAGCGTGGGTTCGACGAGCAGCCGACCTCGTTCCAGGGGCAGTCCGAGCGACTCCGCGAGCGGATCCGGCCGGACGCCCACGCACCACACCAGGGTGCGGCTGTCGACGAACTCGCCGTCGGTCAGCAGGACGCCCTCACGCGTGGCCTCCTTCACGGAGGTCCCCATGCGCACCTCGACGCCCCGGTCGCGCAGGACCCGGTCGGCGGTGCGGGAGAGCCGCTCGTCCAGTTCGGGCAGGACGCGCTCGGCGACGTCGAGGAGCAGCCAGCGCGGCCGCATGCCCTTGCGCAGCGGATGGGACCGCACCAGGGCGTCGGTGAACAGCTGCCCCTGCGCGGCGACTTCGGTGCCCGTGTATCCCGCGCCGACCACGACGAACGTGCAACGCGCCACGCAGTCGGGCGCGTTGTCGCCGGACGCGGCCAACTCCACCTGCCGGGTGATGTGATCGCGCAGATAGAGCGCCTCGGGCAGGCCGCGGAAGCCGTGCGCGTGCTCGGCGACCCCGGGGATGGGCAGCAGCTTGTTGACGCTGCCGGCGGCGAGCACCAGCCGGTCGTAGGCGAGCACGCCCCTGTCGCCCTCGGGGTTGGTGTAGTGGACGGTGCGGGCGTCGAGGTCCACGCGGTCGGCCTCACCGAGCACCAGCCGCACCTCGCGCAGGGTGCCGGACAGCGACACCGTGACCCGGCGCGGTTCGAGGATGCCCGCCGCCACCTGGGGCAGCAGGGGCAGGTACAGGAAGTAGTCGGTCGGGTTGAGGACGGTGATGTCGACCCGGCCCCGAGCCGCCCCGGCAAGGGTGCGGGCCGCCCGGTAACCGGCGAAGCCGGCTCCGACGATCACGATGCGGGGTCGACTCACGGTTGGCCTCCGGCGGGGTGCGGACGGTTGTCGTACGAGGGTTTCCGCGTCCCCCTGGCAGGGGCGGCCAAACGTGCGCCGGTTTCCGGCCCGGGCCCCGGGTACTCGGTGCGCGAACGTGAGCCGCCCCGTCCTGGAGGTACCCCCATGCCCGAGTACGGCTACTTCCTGTCCTGCGAGGAGTTCGGCCCAGCGGACCTGGTGGAACAGGCGCGCATGGCCGAGCAGGCAGGTTTCCAGGCCCTGTGGATTTCCGACCACTACCACCCGTGGAACGACGCACAGGGCCAGAGCCCGTTCGTCTGGTCGGTGATCGGCGCGCTGTCGGAAGCGGTGTCGCTGCCGATCGAGACGGCCGTGACGTGTCCGACCGTGCGGATGCATCCGGCCGTGGTGGCGCAGGCCGCAGCCACGGCCGCGGTGATGACGAACGGCCGCTTCCGGCTCGGCGTCGGTTCGGGCGAGGCGCTGAACGAGCACATCCTCGGCGACGCGTGGCCGCCCGCGAGCGTACGCCTGGAGATGCTGGAGGAGGCGGTCCAGGTCATGCGCCGGCTGTTCACCGGCGAGGAGGTCAGCCACTACGGCACGCACTACAAGGTGGAGAACGCCCGCCTGTACACCGTCCCCGACGAACCGGTCCCGATCGACATCTCCGGCTTCGGGCCCAAGGCGACCTCGCTGGCGTCCCGCGTGGGCGACGGCTACATCACGATGATGCCCGAGGAGCCGATGGTCGAGCAGTTCCGCAAGGGCGGCGGCGGCTCCAAGCTCGTCAGCGGAGGCACGAAGGTCTGCTACGGCGCCGACCGCGACGAAGCCGTGCGTACGGTCCACCGGCTGTGGTCGAACCAGCTGCTGCCCGGCGAAATGGGCCAGATCCTGCCCACGCCGAGCCACTTCGAGCAGTTGGAGCCGCTGGTCAGCGAGGAGATGGTCGGCGAGAACACGGTCTGCGGGGACGACGTGGACGAGCACGTCGCCGCCCTCACCGCGTTCGCCGACGCCGGCTTCGACCGGGTCTACGTCAACCAGATCGGACCCGACCAGCGCGGCTTCTTCGACTTCTACCGGACGAAGGTGCTGCCCCGCCTGCCGTGAGACGCGTCCCCCGCAGACCGGGACCGGTCCCCCTCCCGATGTACGGCCCGGACCTGCGAGCGGCCCCGCGGCAGTGTGTGCCGCGGGGCCTGGACCGCTCGCGTGCGGGTCACCCCGCCCGGGGCCCGGTTTCTCCCCGGCCGGGCGAACACCCCGGGTCACCCCCGGTGGTGCGGGTTCTCGGGGTCGATGCCCTCCGCACGCGGCGCCTCGCCCGGCTCCGGTACGCGGGCGCCGGGCGCGACCGGCGGCATCGGCGGGTAGGGCGGCGCGGCAGGCGGCGGGCCGCCGACGGCCTGTCCGTGGACGCCGCCCTGCCGGGCGCCGTGCGGCTTGGCCGCGTTGCGCAGCAGGTACGCCGCGACGCCGAGGATCGCGGCGGTGATCAGGGCCGCGGCCCAGTCCGGCAGGCCGATGTCGAGGGCCAGGCCGACCGCGAGGGCGACGGCGGCGCCGGCGTAGAGGGCGACGGCGCCGGAGGCTGCGTACAGCATCGCCGTGCGGCGCTGCTTGCGGGTCTGCTCCCGCAGTTCCTCGCGGATCGTCTCGCGCGCCACCTGCGCCAGTTCATCGACGAGATGCTTGTCCAGATGCTCCAGGTGCTCCATGCGCTCCATGGCCTGCGGGTACCCGCCCGGCCGGCGTCCGAACGCCGGGCCGCGGCGCGCGAGGCGGGGCCGGCGAGCGGACCGTGGAGGGATCGGGTGAAGGATCAGCCGGCCGCGGCCGCCCCAACTAGGCTCGTGCGCATGGACATTCTGGGAGCCACACTGCGTGTCTGCGTCGACGATCTGGACGCCTCGGTCGCCTTCTACGAGCGCTTGGCGGGCACCCCCGCGCTCCGCTTCGAGCGGGGCGGGGTGCGGGTGGCCGCGGTGGGCTGCTTCCTGTTGATGAGCGGGCCGCCGGCCGAGCTCGAGGTGCTGCGCAAGGTGGCGGCGACGATCGCCGTCTCGGACGTCGACGAGGCCCTCAAGATCCTCACGGAGCTGGGCGCGGACGTCATCGCCGGCCCGGTGCCGACGCCGGTGGGCCGCAACCTGATCGTCCGGCACCCGGACGGTGCGGTGTACGAGTACGCGGACCGGCGCGGGCAGTGAAGCACTGGGCGCACGACGGAAATTCCGGGTGCGCGGCGGCCCCCGCACGTAGAGTCGGCGCCTTCGAGACCACAGGCCTGAGGGAGCGACAGTGAGTGAGCAGCACACCTACCGGGTGATCGTCCGGGGCACGTGGGACGGCCTCACCGAGGAGGGCCGTGCCCGGCTGCTCGCCGAAGCGGCCGGCCACGGCCTGACGAGCATGCGGTTCACCGAGGAGGGGACGCTGACCTACGAGCCGTCGCCGCTGAAGCACTTCTCCATGCGCTACGTGGTGGTCTCGGACGCGGCGGACGGCGAGGAGATGGCCGGCGCGCTCGCCGAGGAGCGCGCCGAGGCGACGCTGCGGAAGCTGGGCCACGGCTTCACCGGACTGCGGTCGACGGTCACCGACCTCGACACCATGAAGATCAACCGGAAGCCCGCATCTCGGCGGTGATCGCCCACCGCTCGTGGTCCCGCCACTCCCCGTCGATGTAGATCATCTTCGGGGAGAACCCCTCCAGCCGGAAACCGCAGGCGCGGGCGAGGGCGATCGAGGCCGTGTTGCCGGGCTGCACGTTGATCTCCAGCCGGTGCAGCCGCAGCGGCCCGAAGGCGTGGCCCACCACCAGGCCGAGCGCCTCGCGCATCAGCCCGCGCCCGGCCGCGTGCGCGAAGGCGCCGTAACCGAGCGCGCCGCACTGGAACGCGCCCTCCACGATGTTGTTGATGTTGACGAACCCGGCGACGTCCCCGTCCTCGCGGGTGCACACCAGGAAGCCGGCCTTCGACGGGTCCTCGATCAGCCGGCTCGCGTAGGACGTGTACGCGTCGGCGGTGGCCGGCGGGAACAGCCACGGGTGGTGCAGGTCCTTGCTCTCGCGCACCCTGGCGGTGAACTCCGGCCCGTCCTCGTAGGTGAAGTGGCGCAGCCCCACGCGGGGCCCTTCGGCGAGGTAGGGGGATGCGGTGTGCGGCATCAGGCCAGCGTACGACGACCGCCGGGCCCCGGGGCAGCTACGGGCGTCTTCTCATGGCGTACGCCCCGCAGAGCGCGCCGATGATCCCCGTGGCGAGCAGGGCCGTCCACAGCGGCATGGTCACCACGGGGACCAGCAGCCGGATCCTGGTGTCTTGGGTGTTCTCGAAGATGAAGATCAGGGCGAGGACGGCGAGCACCAGGACGGCGATCCGGCCGGGCGTCATCGGCGCCCGGCCGCCGCCCTTCCCGCCGCTCGCGGGGGTCTTCGAGGTCTTCGAGGTCTTCGGGCTCATGCGACCAGCGTGCGGCCGTCGCCCTCCTCACGCACGGTGAGGGCTGCTCCGCGGGTGACGCGGCCGCGGGGGCGGGCGTCAGCGCAGGGCCGGGGCGTCGAGGGTGAGTGTGCCCTCGTCCGCGTCGAGTGCGGCGCGCACGCCGAAGGGCACGGTCGACGCCCCCTCGCAGTGCCCGAAGCCGAGCTCCTCGACGACGGGGACGCCGAGACCGCCGAGCCGGTCGGCGAGGACCGGACGCAGCTCCTCGTAGGGGCCGCACCTGTCCCAGGAGCCGAGCGCCACGCCCGCGACGCCGTCCAGCCAGCCGGTGCGCAGGAGTTGGGTCAGCGCCCGGTCGACGCTGTACGGCGGCTCGCCCACGTCCTCGATCAGCAGGAGCCCGCCGCGTGCGCCCGTCCGGGTGTGCGGCGTGCCGTAGCCGGTGGCGAGCAGCGTCAGACAGCCGCCCAGAGTGACGCCCCGCGCCCGTCCCGGCGCCAGCGCAACGCCGGCGGAGGCGAGCGTACGCACGGTCTCGGGGGCGAACAGGGTGGCCCGCAGGTGGTCCTGGGCGCGGGCGTTCTTGATGAAGTCGATGCCCGCGGCCACCGGCCCGTACAGCGTGACCAGGCCCAGGCGGACGGCGAACGCCTCGTGCAGGGTGGTGGAGTCGCTGAAGCCGACGAACACCTTCGGCCCGGCCGCCCGCATCGCGTCCCAGTCGAGCAGGTCGACGACGCGCTGGGCGCCGTATCCGCCCCGTGCGCACAGGACGGCGTCGACGGCCGGATCGCACCACGCGCCCTGCAGATCGGCCGCCCGGTCGGCGTCGGCCCCCGCCAGATGGGGCAGGCGACCGTGCCGGTCCAGCACGTGGGGCGCCACCACCGGGTCGAGGTCCCAGCCGCGCAGCAGGTCGAGACCGGCCTGCAGCCGCTCCTCCGCCACCGGCCCGCTGGGCGCGACGATCGCCACCCGGGCGCCTGCGGCCAGCCGGGACGGCCGCACGAGTTCCTTCACTGCACGAGCTCCAACCTGGGGACGCCGGGCGGACGCAGCCCGAACACCTGAGCGTACAGCGAGAGCTCGGCCTCCAGGGCGCGCGCCACCGTCGCCGCCTGACGGAACCCGTGTCCCTCCCCTTCGAACGCGAGACAGGCGTGCGGCACCGGTCTCCCGGCGAGCCGGGCGAGGAACCGTTCGCACTGGGCCGGCGGGCAGATCACGTCGTCCAGGCCCTGCAGAAGCAGGAACGGCACGGTGATCCGGTCGGCGTGCTCGAGGGGCGAGCGCTGCGCGTAGCGGGCGGGCACGTCGGCGAGGGGACCGACGAGAGTGTCCGGGTAGCGCGACTCGAAGTCGTGGGTCTCCCCCGTGGCCCAGCCCACCAGGTCCAGCACGGGATAGCGCATCGTGCCGCAAGCGTAGACGTCGGTGCCGGCCAGCGAGGCGGCGGCGGTCCAGCCGCCCGCGCTGCCGCCCCGGATCGCGAGCCGTCCGCGGTCGGCGGTGCCCTCGTCGGCGAGGGCCAGGGCGACGGCGGCGCAGTCCTCGACGTCGACCACGCCCCACTGCTCGCGCAGCCGCTCCCGGTACTCCCTCCCGTACCCGGTCGAGCCGCCGTAGTCGACCTCGGCGACCCCGATGCCCCGGGAGGTGAAGTAGGCGATCTCCAGATCCAGGACCAGCGGCGCGCGGTCGGTGGGCCCGCCGTGCGCCCACACGACGTACGGCGGCAGTTCGTGGCCGGGGGCGGCGACGCCGGGGTGGTGGGGCGGGTAGACGTGCGCGTGGACGTCACGGCCGTCGGGGCCGGTGAAGGTGCGGATCCGGGGCTCGGGGTAGTGGGCCGGGTCCACCACGTCGTCGTGGGCGGCGCCGATCACCCGGGCCCGGCCGGTGCGGGCGTCGAGTTCCACCACCTCGTAGGCGCTGCGTGGACTGGCCGCGACGGCTACGACCCGGTCGCCGTGCACCGCGAGGGTGGACGCGAACTCGGTCCACGGTCCCGCCGCGTCCACGAGTTCGCCGGTCTCCGGATCGAGGACGCCGAGCGCCGTGGCTCCCCGGCCGTGGACGACGGCGACGAGACCGTTCTCCAGCGGCGCGAACCAGCGGTGCCCGAGCTTCCACAGGGCGCCGCCGAACTCCTCGGCGCGCGGGCAGAGCGGTTCGTGGTCGCGGTAGAGGTTCCACCAGCCGCTGCGGTCGCTCGCGTACAGCAGTCGGTCGCCTCCTCCCAGCCGCCCTCCGTCACCGTCGGCCGCCCCTGCCCCGTCGCCCGCCGACCGCGTCCCGTCGGCCGGGGACCGTGTCCCGTGGTCCGCCGGCCGTGCCCGGGCGCCGGCCGGTCGCATCCAGTCGACCTGCGCGATCGACTCCCCCGGCCCCCCGGCCACCACGCGCGCGCCGCTCAGGGCGCCGTCGGGCGTGACGTCGGCGACGACGACGTCCGTCCCCTCCCAGGGCATCAGCGGATGGTCCCAGGCCAGCCAGGCCGCCCGGCGGCCGTCGGGCGAGAGGCGGGGTCCGGTGACGAACCGGCGGGAGTCGTCGGTGAGTTCGCGTACGGCTGCGCGGTCGCGGGCGGCGGAGCCGTCCAGCGGCACGGCGGCCAGGACCCGGCGGACGTCGGTGGGCGCCTCGCCGGTGAACTCCTCCAGCACGCACCAGACTTCGCCCGCGTCGCCCCGGTCCGGCAGCAACTGCGGCTCCGCCCAGCGCAGTCCGCCGCCCACGGGCGACACGGGAGTGATCGGGCGCGGCTCACCGCCGTCGGGCTCGTACACGTACAGCCGCTGGTCGGGGAAGTGCGCGAAGACCACCAGGACCCGGCCTCCCCGGACGGCGCCGGCCCAGGGCTGCCCGCCGTACTCGACGACTCTGCTGCGCACGTTCCAGGGTGCGGGCAGGACGGACTCCTGCGTGCCGTCCGCGCGTCGCCTCATCAGGGTGCGACGGCCGTCCTCGGTGGGCCGGGGCGCGGTCCACCACACCTCGTCGCCGACGAAGCCGACGTACTCGGGGCGCCCGTCGTGGGCGGCGGCGAGGGCCGCGTCGATCGGCGACGGCCACGAACCGTACGGCAGGACCTGCACGTTCTTCCCCTCCCGGGCTAGGCCGTCCGCAGGAACCGGTCCAGCACGCGGACGCCGAAGTGCAGCGCCTCGACCGGAACGCGTTCGTCCACGCCGTGGAACAGCGCCTGGTAGTCGAAGCCCTCGGGGAGCTTCAGCGGCGCGAACCCGTAGCCGGTGATCCCGATCCGCGAGAACTGCTTGGCGTCCGTGCCGCCGGACATGCAGTACGGCACCACGTGTCCGTCGGGGGCGAACTCCTCGACGGCGGCACGCATCCGGGCGAAGAGGGGCGCGTCCACCGGTGCCTGGAGGGCGACTTCGCGGTGCTGGAACTCCCAGTCGACGTCGGGGCCGGTGAGTTCGTCGAGGGTGGCGCGGAACTCGTCCTCGCAGCCCGCCAGAAACCGGCCGTCGACATGCGCCACGGCCTCGCCCGGGATCACGTTGACCTTGTAACCGGCGTCCAGCATGGTGGGGTTGGCGCTGTTGCGCACGGTCGCCTCGACGAGGGCGGCGGCCGGCCCGAGCTTCTCCAGCAGGCCGTCCACGTCACGCAGGTCGGTCTCGACGCCGTACAGGGCGGCGAGTTCGGTGAGGGCGGCGCGGACGGTCGGGGTGAGCCGCACCGGCCAGGTGTGCTCGCCGATACGGGTGACCGCCGCCGCCAGCCGGGTCACCGCATTCTGCCGGTTGACCTTGGAGCCGTGTCCGGCGCGGCCGCGCGCGGTGAGCTTCAGCCAGCCGGTGCCGCGCTCGCCGGCGGCGACGGGGTAGAGCTCGCGTCCGGAGCCGTCGTGGAAGGTGAACGCGCCCGATTCGCCGATGGCCTCGGTGCAGCCCTCGAACAGCCCCGGGTGCCGGTCGGCGAGGAACCCGGAGCCGTCCTCGGCGCTGGCCTCCTCGTCCGCGGTGAGGGCGATGACGAGATCGCGCCGGGGCCGTACGCCCTGGCGGGCCCAGGCCCGCAGCACGGCAAGGATCATCGCGTCCATGTTCTTCATGTCGACCGCGCCGCGCCCCCACACCACCCCGTCGCGCACCTCCCCGGAGAACGGGTGCACGCTCCAGTCGGCGGCCTCGGCGGGGACGACGTCCAGGTGGCCGTGGACGAGCAGCGCGTCGGCGCTCGGGTCGTCGCCCTCGACGCGGGCGACGACGTTGGTGCGGCCCGGGGCGCGTTCGAGCAGCGTGGGCTCGATGCCCGCCTCGGCCAGCAGCGCGGCGGCGTACTCGGCGGCGGGCCGCTCCCGGCAGTCGCCGCCGCCCCGGTTGGTGGTGTCGATGCGGATGAGGTCGGAGGTGAACCGGACGACCTCGTCCCGCGCCTGCGCGTCAGCCATGCCGCCCCCGTCCCTGCCGCTCCCGCTGCCCCTGCCGCTCACCCATACTGCTCCTCGATCGCGGCCGAGACGATCGTGGTGACCGCCTTGAACGTGCGGATGCCCTCGTACATGGTGCCGCCGGTGTACGCCACCTTCCGCTCGCCGATGCGGGAGACGCCCGGCACGACGGTGGCCGCCAGCGCGAGGTGCTCGGCGTCGAACTCCACCGCAATGGTGAACGGACCTGCCTGCACGGGCTCCTGACGCACCGCCAGACGTGCCGCCGCCTTCGCCGCGGCCCGGATGTCGGCGGCGGTGCGGGCGGGCGTGCGGCACACGGCGGCGTACCGCGAGACGTGGTCCTTCACCGCGACCTTCAGCGCCTCCGGCGCGTAGCCGAGCGCGTCCTCGCAGGCCACGTCGTCGCCGGTGACCAGAACGACCGGCACGCCGTACTCCGCGACGACGTGCGCGTTGAGCAGCCCCTCGCTGGCCCGTCTGTCGTTCAGCCAGACGCCGGTGATCGAGTTGGCGAGGTAGGTGTGGGCGAGGACGCCCTCCGACCCGGCGCCCGCGTGGTAGCCGACGAACGCGATGCCGTCCACGTCGCCGTGCTGGACGCCTTCCACCATGGAGAGGGCCTTGTGCCGGCCGGTGAGCATCTCCGTCCGCTCGTCCAGCTGTTCGAGCAGCAGATTGCGCATGGTCCAGTGGGCCTCGTTGATCAGGACCTCGTCCGCCCCGCCGTCGAAGAAGCCCAGCGCGGCGGCGTTGACGTCCGAGGTGAACATCGAGCGGCAGCGCTCCCACTGCGGGGTGCCGGGCAGCACGTCGGCGGGCCAGGTGACGCCCGTGGCGCCCTCCATGTCGGCGCTGATGAGGATTTTCACGTCCGGCCCCCTCGTCCTCTCCAGGAGGCCCGAGCCTAACCGGCCGTGGCCCCCGCCCCTCGGAAGCGACGCACGGGGGACCTGCCCCGCCGCGCGCCCCGGAGCGCCCGGGGTGTCGCGGCGGCCACGAGGGCGGGCGGCAGGCAGGGGCGGCGCCCCTTTCGGAGCGCCCGGCGCCCGGGGCGGGGCCGCGCCGCCGGCCCGGCTCCCGCGCAACCGGCCGCCGCCGACGGCGACTTCGGGCGCCGGACGATGGCGCCCCCGACCGGGGGCGTGTTGTGATCTCAGCGCACACGTCGGCACAGCGGCGACACGAACGGGGACCTGTCATGACCACTTGCACCACCCTGCCACCGGAACGCTTCGAGGCCGACCGGCCTCATCTGCGCGCCGTCGCCTACCGCATGCTCGGTTCGCTCAGCGAGGCCGAGGACGCCGTGCAGGAGACCTGGCTCAGGGCGAGCCGGGCGGACGTCACCGAGGTGGACAACCTCAGCGGCTGGCTGACCACGGTGGTGGGCCGGGTCTGCCTCAACATGCTGCGTTCCCGCAGAACGCGGCCCGAGGTGCCGCTCGACGACCGGATCGCCGAACCCGCCGTCGGCCCGCGGGAGGGCGGCGACCCCGAGGAGGAGGCACTGCTCGCCGACTCGGTCGGGGTGGCGCTTCTGGTCGTCCTGGACGCCCTCGCCCCGGCGGAGCGGCTGGCGTTCGTCCTGCACGACCTGTTCGCCGTGCCGTTCGACGACATCGCCCCGATGATCGAGCGCACCCCGGCCGCCGCCCGCCAACTGGCCAGCCGGGCCCGCCGCCGCGTTCGGGGCGGCGGCGCGGCGGGCGGCTCCGACGGCTGCGGCCGTCCCGGCGTCCCCGGCTCCGCGGCGCCCGTGCCCGCCGCCGACCGGGCCCGGCAGCGCGAGGTCGTCGACGCGTTCCTGGCCGCGACGCGCGGCGGCGACTTCGAGGCGTTGCTCTCGCTGCTGCATCCGGACGTGGTGCTCACCGCCGACCGGTTCGTCATTCCCACTGCGGAGCCGGTCACGGTCAGCGGCGCACGCCCCGTGGCCGAGGGCGCGATGGCGGCGACCGGCCGGGCGCGCTTCACCGGCCTCGCCCTGCTCGACGGCCGGGTCGGCCTCGCGATGGCGCCGCAGGGCCGTCTGCGGCTGGTCCTCCTCTTCACGGTCGCGGAGGGCGCGGTCACCGGGATCGACGTCGTCGCGGATCGCGAACGGCTGGACCGGATCGAGGTGGCCGTGCTCGACGCCGTCGGGACCGGCGACGCCGAGGGCGGCACGGCCGGGACCGGCGACTGACGCGAGGCGCCGACTGCGGACACGACGGGTGGGGGGACGGCCGGAGCGTTCCGGTCGTCCCCCCACCCCCACCCGTCGCCTCGTCAGAGCGCCAGCACCAGCGAGGCCACCACCGGCGCCGCGTAGACCAGCGGGAACGGCACGTGCGAGAACCAGCGGGCCCGCAGCACGGTGACGGCGGCCCCCAGGAAGTACAGGATCAGACCGACCGCGGCGAGCACGCCGATCACGGGGACGAACAGCCCGGCCAGCAGACCGGCCGCGCCGGCGGCCTTCGCGGCGCCGAGCCACGGCCACCACGAGCGCGGCACTCCGTAGTCGGCGAGCGGCTTCACCGTCCACTCGGCGCGGAGGAAGACCGAGGCGGCCGAGAAGGCCGCCATGACGGCTCCGATCACGGTGACGACGACGTAGGTAGTGGACATGCCGGCAGCTCCTCATCAGGGGGTTCCGTGCGTTGCTTCACCCCCCTGACACGCCCCGGCGCGGAAGTGTGACAGCCGACGGCGCTCCCTCCGATGTGAGGGCGGTCACATGGCCGCCCCGGTGGTCACGAACCACTTCGACGGCAGCTCGATCCGGATGCCGTCGCCAGTGAACTCGGTGGTGGTGAGGGGCAGTTCGCCGGAGGCGAGGACCGTGAGCCCGGCGGCCCGCAGATATCCGGGCACCGCGTCGTCGGCGACCTCGCCGGGCGCGATGCCGTGCCGGAAGATCGGCGCGAGCTTCGGCGGCGGGCCGGCAGGACTCTGCGCCAGAGAGCCGAGGACGGGCCGGGCGGCCTCCGACAGTTCGACGAGGAAGGCCCGCCCGTGCCGGCCCACCAGCGCGGCGATCCCGTTCACCAGCGACTGCCGGTCCGCGGGCTCGCACTGGTGCAGGACGCCCCTCATGTAGACGTTGGCGTCGCCCAGTTCGGCGTGCAGCGCCTCGGCCTCGCCCTTGTCCGCCGCGTCCAGCAGCCGGTACGCGGCCTGTCCGGCGCGGTCGGCGCGGCGGGCGTGGTCGAGGGCCGCGGCGGACAGATCGGCGCCGACGACGTGCGGGAAGCGCTCGGCGAAGTACCGGGTCTGGGTGCCGTTGCCGCAGCCGAGGTCGACCAACGCCAGCCCTGGATCGGTGAGATGGGGTTCGAAGAGGGCGAGGTGGAGGGCGGCGGTCACCTTCGGGTCCGCGTCCCAGAACACACCGCCGGGCTCCTGCGGAGCCTCCCGCCAGAAGCCTTCCCACGCCTCGCGGTACCGACTCGCCACGCTCATGCCCAACTCCCCAGGATGCAAGGCCGATCCGCCGTAAGTGACGGGCGAGTACGGTCTATCGCTCCCCGGTTGCCGCTACAAGCGCGGCGCGGTTTCCTTCACGCCGCGTGCGCGATCCGCACGCCGTTCCACACCGGCGGTCCACGGTGCTCAGCGGCGTGGCGACGTCAGCTCGAACCACACCGACTTCCCCTCGCCGCTGCGGCTGGCGCCCCACTCGCGGGCCAGGGTGCTCACCACGCGCAGCCCCCGGCCGGCCTCGTCGCCGGGTCCGGCGCTCAGCAGCGTCGGCAGTTCGTGATCGTCGTCCTCGACCTCGCACAGCAGCGTGTCGCCGCGTACGAGACGCAGGGCCACGGGGCGCCGGTGGGAGTGCCGTACGGCGTTGGTGACGAGCTCGCTCACCATGAGCTCGGCGGTGTCGGCGAGGTCCGCCAGCCCCCATGTGTGGAGCTGTTCGCGGACCGCGGCGCGCGCCCGGCGGGCCTCGGCCGGGTCGAGCGCCAGGCGCCATTCGGCGACGTCGTCGGGTTCGATGCCGCCGAGGCGGGCCATGAGCAGGGCGACGTCGTCCTTGCGGCCGCCCCGGCCCGTTTCCGAGAAGGTCGCGGCGAGCGCGCGGATGATGGTGTCGCAGGCGTCGTCCATGGACGCGGCCGGGTGGGCGGCGGACTCGCACAGGGTCGCCAGGCCCACGCCGATGTCCTCGCCGCGCATCTCCACCAGCCCGTCGGTGCACATCACCAGCCGGTCCCCCGGCTCCACACGCACGCGGACCGCCTCGAAGGGCACCCCGCCGACGCCGACGGGCGCGCCGGTGGGCAGGTCGAGCAGCTCGCTGCGGCCGTCGGCGGCCCGCACCAGCACGGGCGGGATGTGGCCCGCGTTGGCGAGGTGCAGCTCGCCCCCGATCGGGTCGTAGACGGCGTACAGGCAGGTCGCCAGGTAGGTGTCGCCCAGCCGCTGCGCCAGGTCGTCGAGATTGCGCAGGAGTCGCGCGGGCGGCAGGTCGAGGGCGGCCATGGTCTGCACGGCCGTGCGCAACTGGCCCATCATGGCGGCGGAGTGCAGACCGTGGCCCATGACGTCGCCGACGACGAGCGCGGTGCGGGCGCCGGGCAGTTTCACCGAGTCGAACCAGTCCCCGCCGACCCGCCCGAGCAGCGTGCCCGGAAGGTAGCGGGTGGCGATGTCGCAGCCCGCCATGCGCCGCGGGATGTGCGGCAGCATGCTGTCCTGGAGGGTCTCGGCGACGCTCTCCTGGTAGGTGTACATGCGCGCGTTGTCGAGCACGAGACCTGCGCGGGCGGCGAGTTCGGCGCCGGTGACCCGGTCCATGTCGTTGAAGACGGCGCGCTCGGGGTGGCGCAGCAGGATCATGAAGCCGAGGACGACGTTACGGGCCTTGAGCGGGACGACGAGCATGGAGCGGCCGGTGATCAGGGGCCGGATGTCGCGCTTTTCGAACTGCGAGGCGATGGCGTGGCCCATCTGCTCGCTGATGCGGGGCACCAGGACCGGCTCGCCCGTGGTCATGCACTGGAAGAACGGGGTGTGCGCGGGGAAGGGCATGGCCTCGCCCACGGGCACGACGTCGTCCCAGCGGCCGGGTTCGTCGGTGTGCTCGACGGCGACCCGGTGCCACATGGTCGTCGTGTCCGGCACGCCCTCGGGGAAGCCCTCGCCGGCGACGACCTGTTCGCGCAGATAGGTGCCGGCGACGTCGGTGAAGCGCGGGACGACCGCTCTGCTGACCTCGACGATGGTGCGGGAGAGGTCGAGGGAGGTGCCGATCTTCCCGCTGACCTCGTTGAGGAACTCCAGCCGTTCGCGGACGGCGACGTATTCGAGGTCCTCGCCCTCGTCGTCCGGTTCCTGTGGCGCGGGCCGCCCTTCGGCGGCGGCGCGGGCGGCCCGCTCCCGGCGCGCTCTGCGTTCGACGCGCCGGGCCACGCCCCAGTCGGGGGTGACGGGGACCCGGTCGTTCTGGCTGAACTCCAGGACCGGATAGCCGAGTTCGAGGACCTGCGCGACGATGCGGGCGCTTTCGCCGACGCTCATGCTGGGCAGGATCTCGGGCAGCCGGCCGGCGAGTTCCTCGGCGCCGGGGAAGTCGGTGTGCAGCGCGAAGCCGGGTGCGATGCGCTCGACGGCCGACGGGTCCGACGGCTGCTCCCGGCACAGGACCGTCGCGTCGGCGGCCAGCACCAGCAGCCGTTCCGCCCCGGGCCCGACCAGCGGGTAGGCCCACCACAGCACGTCGACGCGGCCGCGGTCCCCGCCGGGCGCGGTCAGCCGGGCCCGTCCGGCGGCCGGATAGCCGAGCCCGCGGTCCAGGGAGGAGCCCAGCCCGGGCCCGAGGCCGTCGCAGGGGGCGTATGCGCCGTATGCGTCCGCGGTGAAGTCGTCGTCGAGTTCGGGGAGCGCGCCGGAGACGGGAAGCAGGTCGATCGCAGGCTGTCCGATCGCCTCGTTCTTGGCGACGCCGAAGATACGGCGTGCGCCGGCGCTCCAGTGGGAGACGAGACCCTCGCGGTCGACCACGATCACGGCCAGGGGAACGCGCCCGGCGTCGGCGAGCCCTTCCCCGGCCGCCGGACCGGCAGACCCCTCTCCCGCTGCGCTCGCCGCCTCGCTCGTTCCGCGGCTGGGAGGTGCGTCCCTCTCGGTGCCACGGTCCATGGCCCAGACCCTCTCTCCCCAGAGCTGTGCAAGATCTGTCCCGCAGCCACCACCGTACGGCGCACACCGTCGGCATGTGCCGCAATGACGGAATTGGTTTCACCGGGGTGCGCCGGGGTACGCCGCACCTCCGGAGTCGTTGCGCGGGGGTGTCAGTCCTCGTGACGGAGCTGCGGTTCGGGCTCCGTACGACCGCCGCCCGCCCCCTGACGGACGGTCACGACCGGCGGACGGCCGGGGGCTACGACGGTGTGCTCGCCCCGGGACAGGTCGGCGAGGCGGAACCCGGCGTCGGGTCCCGCGGTCCTCGGCAGGGCGGTGGCGGCGGTCATCTGCTCCAGCGCCGCGAGGAGCAGCGCGAGCACGAGGACGGAGAGGACCGGACGCACCCGGCGTCCGGCCGGTCCGCTCCCGTCGGCCGGCGCCGGAGACGGGGCTTGCGGGGCGGTCGCCGTGACCGGCTCGCCCTGCATCACAGTGGTCCCGCCCATGTGCCGCTCCCCTCGTCGCACCTGCTTCGCGGTTGCCGCGCAGAAGCGACAACCACGGGCAGGCGCGACGCGTCACGGCGCCGTCCCGGTCACACGGGAGAACCACCCGTTCCGGTGACGGTGATCGGCACCTGGGGAGCGTGCGGGAGTCGGACTACTTCTCGACCTCGGCGGCGAGGTTGGCGAGGACCTGGTCGTAGATCCGGCCGAGCCCCTTGGGGGCGAAGGTCCTCTCGAAGAAGCCGCCGATGCCGCCGGCTCCGTTCCACGTGGTGGTGACCACCACGCGGGAGGCGCCCTCGCCGGCCGGGGTGACGCGCCAGACGGTGACCATCGAGGAGTTGCGGTCCTTCTCGACGAGTTCGCCGTCGGTCGGTTCGGCGACCTCCAGGAGGCAGTCGCGGACGCGCTTGCTGGTGGCCTGGAGCTTCCAGTGGACGAGGCTGCCCTCGCCGTCGCCGCCCTCGCGCACCTCGTACTCGCTGAAGTGCTCGGTCAGCAGCTTCCCGCGCGTGCCGCTGTAGTCGGCGATCGTGTCGAACACCTGCTCCGGGTCCGCAGCGACGACCCGCTCGGTGGTGGCCTCGACCTGCGCCATGGGGGTTCCTCCAGGTCCGTGTTGCTCAGGGTTGCTCAGGGTGCCTCACGTTCGGGGCAAGCCAACCACCCCGGTCCGCGGCCGCCCAAATCGGGGTCGCCGAAGCGATCGCCGGGCGATCGAAAAGAGCGCCCGAAAGGTCCGTCGCACGATCATGGGAACATGTGTTCTATTGTGGGGGCAGTGCTACCGAGGAGGTGTCATGCGCTGGGAGAACCTCACCGTGGAGACCCGCCACGACCGGCCGGCGGACGCCGCGCTGTTCGGCGCGGACGCGGTCACGACCAGGACGTTCGACACGCCCGAGTTCGCCGGCATCACCTTCCACGAGATCCGGGCCCGCTCCATCCTCAACCGGGTGCCGGGCGCCTCCCGGATGCCGTTCGAATGGACGGTGAACCCCTACCGCGGCTGCACGCACGCGTGCGTCTACTGCTTCGCCCGCAAGACGCACAGCTATCTCGATCTCGACACCGGGATCGGCTTCGACACCCAGATCGTCGTCAAGGTGAACGCGCCGGAACTGCTGCGCCGGCAACTGGCCTCACCCCGCTGGCACGGGGATCACGTCGCGATGGGCACGAACGTCGACTGCTATCAGCGCGCCGAGGGCCGCTACCGGCTGATGCCGGGCATCCTGTCCGCCCTGCGCGACCGGGCGAACCCCTTCTCGATCCTGACGAAGGGCACCCTGATCCTGCGCGACCTCGACCTGTTGCGGCAGGCCGCCGAGGTGACCGACGTCGGCGTCTCGGTCTCGGTCGGCTTCACCGACACCGAACTGTGGCGCACCGTGGAGCCGGGCACCCCGGCGCCGCAGCGCCGCCTGGACGTCGTGCGGACCCTCACCGACCACGGCATCGGCTGCGGGGTGCTCATGGCGCCGGTGATCCCCTTCCTGGGCGACGAGCCGGCCCAACTGCGGGCCACCGTGCGGGCGATCGCCGCCGCCGGGGCCACCTCCGTCACCCCGCTCGCACTGCATCTGCGCCCCGGCGCCCGCGAGTGGTTCATGGCCTGGCTCGCCCAGCACCATCCCCATCTGGTGCGCCGCTACGAGCGGCTGTACGCGGACGGCGCCTACGCCCCGAAGTGGTACCAGCGCCGGATCACCCGCCAGGTGCACGAACTGGCCGAGGAGTACGGCATCGGCCCCACGCGCGCGGGCATGCCCCGCCGGATCCCGCAGCCCGAACCGGCCGAGGAGCCCGCCGGGTCCGGGCCCACCCAACTCACGCTGATCTGAGCGCGTTCGAGCGCATCCGGCTACCCGAACGGGTCAATCGACCCCAGAACAGGTATTTCCGGACGATCTTTCCGGGACGATGCGGCCAGGGCCGTGACCTGCACGGTCCGACGCCTGGCCCCTTCGTCCCGGGAGCACTCCATGAACAAACGCGCAGCCGTGCTGTGCGCCGCCGCCGCAGTCGTGGCCGGGACGGTCACGGCCGTGCCCGCCGGCGCCAGCCCGTCGCCCTCAGCGGCGCCCGCCCCCGCGGCGAAGCTCGCCTGGAAGAAGTGCGGCACCACCGGCCGGCCGACGCTGCAGTGCGCGTCCCTGAAGGTGCCGCTCGACCACGCCCGGCCGAGCGGGAAGCAGATCACGCTGGCGCTCTCCCGCGTCCCGCACACCGCGAAGGCCTATCAGGGCCCTCTGCTGGTCAACCCCGGCGGCCCGGGCGGCGGGGGCCTGAGCCTCGCCGGGTTCGTCGCCTCGGCGCTGCCCAAGGCGGTCTCGGCGCAGTACGACGTCATCGGCTTCGACCCGCGCGGGGTGGGCAAGAGCACCCCGGCCCTGAACTGCAGGCCCGGCCACTTCGCACCGGTCCGCCCGGACTCGGTGCCGCTCACCGAGGCGGTCGAGCGGGCGAACCTGGACCGTGCCCGGTCCTTCGCCGAGGCCTGCGGCAAGAAGTACGCCGACGTCCTGCCGTACATCGACACGCTCAGCGTCGTCCGGGACATGGACGCCATCCGCGCCGCGGTCGGCGCGCCGAAGCTGAACTACTTCGGCTACTCGTACGGCACCTATCTGGGCGCGGTGTACGCCAAGCTCTACCCTCAGCGGGTGCGCCGTCTGGTGCTCGACTCGATCGTCGACCCCACCGGCGTCTGGTACGAGGACAACCTCACGCAGGACCTCGCGTTCAACGACCGCCATCGCGCCCTCATGGCCTGGATCGCCAAGTACGACAAGACCTACCGGCTGGGTGCCGACCCGGAACGGATCGAGGCGAAGTGGTACGCGATGCGGGCGGCGCTCGCGAAGAAGCCGGCCGGCGGCAAGGTGGGCGCCTCGGAAGTGGAGGACACCTTCCTGCCCGGCGGTTACTACAACGGTTACTGGCCCCGCCTCGCCAAGGCGTTCGCGGCGTACGTGAACGAGTCGGACCCCGCCCCGCTGGTCGAGGCGTACGAGAACTTCGTCGCGGTCGACGCCGCGGGGGACAACGGCTACAGCGTCTACACCGCGGTGCAGTGCCGGGACGCCTCCTGGCCCGGCGACTGGGACGAGTGGCGGACGGACAACTGGTCGACGTACGCCAAGGCGCCCTTCATGACCTGGAGCAACGCCTGGTACAACGCGCCGTGCGCGTTCTGGCCGACCCGGCCGCTGCCGCCGGTGAACCTCCTCAACGGCGAGCTGCCGCCGGCCCTGCTGTTCCAGGCGACGGACGACGCGGCCACCCCGTACGAAGGCGGCGCCACGGTCCACGCGCTGCTGCGCGGTTCCAGCCTGGTGGTCGAGGAGGGCGGACAGAACCACGGCGTCACGCTGAGCGGGAACGCCTGTCTGGACAAGCACCTGGCCGCGTATCTGACCGACGGGGCCGTGCCGCGCGGAAGCGGCGGGGCCGACGCGGTGTGCCCCGCGCAGCCCGACCCCGAGCCGCTGGGCGCGAAGACCGGACCGGCTGCGGCGCGCGGCTCGGCGCTGCACGGGCTGCTGGGCTTCCGCGGCTGACCGCAGGTCCGTCGGGGGCGCCGTCGGACCCGTGGTCCACCATGGACGCATGAGCGAACCGACCAGGATCCCCGCCCCCGACGGAGTCGCCCCGGCGGCCCAGTACGCGCACGTGGTGACGGCCGCCGGCCGTTTCGTGGCCGTCTCCGGCCAGCTGCCGCTCGACGAGCACGGCGGGGTGGTCGGCGAGGACGACCCGCGGGCGCAGGCCCGTCAGGTCTTCGAGAACCTGCGGCGCTGCCTGGCCGCTGCCGGGGCCGGCTTCGACGACGTCGTCAAACTCACCTACTTCGTCACGGACATGGCCCACCTGCCCGCGATCCGCGAGGCCCGGGCCGCGCACATACCCGACGACCGCCTGCCCGCCGCCTCGGCCGTGCAGGTCGCCGCGCTGGTCCGCCCGGAGTTCCTGATGGAGATCGAGGCGTTCGCCGTGGTGGGCGGGTGACGGGCGCGCCGGCCCTGCTCGTACGGGAGATGACACTCGCCGATGTCGACCGTGTCTCCGAGATCCGCGTCCGCGGCTGGCAGCGGGCCTACCGGGGCATGATGCCGCAGTCGTACCTGGACGCGCTGTGCGTCGCCGAGGACGCCGGGCGCCGCCGCGCCCGCTTCGGGCACGGCGGCTCCGACGTGGTCGACCTGGTCGCGGAGCGGCCGGGCAGGTGGTGGGATGGGCCGCCCACGGTGCCTACCGGGACGGCGAAGTGCGCACCGGCGACGCCGAGTTGTACGCGCTCTACGTGACCGCCGAGCACCTCGGCACGGGCGTCGGACGCGCCCTGCTGCAGGAGGCCGCACGGCGGGCCGGGGATCTCGGACACGCCCGCATGTACCTCTGGGTCCTCAGGGACAACGTCCCGGCCCGCCGTTTCTACGAGCGGGCCGGGTTCCACGCGGACGGCGCCGAGGAGCCCTTCGAGGTGGCGGGCGTCGCGGTGCCCGAGGTGCGCCACGTCGGACACCTGCCCCTGTGAGGGTTCCTCATGACGCTGCCTCAGCGCTGCCGGGGGATCCGCGCCAGCGCGTGCACGGCCGCCTGCGCGAGCACCGGGTGGGCGAGGGCGTCGTTCAACACCGGGCGGGCGCGGCCGTCCCCGAGGCTGCCGAGGCCCTCCACACAGGCGAGGGCCACCCGCCGGTAGGGGTCGTGCGGCCGCAGTCGCCGCTGCAGCGTCGTGATCAGCGCGGGCACGGACTCGGGCGCGCGCAGTTCCACCAGCAGCCGGACGGGATGCAGGGCGTAGGCGACGCGCAGTTCGTTGGTGGCCAGGGCGGCCGCCGCCCGGGCGGTGCGGGGGTCCTTGAGGCGGGCCAGCGCGTGGGCGGCGGAGGCGCAGCGCGGCGGGTCCCGGTGGTTGAGCAGCAGGACGAGCGTCTCGAAGGCGCGCCGGTCCCCGGCGAGCCCCAGCCGGAACGCGGCCAGCTCGCGGGCCCACAGGGGCCGGCCCGGCTCGGTGAGCACGTCCGCCAGTGCGTCGTGGTCCGCGGTGGCCGCCAGCCGCTCGTACACCGGACTCGCGCCGGACTCGCGCCGTAAGCGCTCCGTGAGGGATCGCAACTCTTCGTCCATGTGCCGAGCCTAGGACAGGCTCCGGCGGCGTACGGCGCGCAGCGGCGCACGGGAGCACAACCGGGCGCATGCCCCGTGACGGCGACGGCGTTCGAAAACCCGCGCAAACCCGCTCCTGGTTCGGCCCGCAGGCGCGTCCTTGGGACCCCGCGCCGTTCGCTTCGCGACCCATGACGTGCGGCGACGGCCCGTGTCGCGGTCGCTTGGGGCTGCCCCGCCGCACAACTGCGGTCACCGAAGGGCGGGTTCGGCCGGTTTCGAATCAAGTTCGTTCGCACTGGCGAATCTCGGCGGCGGAAAGGGGTGTCCCCGAGCGTCAGTACTATCCCCGTTCAACAGTGCGGCGGCGAACGTTGCTACTGATAAGTAACGCGTCGTCAGGTGACGCCGGACCCGCCAGGAAAGGGTCTTCGGCCACCCCCCTGATGATGTGACCCATCGATGCGAGCCGATGAGCTCCTGCACCGAGGCGCCGGCGGCGCCATCGTTTTGTCCGAAGGGCCCTGAACAAAATGAGTCCTACTTTGACACTCGATCCGTCCCACCACGCGGAACTGATACGAAGCCTGTTCCACAAGGTGCAGTTCGACACGTTCGAGGCCTACGACGACCCTCGCTGCAACGTCAAGGCCGTCACCCAGGAGGCGTTCACCAGGACACTGCCCCTCCTGCCTCCCGGCGTCGGCGTGGAGGAGGCGTACGAGCGGCTGATGGACGTGAGCATGCAGCTCGCGGCCGACTGCCTGAGGAGCCGTCGGAACGGCTGCGGCCCGTGCGAGGTGCACCTGATCCCGCTCGTCTCCCTGTACGGCTTCAGGATCGGCGAGGTGGACGACGAGTTCCGGCCGTGGCTGGCCGCGGTCGACGACCTCCCGCTGCCCGAGCGGGCGGTCTACCGACTCATCGCCTTCCACGGGTGGACCAACGCCAGGACCGCCGAGGTGCTGGGTCGCTCGGAGGGCTGGACCAGCAAGCTCATGAGCCGGGCCAGGGTCCGCCTGACTTCCGCCGGCGTCTGTGTGGAGGAGCTCCAGAGGGGCTTCTTCGACGTGGAGATCCACAGAAGGAAGGAGAAGCCATGACCCATCCGACGGCGTACCGCCGCAAGGCGCGTCTGATCGACCATGCCGCTCCGCCCACTCCCCAGGAGTGGGCGGAGCACGATGCCCGGTACTTGGACGACATCACGGCCGAGATCGGCCGGCGGGCCTCGGGCGGCGATCCCGACGCGGCCCCCTGGGCGTCGCCGCTCTATTTCGACGCGACGTCCCGTGCCGGGTCCGCCACCGGACGCGCCCTGCTCGCCCTGCGGCACCTGTCCGACGAGGCGGTAGCCCGCCTGGTCCTGCTGGGCCGGACGCTCCACGGGGAGAGCAGCCGCCACGGGACCGCGTCCGCGGCGGAACGGCAGCAGGAGAACGAGCGGCACGCACAGGACGGGCGCGTCCGCCGCAAGGAGGGCAGCGTCAGCCCGCCCGCTCGCGGCGGCCGGCCCATCGTCGCGCAGTTGGAGGGCGCGGAGGCGCTGGCCCGCTGACGCCCTGACGACCGCCGCCGCTTCCCGGCCCCGGCCCGGGGAGCGGCGGCACCCGACACCCGACGCACGCCCCGCACCCGCACCCGCCCGAGAACGGAACACGCACGACGATGGCGACTCACGGCACCCCTGCGGAGGAGAGCTCCGCGCACGAGGCCCGCGACGGCCGGGCGGAACGCCGACGGCTCCTCGTCCTGAGGACGGTCATCCACGCCCTCGTCGCCGGCTGCCTCGCCTCCGTCGGCGTGGCCGTGTGGCAGTTGCCCGCCCGTCCCGTCCTCGCGGGCGTGTACGTCGGGCTGGCCTCGGTGTGCGTGGCCGGCCTCGGGGTCTGCGTGACGGTGTATCTGCACCTGCGCCGCGACGTCGCCCGAGGCGAGGCCGGCTGACGCCGGACACGTCACAGAAATGGGGGCTGGCGCGCTCGTTACCCACCGGTTAAGCTCATACGAGCGAGTCACCCACTCGCTTCACCCTCTCGTGGCGGCCTGGTGACGCAGTCGCCGCGAGAAGTCGGTTCGGCACCACGTGTGCCGCTGTACGACCCGGCCACGGGACAGGGCCGGTCGGATCTGCCGTTCGTCCTCGGGCGTGTGCACGCCCGTGACGACCGCACCGGGCGTGTGCGCCAGTAGCCCGGCAACACCCGCACTCCATTTCGGCACCCGGTGCGCCCGGGCCTCGCAGAGGTCCCTCCGGCGCACCCGGGCGCGTTCCCAGTCGTCACCCTCATTCCTGGAGTCCCGCGATGGCCGCTCCCCTGTCCGACACCCCTCTGTCCCCCCTCGACACGATCGCCGTCATCGGCCTCGGCACCATGGGCACCGGCATCGCCGAGGTCCTGGCCAAGGCCGGCCGCAAGGTGATCGGCGTCGACGTCAGCGAGGCCCAGACCGCGCGGTCCCTCGCCGCGCTGGAGGCCTCCACCGCCCGCGCCGTGCAGCGCGGCCGGCTCACCGAGCAGGAGCGCACGGCCGTCCTGGCCCGCGTCCAGGTCTCCACCGACCTGCGCACGGCCGCCGACGCCGACCTCGTGATCGAGGTGGCGCCGGAGTCGTACGAGATCAAGCAGCAGATCTTCCGCGAGCTGGACGGGATCGTGCGCCCCGGGACCATCCTCGCGACCGGCACCAACGCGCTCTCCGTCACACGCCTCGCCGCCGACTCGGCCCACCCCGAGCGGGTGCTGGGACTGCACTTCTTCAACCCGGCGCCGGCGATGAAGCTGGTCGAGGTCGTCTCCTCGGTGCTGACCGCGCCGGCCGCCGTCACCGCCGTCACCGACCTCGCGCTCGACCTGGGCAAGGAGCCCGTCGCGGTCGGCGACCGGCCCGGCTTCGTCGCCGACGGCCTGCTGTTCGGCTACCTCAACCAGGCCGCCGCGATGTACGAGGCGCGCTACGCCTCCCGCGAGGACATCGACGCCGCGATGCGGCTGGGCTGCGGACTGCCGATGGGCCCGCTCGCGCTGCTCGACCTGATCGGCGTCGACACCGCCCGTACCGTCCTGGAGGCCATGTACGCCGAGTCCCACGACCGGCTGCACGCCCCCGCCCCGATCCTCAAGCAGCTCAGCGAGGCCGGTCTGACGGGCCGTAAGTCGGGCCGCGGCTTCTACACCTACGAGGCCCCCGGCAGCGCGACGGTCGTCCCGGACGCGCTGACGCCCCTCTCCGGCACGGCCGGGATCCCCGGCCGCACGGTGAGTTCGGTCGGCGTCGCCGGCTCCGGCACCATGGCCTCCGGCATCGCCGAGGTGTTCGCCAAGGCCGGCTACGACGTCGTCCTCGCCGCCCGCAGCGAGGAGAAGGCGCAGGTCGCCAAGGCCCGGATCGGCAAGTCGCTCTCCCGCTCCGTCGACAAGGGCCGGCTGACCGCGGAGGCCGCCGCCCAGATCCTGGACCGGATCACCCCGGCCGGCTCCTACGAAGCCTTCGCCGACGTCGATCTGGCGCTCGAGGCGGTCGCCGAGGACCTGGAGATCAAGCAGCAGCTGTTCGCGACCCTGGACAAGGTCTGCAAGCCCGGCGCGGTCCTCGCCACGACGACCTCCTCGCTGCCCGTCGTCGCCTGCGCCCGCGCCACCTCGCGCCCGCAGGACGTGATCGGGATGCACTTCTTCAACCCGGCGCCGGCGATGAAGCTGGTCGAGGTCGTCCGCACGGTGCTGACGGCCGAGGACGTCCACGCCACGGTCCGCGAGGTGTGCGCCCGCATCAAGAAGCACGCCGTCGACTGCGGGGACCGGGCCGGGTTCATCGTGAACGCGCTGCTGTTCCCGTACCTCAACAACGCGATCAAGATGGTGCAGGAGCACTACGCGACCCTCGACGACATCGACGCGGCGATGAAGCTGGGCGGCGGCTACCCGATGGGCCCCTTCGAGCTGCTGGACGTCGTCGGACTCGACGTCTCCCTCGCGATCGAGAAGGTCCTGCACCGCGAGTTCCGCGACCCGGGCCTGGCTCCGGCCCCGCTCCTGGAGCACCTGGTGGCCGCGGGCTGCCTCGGCCGCAAGACCGGCCGCGGCTTCCGCGAATATGCCCGCCGCTGACGGCGTCGGCGACTGGTTCGGAGCGAACGAGGACTGGGGCGGGCTGCTCGACCCCGCCGGCGCGCCCCCGCCCGCCCAGGGCGGGGGAAACCCCGGGCACGCGCACCGAGCTGCGCACATGCAGTACGTTCGGGTCATGTCCCAGCCCGCCAGGTCCTCACGTACACCAGCCGCGCCCGACGCGCCCGAGAGCACCGCAGGCAGCCGCGCGGCCGCCCAGCGACTCAAGATGCGCCGAGAACTGGCGGCCGCGGCCATGGAGCTGTTCTCGACCAAGGGGTACGAGGCGACCACCGTCGACGAGATCGCGGCCGCGGCGGGGGTCGCCCGCCGCACCTTCTTCCGTCACTTCCGCTCCAAGGAAGAGGCGATCTTCCCCGACCACGACGACACGTTGATCCGGGCGGAGGCGGTGCTCAACGCGGCCCCGGCGCACGAGCATCCGCTCGACACGGTGTGCCGCGGCATCAAGGAGGTCATGAAGATGTACGCGGCCCGGCCGGAGATCTCGGTCGCCCGCTACAAGCTGACGCGCGAGGTGCCCACCCTGCGCGAGGCCGAGATCGCTTCGGTGGCCCGCTACGAGCGCCTCTTCACCCGCTACCTCCTCGGTCACTTCGACGAGCACGCGCACGACGACGACGCCAACGACGACCCGCTGCTCGCCGAGGTCGCCGCCTCCGCCGTGGTCACCGCCCACAACCACGTCCTGCGGCGCTGGCTGAGAGCCGGCGGTCAGGGCGACGTGGAGGCCCAGCTCGACCACGCCTTCGCGATCGTCCGCAAGACCTTCGGGACGGGCATCGGAGCCGGCCGCAGCGGCGCCGACGGCCCGCGGCCGGCCCCGGCGGCGATCTCCGCGCAGGGCGAGGTCCTGGTCACGGTCGCCCGGACCGACGCCTCGCTGGACGAGGTCATGCGCACCATCGAACAGGCGCTCAAGGAGCGCTGAGACCCTCCGCGGTCCCCTTCCGCGCTGTGATGACGGCCACCCCACCGGGTGGCCGTTTTGGCATGTCAGAGCACCTTTTCGCGCGGATTTCAGAGCCCGTTCGATCGATCATCGCTCATTTGTTACGTAAAGATTTCAGCTGAGTGGAAGTTCTGGCACTCAGTGCCTTGCGAGGTGACACGCGGTGTCATACGTTGAAGGAGTCCGGGCGGCCGGCGTGCAGAGACCTCTCGTACGTCGGCTGTCCCCGCAACCTCCAGGTCTGCGCGCCCGGACGCCTGCGTCACAGGCAACCTCCCGCGCCACAAAGCGCTGCCGAACAGCACCGCCGCCGAACCGACGGCATTTCCCACCCAACCCTCAGCAGCACCGACGTAACCCTCAGCGCCCCTCCCTCAGGGCGCACACCGCCGGAGGCAACACCGTGACCGTGAAGGACATCCTCGACGCGATCCAGTCGCCGGACTCGACGCCGGCCGACTTCGCCGCTCTTCAGCTCCCCGAGTCGTACCGCGCGATCACCGTGCACAAGGACGAGACGGAGATGTTCGCGGGCCTGGAGACCCGCGACAAGGACCCGCGCAAGTCGCTCCACCTGGACGAGGTGGCACTGCCCGAGCTCGGCCCGGGCGAGGCCCTGGTGGCCGTCATGGCCTCCTCGGTCAACTACAACTCCGTGTGGACGTCGATCTTCGAGCCGGTGTCGACGTTCTCCTTCCTGGAGCGCTACGGCCGCCTCAGCGAGCTCACCAAGCGGCACGACCTGCCGTACCACATCATCGGCTCCGACCTCGCGGGCGTCGTCCTGCGCACCGGCCCGGGCGTCAACTCCTGGAAGCCGGGCGACGAGGTCGTCGCGCACTGCCTGTCCGTCGAGCTGGAGTCCTCGGACGGCCACAACGACACGATGCTCGACCCCGAGCAGCGCATCTGGGGCTTCGAGACCAACTTCGGCGGCCTGGCGGAGATCGCTCTGGTCAAGTCCAACCAGCTGATGCCGAAGCCGGACCACCTGAGCTGGGAGGAGGCGGCGGCCCCCGGCCTCGTCAACTCCACCGCCTACCGTCAGCTGGTCTCCCGCAACGGCGCCGGCATGAAGCAGGGCGACAACGTCCTGATCTGGGGCGCGAGCGGCGGTCTGGGCAGCTACGCCACGCAGTTCGCGCTGGCCGGCGGCGCCAACCCGATCTGCGTCGTCTCCTCGCCGCAGAAGGCGGAGATCTGCCGGGCCATGGGCGCCGAGGCGATCATCGACCGCAACGCCGAGGACTACAAGTTCTGGAAGGACGAGAACACCCAGGACCCCAAGGAGTGGAAGCGCTTCGGCAAGCGCATCCGCGAGCTCACCGGCGGCGAGGACATCGACATCGTCTTCGAGCACCCCGGCCGCGAGACCTTCGGCGCCTCCGTGTACGTCACCCGCAAGGGCGGCACCATCACCACCTGCGCCTCGACCTCGGGCTACATGCACCAGTACGACAACCGCTACCTGTGGATGTCGCTGAAGCGGATCATCGGCTCGCACTTCGCCAACTACCGCGAGGCCTGGGAGGCCAACCGGCTCATCGCGAAGGGCAAGATCCACCCGACGCTGTCGAAGGTCTACTCCCTGGAGGAGACCGGCCAGGCCGCCTACGACGTGCACCGCAACCTCCACCAGGGCAAGGTCGGCGTCCTCGCGCTGGCCCCCGAGGAGGGCCTCGGCGTGCGCGACCACGAGAAGCGCGCCCAGCACATCGACGCCATCAACCGCTTCCGCAACATCTGAGACACCCGAGGTCATAGATGACTGAGCGTCAGTCCGCCGAAGGAAAGCGGGAGAAGGACCGGCCGTGGCTCATGCGCACGTACGCCGGTCACTCCACGGCCGAGGCGTCCAACGAGCTGTACCGGCGCAACCTCGCCAAGGGCCAGACGGGTCTGTCGGTCGCGTTCGACCTGCCCACCCAGACCGGCTACGACTCCGACCATGTCCTCGCCCGCGGCGAGGTCGGCCGGGTCGGCGTCCCGGTGGCCCATCTCGGCGACATGCGCAGGCTGTTCCAGGACATCCCCCTGGAGCAGATGAACACCTCGATGACGATCAACGCCACCGCCATGTGGCTGCTGGCGCTCTACCAGGTCGTCGCCGAGGAGCAGGGCGCTGACGTCACCCGGCTCCAGGGCACGACCCAGAACGACATCGTCAAGGAGTACCTGTCCCGGGGGACGCACGTCTTTCCCCCGGGGCCCAGCCTCCGGCTGACGACGGACATGATCGCGTACACGGTGTCCCACATCCCGAAGTGGAACCCGATCAACATCTGCAGCTACCACCTGCAGGAGGCCGGGGCCACGCCGGTGCAGGAGATCGCGTACGCGATGTCCACGGCGATCGCCGTGCTGGACGCCGTCCGCGACTCCGGGCAGGTGCCGGCCGAGAAGTTCGGCGACGTCGTCGCGCGCATCTCCTTCTTCGTGAACGCGGGCGTCCGCTTCGTCGAGGAGATGTGCAAGATGCGCGCCTTCGGCCGCATCTGGGACCAGGTCACCCGCGAGCGCTACGGCATCGAGAACCCCAAGCAGCGCCGCTTCCGCTACGGCGTCCAGGTCAACTCCCTGGGCCTGACGGAGGCACAGCCGGAGAACAACGTCCAGCGGATCGTGCTGGAGATGCTCGCCGTCACGCTGTCGAAGGACGCACGCGCGCGTGCCGTGCAGCTGCCCGCCTGGAACGAGGCGCTGGGTCTGCCCCGGCCCTGGGACCAGCAGTGGAGCCTGCGCATCCAGCAGGTCCTCGCCCACGAGAGCGACCTGCTGGAGTACGAGGACATCTTCGAGGGCTCGCACGTCGTCGAGGCGAAGGTGGCGGAGCTGGTCGAGGCGTCCCTCGCGGAGATCGAGCGCATCCAGGAGATGGGCGGCGCGATGGCCGCCGTCGAGTCCGGCTACCTCAAGTCGCAGCTGGTGTCCTCGCACGCCGAGCGCCGCGCCCGCATCGAGTCCGGGCAGGAGAAGATCGTCGGGGTCAACATCTTCGAGACGACCGAGCCCAACCCGCTGACCGCCGACCTCGACACGGCGATCCAGACGGTCGACCCGGCGGTCGAGGCCCGTGTCATCGCCTCCCTGCAGAACTGGCGCGACACGCGGTACCAGCCGCCCTTCAACCACCCGCGTCCGTGCAAGGCGCTGGAGAAGCTGAAGGAGGCCGCCAAGGGCACCGCCAACCTCATGGAGGCCACCCTGGAGTGCGCCCGCGCCGGGGTCACGACCGGCGAGTGGGCCGGGGCGCTGCGCGAGGTGTTCGGCGAGTTCCGCGCGCCGACCGGCGTCTCCTCGGCGCCGGTCGCGGTCCCCGCGGAGGAGGGCTCGGCCATGGCCGACGTCCGCCGCAGGGTCGACGTGACCGCGAAGGACATGGGCGTGGGCAAGCTGCGCTTCCTGGTCGGCAAGCCGGGCCTGGACGGGCACTCCAACGGCGCCGAGCAGATCGCCGTGCGGGCCCGCGACGCCGGCTTCGAGGTGGTCTACCAGGGCATACGGCTGACGCCCGAGCAGATCGTGGACGCCGCGCTGGAGGAGGACGTGCACGCCGTGGGCCTGTCCATCCTCTCCGGCTCGCACGCCCAACTGGTGCCGGACGTCCTCGAACGGCTCCGTGTGGCCGGTGCCACAGACATCCCGGTGATCGCCGGTGGCATCATCCCGAATGGTGACGCGGAGCAGCTCAGGGCTGCGGGCGTGGCCGCGGTCTTCACCCCGAAGGACTTCGACATCACCGGAATCATCGGCCGCATCGTCGACGAGATCCGCAAAGCGAACAAGCTCGACCCCCTGGAGGTCCCCGCATGACCGTCAACCGTCTGCGTCCGCGCCGCTCGTGTCTCGCGGTCCCGGGCAGCAACCCCCGCTTCCTGGAGAAGGCGCAGGGACTCCCGGCGGACCAGGTCTTCCTCGACCTCGAGGACGCGTGCGCGCCGCTCGCCAAGCCCGAGGCGCGGCACACCATCGTCAAGTTCCTCAACGAGGGCGACTGGACCGGCAAGACCAGGGTCGTGCGCGTCAACGACTGGACGACCGAGTGGACGTACCGCGACGTCGTGACGGTGGTCGAGGGAGCCGGCCCGAACCTCGACTGCATCATGCTGCCCAAGGTGCAGAGCGCCCAGCAGGTCGTCGCCCTGGACCTGCTGCTGACGCAGATCGAGAAGACCATGGGCTTCGAGGTCGGCCGTATCGGCATCGAGGCGCAGATCGAGAACGCGCAGGGCCTGAACAACGTCAACGAGATCGCGCAGGCCTCGCCGCGCGTCGAGACGATCATCTTCGGCCCGGCCGACTTCATGGCGTCGATCAACATGAAGTCGCTGGTCGTGGGCGAGCAGCCGCCCGGTTACCCGGCGGACGCCTACCACTACATCCTGATGAAGATCCTGATGGCGGCCCGCGCCAACGACCTCCAGGCGATCGACGGCCCCTACCTGCAGATCCGCAACGTCGAGGGCTACCGCGCGGTCGCGCAGCGCGCCGCCGCGCTCGGCTTCGACGGCAAGTGGGTGTTGCACCCGGGTCAGGTCGAGGCGTCGAACGAGATCTTCTCGCCCTCCCAGGAGGACTACGACCACGCCGAGCTGATCCTGGACGCGTACGACTACTACACGTCCGAGGCGGGCGGCAAGAAGGGCTCGGCGATGCTCGGCGACGAGATGATCGACGAGGCCAGCCGCAAGATGGCCCTGGTCATCTCCGGCAAGGGACGCGCCGCCGGCATGCAGCGCACCAGCAAGTTCGAGATCCCGGAGGCCTGAGGCGATGCAGTTCGGGCGCACGTACGAGGAGTTCGAGGTCGGGGCGACGTACAAGCACTGGCCGGGAAAGACGGTCACGGAGTACGACGACCACCTGTTCTGTCTCCTCACCATGAACCACCACCCCCTCCACATGGACACGAACTATGCGGAGAAGACGACCGACTTCGGCAAGAACGTCGTCGTGGGCAACTACGTCTACTCGCTCCTGCTCGGCATGTCGGTGCCGGACGTGTCCGGCAAGGCGATCGCCAACCTGGAGATCGAGTCGCTCAGGCATGTCGCGCCGACCTTCCACGGCGACACGATCTACGGTCAGACGACCGTGCTCGACAAGTGGCCGTCGAAGTCGAAGAACGACCGCGGCATCGTCCACGTCGAGACCAAGGGCTACAAGCAGGACGGCACGCTGGTCTGCGTGTTCCGCCGCAAGGTGATGGTGCCGACCGAGACGTACATCAAGGAGCGCGGCGGCGAGCAGCCCGGCCGCCCGGAGCTGAACGACCCTTCGGAAAAGACGGAGAAGTAGCCATGGCGCGCCTCGCCCAGACCGCCGGTCTGACCGATGTCCAGCAGGAGATCCTCTCCACCGTCCGCGGCTTCGTGGACAAGGAGATCATCCCGGTCGCGACCGAGCTGGAGCACCGCGACGAGTACCCGCAGCAGATCGTCGACGGCCTCAAGGAGTTGGGCCTGTTCGGTCTGATGATCCCCGAGGAGTACGGCGGTCTGGGCGAGTCGCTCCTCACCTACGCGCTGTGCGTGGAGGAGATCGCCCGCGGCTGGATGTCCGTCTCGGGCATCATCAACACCCACTTCATCGTGGCGTACATGCTCAAGCAGCACGGCACGCAGGAGCAGAAGGACCACTACCTGCCGCGCATGGCGGCCGGCGACATCCGGGGCGCGTTCTCGATGTCGGAGCCGGGCCTGGGCTCGGACGTGTCGGCCATCACGTCCAAGGCCGTCAGGGACGGCGACGAGTACGTCCTCAACGGCCAGAAGATGTGGCTGACGAACGGCGGAACGTCGTCTCTGGTGGCCGTTCTGGTGCGAAGTGACGAAGGACACCCCGAGGGCACGGCGCCCCACAAGTCGATGACGACGTTCCTGATCGAGAAGGAGCCCGGCTTCGGCGAGGTCCGCCCCGGCCTGACCATCCCGGGCAAGATCGACAAGATGGGCTACAAGGGTGTCGACACCACCGAGCTCATCATGGATGGCCTGCGGCTTTCCGCCGACCGGGTGCTCGGCGGGGTCACCGGCCGAGGTTTTTACCAAATGATGGACGGCGTCGAGGTGGGCCGCGTGAATGTCGCGGCGCGTGGTTGCGGCGTCGCCCAGCGTGCCTTCGAGCTGGGCGTGCAGTACGCCCAGCAGCGCCACACGTTCGGCAAGCCGATCGCCCAGCACCAGGCGATCCAGTTCAAGCTGGCCGAGATGGCTACCAAGGTCGAGGCCGCCCATGCGATGATGGTGAACGCCGCACGCAAAAAGGACTCCGGAGAACGAAACGACCTCGAGGCAGGGATGGCGAAGTACCTCGCATCCGAGTACTGCAAGGAGGTCGTGGAGGACTCCTTCCGTATCCATGGCGGCTACGGGTTCTCCAAGGAGTACGAGATCGAGCGCCTCTACCGTGAGGCCCCGATGTTGCTGATCGGTGAAGGCACCGCCGAAATCCAGAAAATGATCATCGGGCGCAGGTTGCTCGAGGAGTACCGGTTCCAGGGCTGATTGTCCGAGTTGGGGGTGTTTTCTTCGAGAAGAAGATCACACCCCGTCAACTTCTGTCGCCTGTCGACTCGGCTTCCTTGCTTACCCAGTTGTGGCCCCGAACCGCTACGATCGCGGAAAGCCGCCGTCCCCCCGTCGAAGCGCGGCATCATCCGCTACGAAGGTCATCCATGCCCCACAGCCAAACCTCTGCACACCGCGACAGCCTGGTAGGCGCACGCCTCGCGCGCGGAGCATCGCCGTGGCTCCTGCCGACCGTCGCCACCGCAGCCGTCAGCCTGCTGCGGGCCCGCCGCTCGGGTGCCGCCAAGGCCGTCGCCGTGCCCGCCACCGCTCTCGCGGCGGGCATGCTGTGGTTCTTCCGCGACCCCGAGCGTGAGATCGCCCCGGGCCGGGTCATCTCCCCCGCCGACGGTGTGGTGCAGAGCATCATGCCGTGGAAGGACGGGCGCACCCGGGTCGCGATCTTCATGAGCCCGCTCAACGTCCACGTCAACCGCGCGCCGCTGGCCGGCACCGTGACGTCGGTCGAGCACATCCCCGGCGGGTTCGTGCCGGCGTTCAACAAGGAGAGCGAGAACAACGAGCGCGTCGTCTGGCACTTCGACACCGAGCTCGGTGACATCGAGATGATCCAGATCGCCGGAGCCGTCGCCCGCCGCATCGTCCCCTACATCCCCGAGGGCACGAAGGTCGAGCAGGGCGAGCGCATCGGCCTGATCCGCTTCGGCTCGCGCGTCGACATCTACCTGCCCGAGGGCGTGGACGTCGCGGTCGAGGTGGGGCAGAAGACCGTGGCAGGGGTGACTCGCATTGACCGTGATTGACCCGGAGACCCAGGCGGGCTGGGTGCCCGAGGCGGACGAGGTGGACGACGAGGAGGAGATGCCCCTCTCTCTGCGTCTGTCGATAGCGGACACCCTCACCCTCGGCAACGCCACGTGCGGCTTCATGGCGGTGTACTTCACCACCACCGGCATCCTGATCCCGCACCTCACCGGCAGCCAGGAATCCGGCATGGCCCGCCACAGCGCGGCCACGGCGGTCATCCTGATGCTCTGCGCGGCGGTCTTCGACCTCTTCGACGGCCTGGTCGCGCGCAAGCTGCGCTCCTCCCCGATGGGCGCGGAGCTGGACAACCTCTCGGACCTCATCAGCTTCGGTCTGGCCCCGGCGTACTTCGTCCTCGTCTACGGCATGGTCGCCAACGACGCCCACCAGCGGGTGGCGGCGGTCGGGGCGATCATGGTGCTGCTGGCGGTGGTGCTGAGGCTTGCCCGGTTCTCGTGCGTGACGGTGAAGGACGGCACCTTCCAGGGCATGCCGTCGCCGTTCGGCGCGCTGACCGTCGTCTCGATCGTGCTGCTGGAGCTGCCCTTCGAGGCGACGCTGATGGCCATCCTGGGCACCGCCTGGCTGATGGTGAGCCGGGTCGAGTACCCGAAGCCCCGAGGCCGCCTCGCCGGCGCGATGCTCGCGTGGATCGTCCTGTCGATGGGCCTGCTGGCGGCCTGGGCGTTCGACGCGCCCGGCGGTCAGCTGCTCCTGCAGACGGGCTGCGCGCTGCAGCTGGTCATGGGCGCGGTCATCCCGCTGTTCGCCACGGCGCGCCGGGTGAACAACTTCCGCGACAACCGGCGCGAGGCGCGGGCAGCACAGCTGCCCTGATCCCTCCGCACGCCGACGGGCGTGGCCCGAGCCCCTCAAGGCTCGGGCCACGCCCGTTTTCGCGTCCAGCTGGGCCAAGGCCGACGGGCCGGGACCGGTAGGCCAGGGTCGCTGGGCCAGGTTTGCCAGCCCAGGTCCGCCAGGCCGGGTCCGCCGGGCCCACGTTTGCCAGGCCACGTCCGCCAGGCCGCGTCTGCCAGGCCACGTCCGCCGGGCCGGGTCCGCCGGCCCACGTCTGCCGGCCCACGTCCGCAGGCCAGGTCCGAAACCGGCCCACATCCGCCAGCCCACATCCGCAGGCCAGGTCCGCCGGCCCACGTCTGCCAGCCCACGTCCGCCAGGACGCGTCCGCGGGTCAGGTCCGCTCGTCTGCCGTGCGGGGTCGGACCTTGCCTACAGCAGGAAGTCCCGGCCGATCTGCTCCGCGACCCGTTCCAGGATCGGGCCGGCGTCCGAGATGCAGGTCGCCACGTCCGGCTCGACCTCCGTCAGCGGGTACGCCCGGCGGATCCCGGCCCGTCCCAGCGCCTCGGGCGGAAGCGCCAGCCGCCCGCAGACCGCGACGACCTCCTTGCCGGCCGCCCGGGCCGCCGCGGCGACTCCCGCGGGGGCCTTGCCGTGCAGGGTCTGCTCGTCCAGCGAGCCCTCGCCGGTGATCACCAGCTCCGCCCGTTCGAGCGCCGGTGCGAAGCCCAGCACGTCGAGCATGACGTCGATGCCGGCGCGGAAGCGGGCGCCGAGGAGCAGCGCGCCGAAGCCGATGCCGCCGGCGGCCCCCGCGCCCGGCGCGCCGGCGTACTCGGCCGCCTTCGGGCCGACCGCCGTCTCCAGCACCGTCGCGAAGTGCGCGAGCGCCGCGTCCAGGGCCTCGACGTCGTCCGGTGAGGCGCCCTTCTGCGGCCCGTACACCGCCGGCGCGCCCTTCGGGCCGGTCAGCGGGTTGTCGACGTCGCTCGCCAGGACCAGTTCCACGGTCGCGAGGCGAGGGTCCAGCCCCGACAGGTTTACGCGCGCCACTCCCGCGAGGCCGCCGCCGCCCGGCGCCACGGGCTCGCCGTCCTCGTCGAGGAACCGCGCGCCCAGCGCGGACAGCATGCCCGCGCCGCCGTCGGTGGTCGCGCTGCCGCCGACCCCGAACACGATCGTCCGCACGCCCTCGTCCAGCGCGGCACGCAGCAGCTCCCCGGAGCCGTACGTCGACGCCGTGAGCGGTGCGAAGACGCCGGCCGGGAGCCGTTGCAGCCCGCTCGCCTCGGCCATCTCCACGACCGCCGTGTCGCCGCGCACCGCGAACGCCGCGGTGACCTCGTGCCCGAGGGGCCCGGCGACCCGCACCTCACGGCGTTCGAAGCCGGCGGCGACCGCCGCGGCCACGGTGCCGTCACCGCCGTCGGCGACGGGCAGGGCCGCAACCTCGACGTCCGGTACGGCCCGGCGCAGTCCCGCCGTCACCCGCTCGGCGACCTCCACGGCCGTCAGCGAGCCCTTGAACTTGTCCGCGGCCACGAGCACCCGTCGGGTGCCCTGCGCTGCAGCGTCCGCCACCTTGCGATCCCCTTGCTCTCCGGGCCCCGCGTCGCACGTCAGGGCCAGTCGCGCCGCTGCGACCTTAACCGCCGGACGCCCCCGCCGTCATGCGCTGTCCGGCCCCCGGCGCCGTGGCACCGTCGCCCCCGGCGCGTCGAAGCCCGCGCGGGGGCGCCCCGGATCGGGTAGACCGGAGGCATGACTGCTGTGGGCGGCGGACCGGAGCTCGCCGACCGCGTCCTCGGAGGCTGGCTGGGCCGGATCGCGGGCAACATGCTCGGCAAACCGGTCGAGCAGGGCGATCTGTGGACGCGCGAACGCATCGACCGCTATCTGCGGCGGGCCGACGCCCTGCCGCTCACCGACTACCTGCCCGAGCCCGCCGACACGGAGGAGGCACGGCAGCTGCGCCCGGAGTGGCGAAGCTGTGTGCGTGGCCGCGTGCACGGCAGCTGCCGCGACGACGACGTGGACTACGCGATCCTCGGCCTCGACCTGCTGGAGACCCACGGCTTCGGCTTCACCACCGAGCAGGTCGGCGACCTGTGGCTGCTGCGGCTGCCCTATCTGCAGACGTTCACCGCCGAACGGGCCGTCTACCGCAACCTCACGGCAGGTATGAAACCGCCGCTGACGGCGACGTACGACAACCCCTACCAGGAGTGGATCGGCGCCCTGATCCGCGCCGACGTCTACGGCTGGACCTGCCCGGGCCTCCCCCGCCGCGCCGCCCTGCTGGCCCGCCGGGACGCGGTGCTCTCGCACACCGGCAACGGCGTGTACGGCGCGATGTTCGCGGCGGCGCTGATCTCGTCGGCGTTCACCGCGCCCACGGTGCGCCGCGCGCTGGAGGAAGCGTTGACCGTCGTCCCGGCGAGCAGCCGCCTCGCGCGCACCGTGCGCCGGGTCGCCTCCCTCCACGCCACTCGGATGACCTGGGAGGACACCCTCGCGACGGTGACGCAGGAGACGGCGGGCCTGGGCTGGATCCACACCGTCCCGAACGTCGCCGTCCTCACCGCGGGCCTGCTGTACGGCGACGGCGACTTCACCCGCACCGTCGCGCTCACCGTGCGCGGCGGCCTGGACACCGACTCGAACGGGGCGACGGCCGGTTCGGTGGCCGGCGTCCTGACCGGCGCCGCCGCGATCCCGCCGCAATGGACTCTGCCGTTGGAGGACACCGTGCGCAGCGCGGTGTTCGGTTTCGACGGCGCGCGCATCAGCGAGCTGGCGCGGCGAACCGTACGGCTGGCCGAGGAACGGGGGCGCTCCGAGCAGATCCGGCCGGATGAGGAAACCGTCGGCGAAGCGCCGACTACCCTGCCTTGGTGACCACTTCCAGCAAACCCGACTTCGCCGCGTATGTCGCCTCCCTGCCCCGTGTCCTGGCCGGCGCCGCCGCGCTCTTCCGTGACGCCGAGGGACGCGTTCTGCTCGTCGAGCCCAACTACCGCGCGGGCTGGGCCCTTCCGGGCGGCACCATCGAGTCCGACGGGGGCGAGAGCCCCCGGCAGGGGGCGCGCCGCGAGACGCTGGAGGAGATCGGTCTCGACCGTGAGCTCGGTCGGCTGCTCGCGGTGGACTGGGTGCTCGGACCGGACCGTCCGCCGCTCGTGGCGTACGTCTACGACGGCGGTGTCCTCGACGAGGACACCCTGGGGGCGATCCGGCTGCAGGAGGAGGAGCTGCTGTCCTGGCGGCTGGTCGCGCCCGAGGAGATCACCGACTATCTGCTGGGCGCACTGGGCCACCGGGTGCTGGCCGCGCTGGACGCCCTGGCGGACGGCTCGGTGACGGCCGAGCTGGAGAACGGCCGTCCGGTGCGCTGACCGGTCCCGGTGAGCCGGGCGGTCGGGTGGGCCGAGCGCTCCGCCGGGGATCCGTCGGGCCGGGCGGTCAGCCCTCCACGTCGCGCGGCTTGGCGTCGACCTCGCGCAGCGCCTCGTCGCGGACGGCCGTGCGGGCCTCCGTGCGGTGGCCGCGCTCGATGTAGTCGCGCAGGACGACCTCGACGGCGTCCTGGGGGCTGCCCACGCCGGTGAGCACCATGACCTCGACGACGAGTTCGGCGTCGAGCGAGAGAGCTGCCTTGGCCATGCGGGGAAGGTAGCACCGACCGGCCGGCGGCGGGCGTTTATCCGCTCGCGGCCGGCTGATGCCCCGCCCTACGCTCGAACACATGAGCAAGCCCCTTGTCGCCATCCTCACCGGGGCCGGTGTCTCCACCGACTCCGGCATTCCCGACTACCGCGGCCCCAACGGGCTGTGGCGGCGCGATCCGGAGGCGGAGAAGCTCGTCACGTACGAGTACTACATGGGCGACCCGGAGATCCGGCGGCGGTCCTGGCAGATGCGCCGCCGCACCCAGGCCCTGGCGGCCGAGCCGAACGCGGCGCATCGGGCCGTCGTCGACCTGGAGCGTTCCGGGGTGCCGGTGCGGGTGATCACGCAGAACGTGGACGGGCTGCACCAGCTCGCCGGGCTGCCGGCGCGCAAGGTGCTCGAACTGCACGGCACCGTCCGGACCGTGGTGTGCACGAAGTGCCACGCCAGGGGTCCGATGCAGGACGCGCTGGCGCGGGTCGAGGCCGGTGAGGAGGACCCGCCGTGCCGGGTGTGCGGCGGGATCCTGAAGTCGGCGACCGTGATGTTCGGCGAGCGCCTCGACCCGGTGGTGCTGGGCCGGGCCGTCGCCGTCGCCAAGGCGTGCCAGGTGTTCCTGGCGGTCGGCACCAGCCTCCAGGTGCAGCCCGCCGCCGGGCTGGCCGGCGTCGCCGCCGAGCACGGGGCCCGGCTGGTCGTCGTCAACGCCGAGCCGACGCCGTACGACGAGATGGCCGACGAGGTCGTCCGGGAGCCGATCGGGACGTCACTGCCGAGGCTGCTGCGGGAGCTCGCCGTCTCCGGCGCGGTCTGAGCCGGAGGGCCGGGCTCCTCGCGGGCCCGGCCTAGAAGAGGGTCGTCCCGCCGGGGGCGGCGCCGCTCTCGAACGCCAGCAGGCGTTGCTTGCGGTCCAGGCCGCCGCCGTAGCCGGTGAGGCTGCCGCCGGCGCCGATCACGCGATGGCAGGGCACGATGATCCCGATGGGGTTCTTGCCGTTGGCCAGGCCCACCGCGCGGGAGGCGCCCGGGTTGCCGACGGCGTCCGCGAGCTCTCCGTAGGAGCGGGTCTCGCCGTACGGGATCTTCCGCAGCTCGGCCCAGACACTGCGCTGGAACGGCGTTCCGTGCAGGCGGAGTTCGAGGGTGAACTCCGTCGACTTCCCTGCGAAATAGGCCTTCAGCTGGTCCGAGGCGTCCGTGAGGAGGGTGTCGTCCCGGGGGCCGAAGTTCTCCTCGGGCGGGCGGTGGCGCTGTCCGGTCATGTAGAGGCCGCACAGGACGCCGTCGTCGGCGACGAGGGTCAGGGCGCCGTAGGGGCTGTCGATGACGGTGTGCTGCTTCACTGAAGTCCTTTGCAGGCGTGTGTGGGCGGGTACGGGCGTGTACGGGCTTGGTACGGGGCTCACACCGGAAGGAAGTTGACCGGGTGGCTGTCGGTGGCCCAGAGGTACTGGACGGCGTACGCGCGCCAGGGCCGCCAGGCGGCCGCACGGGAGGTGAGCGCCGCCGGGGTGGAGGGCAGCCCCAACTCCCGTGCGACGCGGCGGATGCCGAGGTCGGTGGGGAGGAACGCGTCGGGGTCGCCGAGGGCGCGCATCGCGATGACGTCCACCGTCCACGGCCCGAAGCCGGGCAGCGCCAGGAGCCGGTCGCGGGCGTGCGACCAGTCGCTGTCCACCCCCAGGTGGAGTGTGCCGTCGGCCAGTTGAGCGACGAGGCCGGTGAAGGTGGTGCGCCGGGTGCGGGGCATCGCCAGGGACTCGGGGTCGACGGCGGCGAGCGCCTCGGGGGTGGGGAAGAGGTGGGTGAGGCCGCCTTCCGGATCGTCGACCGGGTCGCCGTGGGCGGTGACCAGGCGCGCCGCGTGGGTGCGGGCGGCCGCGGTGGAGACCTGCTGGCCCAGCACGGCGCGTACGGCGAACTCCGCCTCGTCGACGGTGCGCGGCACGCGGCGGCCGGGGGCCTTGTCCACGAGCGGCGCGAGCAGCGGGTCCGCGCGCAGCCGGTCGTCGACGGCGACCGGGTCGGCGTCCAGGTCGAGCATGCGCCGGCAGCGGCTGATCGCGACGGTGAGGTCGCGCAGGTCGCTGAGGGTGATGCGGCAGCCGATGTGGTCGGGGTGCGGGGTGAGCGCCACGATGCCGTGCCCGTAGGGCAGCCGCAGTGTGCGCCGGAACGCGCCGTCCCGCCACTCCTCCACTCCCGGGACGCCGGTCGCGGCCAGGTGCCCGAAGAGGTTGTCCGGGTTGAGGGGGACGCGGAAGGGCAGGCGCAGGACGAGCGTGCCCGGGGTGGCCGGATGGTTCGAGGGGCTCTTGCGCGGGACGCGGGCGCGCAGTTCGCTCGGCGAGAGGGCGAAGACCTCGCGGACGGTGTCGTTGAAGGTGCGGATGGAGGCGAACCCGGCGGCGAACGCCGCTTCGGCCATGGGCAGTTCGGTCGTCTCGATGAGGAGGCGGGCGGCCTGGGCGCGCTGGGCGCGGGCCAGCGCCAGGGGTCCCGCACCGAGTTCGGCGAGGAGTTGGCGTTCCACCTGACGGGTGCTGTAGCCGAGGCGGGCGGCGAGGCCGGGCACGCCGTCGCGGTCGACGACGCCGTCCGCGATCAGCCGCATGGCGCGGGCGACCAGGTCGGCGCGCTGGTTCCACTCCGGCGAGCCGGGGGTGGTGTCGGGCCGGCAGCGCTTGCAGGCGCGGAAGCCGGCCTGCTGGCAGGCGGCGGCGCTCGGGTGGAAGACCATGTTCTGCGGCTTGGGCGGCACGACCGGGCAGCTGGGCCGGCAGTAGATGCCGGTGGTCAGGACCGCCGTGAAGAACCAGCCGTCGAACCGGGCGTCCTTGGACTGCACGGCGCGCACACAACGCTCTCGATCGGTGTACATCCCGTTCTGCATGCGTCCAGCATCGGCCAGCGGCCCTCCCGTCGCTGGCGAGAATCCGACATCAACCTCGCGTGTCCTGCATGGGGACGACGTCCCGCCACAGCGCGCGGAGGGCGGAGTCGGCGTCGGACAGTGAGTCCTCGGGGACGGCCCAGATCTTCGCGGTGGTGGCCCCGGCGGTGACCGCGGGCCATCCGGGATCGCCGCAGGCGGCGAAGTCGCGCCAGGCGCGGAGCATGCGCCGGGACAGGGCCCGGTCCTGTGCGTCGGGCGCGCCGCCGATGAGGAACTCGGCTCCCACCGCGTCCAGGTTGCCGAACGCGAAAGGGATGTCGGCGGTGTGCCAGGGCCGGACCGGGCCGCCCGCGGGCCCGCGCCGGCGGGCGAAACGCGACAGGAACGCCCTGCCGCCGGCACGTGCGTGCTGCTCGGCGAGCCGGCTGCCGTACTCGCCGAACTGCGCGTCGCCGAACATCGCCAGATACCGGTCGAGCACCGGAGCGCCGGGCATCAGCGCGCGGTATCCGTCGACCAGACGGGCGGGCAGGCCGAGGGCAGCGGCGAGCTCCACGAGGTCCGACTCGGCGGCGGCCCCGCGCACCGCGCCGACCTCGTGCAGGAACCAGTACTCCTCCAGGGTGTGGCACACCAGCAGGTCCACGTCGCGGGAGCCGCCCCGGGCCAGCGCGGAGAGCGGATCCGTGGGCAGCACGTCGCCGTCGACGACGGGCTGGAAGAGCACCGGTTCGAATGCCTGGAGCGCCGTCACGGGATCGTCGGCGCACTCTTCGGCGACCTTGTCGGAGGCGGCCACCAGTTCCTGGGGCGAGGCGGAGAGCAGCCCGTCGCCCGTCGCGGCGACGCCGGTCGCGGCCGCGATCCGCGCCGTGGTCGCGGCGGCGGCGCCGACGGTGCAGAAGGCGTCGGGCACGCTGTGCGCGACGACTCTCCGGAACGCGCCACGCGCCGCTTCCACGGCCATCAGGCAGACGGCGGAGCCCGCTCCGGCGGAATGCCCGGCGACCGTGACGTTGCCGGGATCGCCGCCGAACGCGGCGATGTTCTCGCGCACCCAGCGCAGAGCGGCCGCCTGGTCGAGCAGCCCGCGGTTGTCGGGAAAGCCCGGCACATGGCCGAAGCCCTCGAACCCGACCCGGTAGTTGCAGCTGACGACGACCAGTCCGCCGCGGGCCAGCGCCGCGCCGTCGAAGTCGGGCTGGGCGGAGGAGCCGAAGGTGTAGGCGCCGCCGTGGATCCACAGGAGCACCGGCAGCGAGCCGCGGTCCGGCTCGGGCCGCACCCACACGTTGACGGTGAGCACGTCCTCGTCGCCGGGGCGCCATACCGGCGCGCCGGGCAGCTTCGCGGACTGCGGTGCGACGGGTCCGAACGCCGTGCAGTCGCGCCACGCGCTCCAGCCGGGAACCGGTTGCGGGGCGCGGAACCGGCGGGGGCCGAAGGGGGCGGCGGCGTAGGGGATCCCGAGGACGGCGACGACGCCGTCGGATGATCGCCGGCCGCGGACCCGGCCCGCCGTCGTGCCGAACTCGACCTGCGCCGCTGGCTGTTCCCCCATGCGCGCAAGCCTGCCACACCCCCGGGGGCCGGGCCCGGTCGTCCCTGCGGGACGGGGGCGGTCCGCGCCGAACGAGGTTTCAGACCGTCCGCTGGCGCCACACCGCCAGGGAGAGGATCACGAACGTGTCGATCGCCATGACGACGACCGACCGGAGCGGCTCGTACGGCAGGAACAGGAACTGGGCGACGAGGCTCAGGGCGGCGAGGAGGACGCCCGGGTAGCGGGCCCCGGTCATGCCCTTGAGCAGGGCCGCGCCGGTCGCGGCCGCGAGGGCGCCGAGGACGAGGTGGATCCAGCCCCAGCCGGTGAGACTGAACGCGTAGACGTAGGAGCCGACGCGGGCGTGGACGTCGTCCCCGGCGACGGCCGCGATGCCCTGGAGGACGGCGAGCACCCCGCCGCACAGCATCAGGACGCCGGCGAAGAGGACGCCGTCGCCCTGGGGTGGGGCGGTCCGCCGCGGTCCCCCGCGCGGGACGGACCAGGCGGTGCCGATCTCGCCGGGCGGGTCGCCGGGCCGGGAGGTCGAGCTCATGCGGGGGTGTCCTTTCGGCGGGGCCGGACCGCGAGGAAGTCGACGACGCCCAGCGCGAAGAGCAGGGCGAGGGCGAGGCCGACGACGACCCAGCCGGTCGGGTAGGGCCACAGCAGGTAGGCCAGGACGGCCGCCGCCGCCAGGATCCAGGTGATCGCGGTGCGAGAGCGGTGCACGAACGGGCCGACGGGCCCGGTGCGCAGTCCGGCGTGGTCGGCGGTGGTGCGCACCGCCCCGATGCCCGAGTGCCACAGCCCCCGGACGAGGGCGGCCCGGCGCCCCGGCCCGGTCAGCCAGGCGGCCAGGGCGACCACCACGCCGAGGGCCACCACCGCACGCACGGAGGTGCGCAGGAAGCGGGTGAGCGTGTCGTAGACGGATCCGGCGGCTGGCTGGGAGATGCCGGCCGGGAGAGCGTCCAGATAGACGACCCGGAACACGGTCAGCGCGACGCTCAGCAGGAAGGCGGCGAACGCGAAGCAGAGCGCGGAGACGATCAGGACGCGCCGGCGGTGGGTCGACAGCAGCACACCGGACGCCAGCAGCAGCACCGCGACGACGGGCAGCCAGAGGCCGGCCAGCTGCAGCAGCCGGAAGTAGGTCCTGACCCGGCCGATGTCCTCGGATTCGACGACCGTCAGATCGGTGTGGACCTCGGGGATCCTGTCGGCGGCCGTCATGCCGGAGTCGACCAGCCGCTGCTTGACCTCGTCGACGACCGGGGCGAGGTCCACGGTCACCGTGTCGTTCTCGATCTTCACGGCGCCGCCGCCGCTGCCGGTGAGGGCCTTGACCATGGTGCTGTGGACACGGCGGTTGGCGTCGGCCCAGATCCGCCGGAAGGCGTCGGAGGCCACCACGGCCTGCGCCTTGTCGTGCACGAAGCTGCGCACGGCGCCCTCGATGGAGGGCCCGAGCCGGCGCAACGCCTGCTGGACCAGCGGGCGTTGCGCCGGCGCCACGTCCTGCAGCAGTGCCTTCAGGTCGAGGTGGTCCATCACGGCGGCGGTGACACGGCTCGCGGCGGCGTTCTGCACGTCTCGATCGGAGGCGAGCGGGCGGACGGTGTCGACGTAGCGGTCGGTGTCGCCCACGATGTCGGCGGTCCAGGCGGCGAGCACGCCCGGCGGGGCCAGGACGCAGCCGAGGACGATGAGGACGACCGCCACGAGCGAGCGGATCCGGTGGTGGGCGGGGCGGAGCCGGGCGCGCTCGGCCTCCAGTTCCGCGACACGGGCCCGCAGGGCGTCCACCTCGGCGCCGCCCGACGTCCCGTCGCCCGCCTTCCCGCCACCCGATCGCCCGTCGTCCTGCCCGTCGCCCGCCTTCCCGCCGCCCGGACGCCCCTCGTCCTGCCCGTCGCCCGCCTTCCCGCCGACCGGACGCCCCTCGTCGGGTGTGCCGCCGTCGAGGGCGCCGCCGACGGGGCCACCGCTGTCCGGCATGAGGCTCCCTCGCCGTCGGTCCGGTCCGGCCCGGATTTCGGTCCGGTGGATGCCAGCACATCCCGGAGCCACGACGACGGCGCGCCCGGCGGGGCCGTCCGGGTGAACGGCGGCCCCGCCGGGCGCGGTGTGCGGGAACTACATGTTGATCATGTGGCCGGCCAGACCGTGCACGGCCTCCTTGACGGCCTCGCCCAGGGTGGGGTGGGCGTGCACGTTGCGGGCGACCTCGTGGACGGTGAGGTCCCACTGCTGGGCGAGGGTCAGTTCGGGGAGGAGCTCGGTGACGTCGGGGCCGATGAGATGGCCGCCGAGGAGTTCGCCGTACTTGGCGTCGCTGATCAGCTTCACGAAGCCGGTGGCGTCGCCGAGGCCGTGCGCCTTGCCGTTCGCGGTGAAGGGGAACTTGGCGACCTTGACGTCGTGGCCGAGCTCGCGGGCCTGGGCCTCGGTGTAGCCGAAGCTGGCGATCTGGGGCTGGCAGTAGGTCGCGCGCGGGATCATCACGTAGTCCAGCTCCATGGTCTCCGCGTCCGCGATCGTCTCCGCGGCGATCACGCCCATCGCCTCGGCGGTGTGCGCGAGCATGAGCTTCGCGGTGACGTCGCCGATGGCGTAGATGTGCGGCACGGAGGTGCGGCAGCGGCCGTCGACGTCGATCGCGCCGCGCTCGGTGACCGCCACGCCGGTGTTCTCCAGGCCGTAACCGGTCACGTTCGGGGCGAAGCCGATCGCCTGCAGGACCTTGTCCGCCTCCAGGACCTGCTGGGCGCCGTCCTTGCCGGTGACGGTGACGCGTACCTGCGGGCCGGACTCGTCGATGGACTCCACCCGGGTGGAGGTGAGCACGTCGATGCCCAGCTTCCGGTACTGCTTGGCCAGTTCGGCGGAGACCTCGGCGTCCTCCAGGGGCGCGACCCGGTCCAGGAACTCGACGATCGTCACCTTCACGCCGTAGTTGTGCAGGACGTACGCGAACTCGATGCCGATGGCGCCGGCGCCCGCGACGATGATCGACTGCGGGAGGTCCTCGGCGAGGATCTGCTCCTCGTACGTCACCACGCGCGCGGTGCGCTTGGTGCCGGGGAGCAGCTTGGGAGTGGCGCCGGTGGCGATGATGCAGTGGTCGAAGCCGAGGGTGCGGGTCTCCCCGTCGTAACCGGTCACCCGCAGGGTGTGGTCGTCGACGAAGTCGCCGCGGCCGTCGAACTCGGTGATCTTGTTCTTCTTCATCAGGTAGTGGACGCCCTTGACCCGGCCGTCGGCGACCTTGCGGCTGCGGCGGTACGCCTCGCCGTAGTCGAACGTCACCTGGCCGTCGGCCTTGATGCCGAAGGTCTTCGCCTCGCGGGTGAAGATATGGGCGAGTTCGGCGTTGCGCAGCAGTGCCTTGGTGGGGATGCAGCCCACGTTGAGGCAGACGCCGCCCCAGTACTTCTCCTCGACGACGGCGACGCGCTTGCCCAGCTGGGCGGCGCGGACCGCGGCGACATAGCCGCCGGGTCCGGCACCGAGGACCACGACGTCGAAGCGTTCGTCCTGCTCGGGCATGGGAGGTTTCCTTTTCCGTGGAGTGCGTGACGGGTGATGCGTCGTTCCCGTCCGATTGTTCCGTGCCGACGGGGAGAATGCACGAGTGATCGAACACCGGTGTGACGCGAGGAAGAGGCACACGGAACGGCGGTGCGGGCACGGTCGCCGCCCGAGCGCCGACCGTGCCCGCGTTCCCTCGCCGAAAGCGATTGCTACGACGTCGCCGTGGGCCGTCGTGAGGCCTTCGTCGCCTCGGTGACGTCCTTCAGCGGCCGCAGCCGGTAGGTGTAGGCGTAGTCGCGGTCGGCGAAGAGCTTGTACTCGTCGTGGGTGTGCGCGCCCCAGCTGTTGTCGCCGCCGACGCCCATCTGCCGGTGGTTCAGGCGCAGTACGACCTCCTTGCGTGGGGTGAGCTGATAGTCGTGGCGGGCCCCTACCGACAGGTCCTCGGGGGTGAAGTGCGAGGCGTTGACCTCAAGGAGCGGCTCGCCGGCCACGAGCAGGCCGACGCCGTCGTCGTCGGTCAGGGCTGCCCAGCGGACGTCGGTCTTGTTGCCGTTCTCCTGTGGGCGCAGGTAGGAGGTCCACTGGCCGGTGACGGTGCCGGAGTACAGGCCCACGTCGGTGGCGTCGTTGCGGTCCCAGTGGTTCTCCTCGGGGCCGCGGCCGTAGTAGTGCAGGTGCTCCAGGCGCGCGGGCAGGAACAGCAGCGTGCCCACCTCCGGGATGTACGGCAGGTTCGGGGCGCCCGGGTGCAGCGTGTTGTCGACCTTGATCTCGCCGTTTCCGAAAACGGTGTAGGTGGTGGTGTACGCCGACGGCGTCGTGGTGGGCAGGGTGCCGGCGACCTTGACCTCGACGGCGCGGTCGCCCAGCGCCCGTACGCCCACCTCGGTGACCGTGCGGTTCGCGCCGGCGTCGCGCCAGGTCTGGTTGCGGGTGTGCTGGCCGTTGCCCCGGTCGTTGTCGGTGGGGGCGCGCCAGAAGTTCGGGGCGGGCCCGGAGGAGAGCAGCCGGACGCCGGCGGCCCGGTACGAGGTGATGACGCCGGTCTTCTTGTCGACGGTGACCGAGAAGTCCCTGCCCGTGACCGTGACCGCGGCCTCGCCGTCCTCATGGCCGAGCGCCGGGACGGCAGCCAGCGGCACGGGGGTGACGGCGGGGCTGCCGGCGTCGACGGCGAGCTGATGCCGGGCCACCTCGTGGCCGGCCTTCGCCCACTTCGTGCTCTCCTTGAGGGTGAACGACAGCTGCAGGAAGTACTCCGCGCCCGGCGCGAGGTCGCGCGGCAGCCCGAACGGCACGGTGACGTCCTTGCTCGACAGCGGCGCCACGTCCAGCTGGGCTCGGGTCAGCCGGCCGCGCTGCACCGTTGTGCCGTCGGCGACGAGTTCCCACCGTGCGTCGAACTCCTTGAGGCCGGTGAAGAGGTACTCGTTGGTGAGGGTGATCGGCACTCCGGGGGTGAGCGGGCGGCCGGCCGCGGGTGCGGCGCCGATCGCCTGGTAGATCCGCTTCACCTCGGCGGACTTGCCGGTCGGCCCGCGGTCGGCGGTGACGATGCCGTCGCCGGAGAAGGCGCCGTCGTTGGGGTTGTCGCCCCAGTCGCCGCCGTAGGCGTAGAACGTCTCGTCGCGGGGCCGTTTCCGGGTGAAGCCGACGGTGGCCGCGTCGAACCAGAACCGCACGCCGTCGTCGCCGGGGCCGCGGCCGGGCGAGGCCAGTTCCGCGGCGCTCAGCGCGCGGGCGTAGACGCGCGCCCGCCGTACGGTGCCGCTGAACTCCCGGGTCGGGTTGTCGACGTCGGTGGCCAGCGACAGGGGGGCGGTGTTGACGGCGGGGCGCACGGCGGTGGTCCGGGTGGCCCGGACCACGCCGTCGACGTGGAGGGTCAGGGTGCCCGCGGCCGCGTCGAAGACACCCGCGACGTGGTGTTCCGTGCCGGTCCAGCCGTCCGGCAGCGCCCAGCTCACGGCGGCCCACTGGCCGCTGCCGTAGATGAAGAACTCCAGGGTCCTGTTGGTCTGTTTCAGGGCGTACTGGGTGTCGCCCTTGGCGAGGATGGGCTGGTGGTATCCGGTGACGTGCGGGGTTACCCAGGCTTCCAGAGTGAGGGAGCCGGTGAGGTCGAGGCGCGCGTCGCGGGCGAAGACGGTGCCGCCGGAGACGCCCTCGCCACGGGTGAACGCGCCGCTGGGGGCCATGATCTCACCGTGCAGCGCGCCCGGTCCGGTCTCGGTGAACAGCTTGCGGGTGGGGGTGGGCCAGTCGAGTGCCTGGTCGACGAAGTCCCAGATCCAGCCGCCCTGGAGCACGTCGTGGCGGCGGACGAGGTCCCAGTACTTCTTGAAGTTTCCGCTGGAGTTCCCCATGGCGTGGGAGTACTCGATCATCACGTACGGCCGGGTGTCGGCCGTGTCCTTCGCGCGTGCCTCGACGCGGGCGGGGCTGTCGTACATCTCGGAGCGGATGTCGCTGATCCCGGGGCGGTCGTCGCCCTCGTACTGGATGACGCGGGTGGTGTCGTAGGAGCGGATCCAGTCGTGCATGGCGTTGAAGGTGCTGCCGCCGCCGGCCTCGTTGCCGAGGGACCAGATGACGACCGAGGCGTGGTTCTTGTCGCGGTGGACCATGCTCTGGGCGCGCGCCACGCACGCCGCCGTCCACTCTGCGTGGTCGCCGGGGTACTCGCTCCGGATGCCGTGGGTCTCGAGGTTGGTCTCGTCCACCAGGTACAGGCCGTACTCGTCGGCGAGCTCGAGCCACAGCGGGTTGTTGGGGTAGTGCGAGGTGCGGACGGTGTTGATGTTCAGCCGCTTGATGATGCCGATGTCCTCCACCAGGTCGGCGCGGCTGAGGGCCGAGCCCCGGGTGGGGTGCATCTCGTGGCGGTTGGTCCCCCGCAGCGAGACCGGCCTGCCGTTGATCCGCATCAGCCCGTCCCTGAGCGCGAACTCGCGCAGACCGACCCGGTGGGACAGGGTTTCGGTCACCCTTCCGGCCGGGTCCCGCAGGCGCAGGACGGCGGTGTAGAGCTCGGGGCGTTCGGCCGACCACAGGCGTGGCTCGGGCACGGCCCTGGCGGCCTCGACGGTCCTCTCCTCGCCGGCGCCGAGTGTCACGGGTTGCTGCAGCGGCCGGGGCCACACCGGGTGTCCGTCGGCGTCGTAGAGCTGGGTCTCGACGGAGTACCGGCCGGCGCCGTGTCCACCGTAGTCGCGCACGCTCGCGGTGACCGACAGCTCGGCCGCCCGGTAGTCCTCGCTCAGCGGGGTGTCCAGCCGGAAGTCGCGCAGGTGTACGGACGGCGTGGAGTACAGGTAGACCGAGCGGAAGATGCCGCTCAGCCGGATCATGTCCTGGTCCTCCAGCCAGTCGCCGTCGGAGTAGCGGTAGACCTCCACCGCGATCTGGTTGGCGCCCGGCCTGAGGTGCTCGGTGATGTCGTACTCGGCGGGGTCGTAGGAGTCCTCGTGGTAACCGACCAACTCGCCGTTGATCCACACGTAGTGGGCCGACTTGACCCCCTCGAAGTGGAGGAACGTGCGCCGCCCCGTCCAGCCGCGCGGGACCGTGAAGGTGCGGCGGTACTGGCCCACGGGGTTGTAGCGGGTGGGGGCGCCCGGCGGCTGCGCCTCCTCGCCCAGGCCGTTGGGGCCCCACCACGGGTAGGTGATGTTGATGTAGATCGGGCGGTCGTACCCGTGCAGCTGCCAGACGGAGGGGACGGGGATGGTGTCCCAGTCGCTGTCGTCGAGGTCGGTGCGGTGGAAGTCGACGTCGCGGTCGTCGGGGCGGTCGGCGTACGCGAACCGCCAGGCCCCGTCGAGGCTCAGCCGGTACGGAGAGCGGGTCCGGTCGGCGGCGAGGGCCTGGGCGAGGTCCGCGTACGGCATGAGGGTGGTGTGCGGGGCCTCGGCGCCGAGGCGGAAGACGTCGATGCGGCCGTTCCACTCGGGGGCGGCGTCGGCCGCGGCGGCCCGGTGGGCGACGGACGGCGCGGACAGGGTGAGCGCGCCGAGGAGGGCGGCCGATCCTTCGAGCAGACGGCGGCGGCTGACGAGGGTGCGCTGCGGAATGTGCGGCGCCGCCCACTGGGGGCGGTCCGGCCGGTCCATGGACGACTCGTGCGGGTGGGTCATGACCACGACCTTCCTCAAGGCGAACCGTGCGGCTCTGCACGGACGGAGGGGTGCGTCAGATCTTGTCCACTCCTGTTGAAAAAACGAACATAGACTCGCCGCGATGGCCTGATATCAACTCTCTTCGGCGCAACGCCACTTGGTGCACTCGGTCGCCACGGGTTTCTCTGGTGAATTCCCGTCAGTAGACGTCCCGCACGTACCTCTTGTCGGAGGCGAGTTGCTTCACATAGGCCGCCGCCTCCGCCTCGCTCAGGCCGCCGTGGACGACCGCGACGTCGCGCAGGGCCTGGTCCACGTCCTTCGCCATGCGGGAGGCGTCGCCGCAGACGTAGAAGTGGGCGCCGTCCTGGAGCCACGACCACAGGTGGGAGCCGTGCTCGCGGATCCGGTCCTGGACGTAGACCTTGGCGCGCTGGTCGCGGGAGAAGGCCGTGTCGAGACGGGCGAGGGCGCCGTCGGCCAGCAGAGCGGTCAGCTCCTCCTCGTAGTAGAAGTCCGTCGCCCGGCGCTGCTCGCCGAAGAACAGCCAGTTGGGAGCCCGGTGCCCGCGCGCCCGGCGCTCCTCGAGAAATCCGACGAAGGGCGCGACGCCCGTGCCCGGTCCGACCATCACCATCGGGGTCGCCGGGTCGGCGGGCGGCCGGAAGTGCGGGGAGCGCTGCACGTGCACCGGGACCTCGGCGCCGGGTTCGGCGTCGGCGAGGAAGGGCGAGCAGACGCCCTGCCGGGGGCGGCCGGCCAGGTTCTCGTACCGCACGACGGACACGGTGAGCGAGACCAGGTGGGGGTCGGTGAGCGGGCTGGAGGATATGGAGTACAGCCGCGGTTGCAGCCGTCCGAGCAGCTCGGCCCACTCCTGGGCGTCGGCGCGGACCCCGAACTCGGCCGCCACGTCCACGGCTTGGCGGCCCCAGGACCACTTGGCGAGCTCGTCCTTGTTGTCGGGGCGCAGCAGCTTGCGCAGCTCGCGCGGGTCACGGGTGCGGTCGGCGGTGAACCGGAGCAGGGCCGGGGTGATCCGGGTGATGTCGAGATGGCGCAGCAGCGCCTCGCCGAGCGGTGCCTCGCCGACGCCGTTCACCCGCACGCTCGTGTGCGGGTCGAGACCGGTGACGGTCAGCCACTCCGACACCAGGTCGGGTGAGTTGAGGGGCCGTACGCCGAGCGCGTCGCCCGCCTCGTAGAGAAGGGGGGTCTCGCTGTCGCGGGTGTCGAAGGTGAAGCGCCGGACCTCCTTGCCGGAGCCCGGAAGGCTCAGCAGGCGGTTGCCGGTCAGACGGGCGATCACGGGGGCGGGCCGCCGGGAGCGGGGCGCGGGGGCGGCCGGGGCGTCGGCGGGCCGGGGGGCGGTGGACGCGACGGCGGTGGGCGGGGGCGCGGCAACGGCGGCGGGAAGGGCCTTCACCCTCGTTGCCGGCCCCGGGGAGGGGGTCTCGTCGAGGGTCGGGGGCCGCGGTTCCGTGGCCTCCTTCAGGGCGGTGACCACCTCGTCCAGCCAGGCCTCCGCCTCCGTCTCGTAGTCCGGTTCGCAGTCGGTGCGCGGGGCCAGCCGGACCGCGCCGAGCTCGTCCATCCGGCGGTCCAGGCGTCGCCCGTGCCCGCAGAAGTCGTCGTAGGAGGAGTCCCCGAAGGCGAGGACGGCGTAGCGGCGGCCCTCCAGGCGGCCGGTGCCCAGCGCGGCGAGGCCGTCCCAGAACCCGGCGCCGTTGTCGGGGGCGTCGCCGTCGCCGAAGGTGCTGGTGATCAGCAGCAGGTCCGCGTCGGAGGGCAGGGCCGCGGGATCGGCCTCGTCCATGGCGAGCAGGGAGGCGGCGTGACCGCCCTCGCTCAGCCGTGCGGCGGTGGCGGCGGCGAAGTCCTCGGCGTTGCCGGTCTGCGAGGCCCACAGGATCACGACCTGCCGCACCGGGGCGGGCGGGGGCGCCGCGGCGGTGCGCGAGTACATGCCGGCGAGCGTGCCGTTGACCCACACCGCGTGTTCGGGACTGAAGGGCGCGTCCGGCGGCAGGACCGGTACGCCCGGGGCGCCGGCCGGGATGCCCGCGAGGAACCCGACCAGGTAACGCCGTTCCAGCTCGGTCAGGACGGGCGGCGGGGCGGGATCCAGACCGAAGACGGCGGCCGCGGAGGGCTGGACCGCGGCCGGCACGAGGGCCCCGCCGGGGACCGGCGTCGGACCGCCGTCGTGGGCGGGAGCGGGGGCCGCGCCGTGGGCGGGAGCCCCCGTGCCCGTGGGAAGCGTCGAGGTGTCGGCGGCCGGCGCCTCGGTCGCCGGGAACTGCACGGCGACCGGTGTCGACACCTTCGTCAGGGACACCGCGCACACCTTCAGCTCGGGCTGGAAGGACAGCGGGTCGACGGCGTCGCTGGTGACCGCGTTGACGCTGAGGTACTCGCCGAACAGGTCGTTCCAGTGGAACGGCGCGAAGCAGGAGCCGGGCAGCACCCGGTCGGTGACGACGGCCGGCAGCACGGCCCGCCCGCGCCGCGAGGCGACCTCGACGGAGTCGCCGTCGGCGAGGCCGAGCGCGGCCGCGTCCTCGGGGTGCACCTCGACGAAAGGGCCGGGATCGAGCTTGTTGAGCTTGGCCACCTTCGCGGTCTTGGTCAGGGTGTGCCACTGGTGCTGGAGGCGGCCGGTGTTCAGGACGAACGGGTAGTCGTCGTCGGGCATCTCGGCCGGCGGGACGTGCGGACGCGGGTGGAAGACGGCACGGCCGGAAACGGTCGGGAAGGTGAGCGTGCCGTCGCCGTTCACGTACCGGACCGGATTGCGGTCGGGGCCGTCCGCGGTGGCGGCCGGCCACTGCACGGGGGCGGAACGCAGCCGGTCGTACGTCACTCCGCGCAGGTCGTAACCGGTTCCCGGGTTGTGGGCCTGCTTGATCTCCTCGAAGATCTGCTCGGCGCTGTCGTAGGTGAAGCCGCTCTCGTAGCCCATCGCGCGGGCCACGGCCGCGATGAGCCGCCAGTCGGCCATGGCCTCACCGGGCGCGTCGGCGGCGGCCCGGGCCAGGGTGAGGTTGCGCTCGCTGTTGATGAGGACGCCCTCGGTCTCGGTCCACAGCGCGCCGGGCAGGACGACGTCGGCGTAGGCATTGGTCTCGGTGTCGGCGAAGACGTCCTGTGTGACGACGAACTCGGCGGCCTCCAGTCCTTCGATGACCGTCCTGCGGTTGGCGACGGAGGCGACCGGGTTGGTGCAGATGATCCAGCAGGCCTTGATGTCGCCGTCGGCCATCCTGCGGAACATCTCGACGGTGCCCTTGCCGACGCCGTCGGCCCTGATCGTGCCCGGCTCGAGCCCCCACATCTCCTCGACGAAGGCCCGGTCGGCGTCGACCAGGACGGAGCGCTGGCCGGGCAGCCCCGGACCCATGTAGCCCATTTCCCGCCCGCCCATGGCGTTGGGCTGACCGGTGAGGGAGAAGGGCCCGCTGCCCGGGCGGCAGATCGCACCGGTCGCGAGATGCAGGTTCACCAGGGCGTTGGTGTTCCAGGTGCCGTGCGTGGACTGGTTGAGGCCCATGGTCCAGCAACTCGTCCACTCCCCCGCCTCGCCGATCAGCCGGGCGGCCTCGCGCAGGTCGGCCTCGGGGACGCCGGTGAGCTCCGCGACGGTGGCGGGCGGGTAGTCGGCGAGGAACTCCGGCATCGCCTCCCAGCCCTCGGTGTACGCGGCGACGAACTCGGGGTCGGTGTGGCCGTTCTCGTGCAGAAGGTGGAGCAGACCGTTGAGGAGGGCGAGGTCGGCGCCCGGCCTGACCTGGAGGAACAGGTCCGCCTTCGCGGCGGTGGCGGTGCGGCGCGGGTCGACGACGATCAGTTTCGCGCCCGCCTTCACCCGGTCCATCATCCGCAGGAAGAGGATGGGGTGGCAGTCGGCCATGTTGGAGCCGATGACCAGGAAGACGTCCGCCTTGTCGAGGTCGTCGTAGGAGCCGGGCGGGCCGTCCGCGCCGAGGGACAGCTTGTAGCCGGTTCCGGCGCTGGCCATGCACAGCCGGGAATTCGACTCGATCTGGTTGGTGCGCAGGTAGCCCTTCGCGAGCTTGTTCGCCAGGTACTGCGCTTCGAGGCTCATCTGGCCCGACACGTAGAGGGCGACCGCGTCCGGCCCGTGCTCGTCGACGATCTTCCGCAGCCGGCGCGCCGTCTCGGCGATCGCGGCCTCCACGGGGGCGGGCTCGGGCTCCTCGCCGCGGTCCGGGCGGACGAGGGCGGTGGTCAGCCGGCCGGGCGCGGCGAGCATGTCGGCGGTGGTGGCGCCCTTGGTGCACAGCCGGCCGAAGTTCGCCGGGTGCTGCTTGTCGCCGGACGCCTTCAGGACCGTACGGCGGCCGTCCGGTCCGAAGCCGATGTCGAGGACCATGCCGCAGCCGACACCGCAGTACGAGCAGACCGTGCGCACCTTTGTGTCCGTCGCGCTGTCGGTCCGCGGGTCCGGCACGGTCACGGGCGCCCCTTTCCTTCTGACGATCGGCCTGGTGAGAGCCTCTGCAAGCCTCTGTGACCGTACGAAGAGTGCATTACACAGGTGTCTCCCGGACCGGCAGCCGGGGGTTAAGCCCGGCGCACAGCGCAGGGCGGGCGGATGTGAGCGCCGGATTCCGCCCCCACGGCCGGGCAGACCGTCCGCGCCGAGCACCACCCTTTCGGGCCCGCTCCCCGCGTGCCCGGCCGCCCCAGAAGCGGAACCCGAACCCCCGCCCGGCCGCTTCTTCCGGGGAGCTCCTTTGCCAACCCCTGATGGCATGGCCGCGTCAAATCTGTCACGCTTCCGACAGCCGTCGCGCACCGCCCTCCGGCACACCCCCGCCGTCAGGGACAGCAACCGAGCAGGCCGGAAACCCGGCCGCCGCAAAGGAGCCATGTGTGAGACCCACGCCCCGCAAGACCCTCGCCGCGAGCGCACTCGCCCTCGCCGCGATGGCCGCCGTCTCGCTTCCCGCAGGCCCCGTGGCAGCCGCGCCGGGCACTGCCACCACGCACGGGAAGGACATGTCCGCGGCAGCCGCCGCGCCCGCGGACGCCGTCCCCGCCGCCGCGGGCGGCCGGGCGTCCCGGAAGGCGGCCTCGGCGGCCGCCGCCTGCACGCCGGCCCAGGCGGTGGTCAACGGAGGCTTCGAGAGCGGCGTCTCGCCGTGGACCCAGTCCTCGACCGGCGTGATCACCAGCCGCACGGGTCAGACCGCTCACGGCGGCACCGCCTTCGCCTGGCTGGACGGCGTCGGCAGCACCCACACCGACACGCTCTCGCAGAGCGTCACGATCCCCTCCGGGTGCGCGGCCGCCACCCTCACGTTCTGGCTGCACATCGACACCGCCGAGACGACCTCGTCCACCGCGTACGACAAGCTGACGGCCAAGATCGGCACGACGACGCTGGCCACGTACTCGAACCTCGACAAGAACACCGGCTACCTGCGCAAATCGTTCGACGTGTCGGCCTTCGCGGGCCAGACCGTGACCCTCGCCTTCACCGGAACCGAGGACTCCAGTCTCCGGACGAGCTTCGTCCTCGACGACATCGCCCTCGATACGTCGGGTGACACCCCGCCGCCCGCCGACTCCACCCGCACCCCTGCCGCGCCGTCGTACACCGTCAGCCTCACCAGCGACACGGCCGGCACGGTCTGGACCGGGCACGAGAGCGCGACGTTCACCAACGCGTCCGCGACCGCGCTCACCGAGGTGTACCTGCGGCTGTGGGACAACTACCACGGCACCTGCACGTCGATGCCGATCACGGTCGGCAACGTCACCGGCGGCGCCGCGGGCGCCCTCTCGGTCGGCTGCACGGCCCTCCAGATCACCCTCGCCGCCCCCCTCGCCCAGGGGCAGAGCACCACGATCGGCTTCGACCTGGGCATCACCGTGCCCAGCGGCGCCGACCGCTTCGGCCATGACGGGGCGTTCAGTTTCATCGGCAACGCGCTGCCCGTACTGGCGGTCAGGGACGGGACCGGCTGGCACCTGGACCCGTACACGAACAACGGCGAGTCCTTCTACTCGCTGGCCGCCGACTTCCGGGTGACCCTCGACCACCCGACGGGGCTGCTGGTACCGGCCACCGGCGCCTCGGTCGACACCGCCGGCTCCAGCGGACGCACCGTCACCACGGCGACCGCTTCCAAGGTCCGTGACTTCGCCTGGGCGGCGGGCCCGTTCAGCAAGATCTCCGGCACCTCGGCGGCCGGGACCCCGATCAACGTGTACTCCGTCTCCGGCATCAGCTCGGCCAACGCCCAGTCGATGCTCACCACCGCCAAGACCGCCGTGGACGCCCACTCCGCCCGCTTCGGCGCCTATCCGTACGGCGAACTGGACGCCGTCATCGACAACAACTTCTGGTTCGGCGGCATGGAGTACCCCGGGTTCGTCCTCGACCTGGTCAGCACCACGGCGCTGACCCATGAGATCGGCCACCAGTGGTGGTACGGGATCGTCGGCGACGACGAGTACAACAACCCGTGGCTGGACGAGTCGTTCACCGACTACGCCACCGACCTGGCGCTGGGCAAGACCGGCGCGAGCTGCTGGAGCAGCGTCTCCTGGGCGTCGTCGGCGGAGAAGATCACCAACTCGATGGCCTACTGGGACGCCCACTCCTCCCGGTACTCCACGGTGGTCTACGGCTACGGCAAGTGCGCCCTGCACGACCTGCGTCGGCTCATCGGCGACACGGCGATGGCCAAGCTGCTGAAGGACTACGCCACCGCGCACTGGTACGGCGTCTCGACCACGGCCGAGTTCAAGGCGGCCGCCCAGGCCGCCACGACCACGGACCTGACGTCCTTCTGGACCACGCACCGCATCGACGGCTGATCCGTCGCGGCCACCGCGCACCGGTGCGCCGATGCGGAGGCATCGGTTCACCGGTGCGCGGGTTCACGGCGGGCGACGTCGCCCGACGGCGTCCGGCGTCACCCGCGCGGCGCCGCCGTCAGCCGGTCTGCGCGGCGAAGGCCGCGTACGCCTGCTCGTCGAAGAGCACGAACCTGACCTCCTCCACGTCCGTGCGCGTCGCCCGCACGGTCCGCACCGCGACGCGGGCGGCGTCGTCCATCGGCCAGCCGTAGATGCCCGCGGACACCGCCGGGAAGGCGACGGTACGGGCGCCCAGTTCGTCCGCCACGCGCAACGACTCCCGGTAGCAGGACTCCAGCAGCTCCGAACGGTCCTCGTTCGCGCTGTACACGGGCCCCACGGTGTGGATCACCCAGCGCGCGTCCAGGTCGCCCGCGGTCGTGGCGACCGCGCGGCCGGTGGGCAGGCCCTTGCCGTACCTGGAGGCCCGCAGACGGCGGCAGTCGGCGAGGATCGCCGGGCCGCCCCGGCGGTGGACGGCGCCGTCGACGCCCCCTCCGCCGAGAAGCGAGGAGTTGGCCGCGTTGACGATGGCGTCCACGGACTGCCGGGTGATGTCGCCCAGGACGAGGGTGATCGTGGTCATGTCTGTGTATACCAAGCGGAACCGGTCGGCCCGTCAGATTTGCCGGCGCAGCCTCCGCCACACGGCCTTCGCCGCGTTGTGGCCCGACATGCCGTGCACGCCCGGGCCGGGAGGAGTGGCCGACGAACAGAGGAAGACGGCCGGATGCGGGGTGGCGTAGGGGAAGGCGGTCAGCTTGGGGCGCAGCAGGATCTGGAGCCCGGAGACCGCTCCGGAGGCGATGTCCCCGCCGACGTAGTTGGCGTTGCGGGCGAAGAGTTCGGCGGGACCGGCCGTGGCGCGGGCGAGGACGCGGTCGCGGAACCCCGGCGCGAAGCGCTCCAGTTGACGTTCCATGGTCTCGGTGAGGTCGCCGTTCCAGCCGCTGGGCACATGGCCGTAGGCCCAGAAGACGTGTTTGCCGGCCGGAGCGCGGGTGGGGTCCACCACGCTGGGCTGCACCGTGATCAGGAAGGGCCGGTCGGGCGCCCGGCCCTCGCGGGAGGGCGCTCGCAGGGCGGCGCCGATCTCCGCGCTGTCCGCGCCGATCTGCACGGTGCCGGCGGCCCGGGCCTCCTTCGCGGTCCACGGGACCGGGCCGTCCAGCGCATAGTCGATCTTGAAGACGCCGGGTCCGTACTTGTAGCCGTCGTAGTAGTTGCCGAAGCCCGCGATGCGGGCCAGGGCGGTGGGCGAGGTGTCGAAGACGTAGGCGCGGGCCGGCGGCAGGTCGTCCAGGCGTTTGACCTCGTAGTCGGTGTGGATGCTGCCGCCGAGGTCCCGCAGGTATGCGGCCAGCGCGTCCGAGATGGACTGGGAGCCGCCGCGGGCCACCGGCCAGCCGCGGGCGTGCGCGGCGAGGGCGAAGACCAGGCCGACGGCGCCGGTGGCGAACCCGCTCAGCGGGGCCATGACATGGGCGACGAGGCCGGCGAAGAGGGTCTTGGCCGGCTCGTCGCGGAAACGGCGCGTCAGCCAGCTGGACGGGGGCAGGCCGACCAGGCCGAACCGGGCCAGGGTGACCGGGTCGCGCGGGAGCGCGGTCAGCGGCAACGACATGAAGTCGCGGGCCAGGGTGTCCCACTTGGAGAGGAAGGGTTCGACCAGGCGGCGGTACGCGCCCGCGTCACGCGGCCCGAAGGAGGCGGCCGTCTCGGCGACCGACCGGGACAACACGGCGGCGCTGCCGTCGAGGAAGGGGTGTGCCATGGGCAGCTCGGCGTGCAGCCACTCCAGGCCGTAACGCTCCAGGGGCAGGGCACGGAAAGCGGGCGAGTTGACGCCCAGGGGGTGCGCGGCGGAGCACGGGTCGTGCAGGAAGCCGGGCAAGGTGAGTTCCTCGGTGCGCGCTCCCCCGCCCACGGTGCCCTGCGCCTCGAACAGCGCCACGGAGAAGCCGCGCCTGGCCAGCTCCACCGCCGCGGTCAGCCCGTTGGGCCCCGCTCCCACCACGACCGCATCGAGCATCGACGGCACTTCGACCCCTTCGTCAGCCGGTGGCCCCCGTAGATTGGTGGCCCCCGCAATCAGGATATGCCGGGGGTACGACAACCCCTGCGGCGCGGGGCCCCGACCCGGCCGGGAGATGCGCGGCGCGGCTCGCAGATCCGTGGGCCCGGCCCGGCTTGGGCATCCGCGGCGCGGGGCTCGGGCACGGCCCGGACCTGGGGCACCGGCCCAGCAACCGGCCGGGGCATCCGCGGCCCGGCTCGGAGACCCGGCCCGGCCAGGCCATCCGCGGCACGGGGCTCGGGCACGGCCCGGACCTGGGGCACCGGCCCAGCAACCGGCCGGGGCATCCGCGGCCCGGCTCGGAGACCCGGCCCGGCCAGGCCATCCGCGGCGCGGGGCTCGGGCACGGCCCGGATCCGGGGCACCGGCCCAGCAACCGGCCGGGGCATCCCCGGCCCGGCCCGGCCAGGCCATCCGCGGCACGGGGCTCGGGCACGCCCCGGATCCGGGGCACCGGCCCCGCACCCGGCCAGGGCGCCGGCTGCGGGCAGGGCGCGTTCAGGCGGAGTTCCGGCCGGTCCCGCCGCCGGAGAGCAGTGCGGCCACGCGCCGGGCCGTCGCCGCGTCCCGGGCCGCCGTGAACGGCAGGGAGTTGCCGCCGGTGACGCGGAACGGCTCGCCGGTGAGGGTGAGGTGGGCGCCGCCGGCCTCCTCGACCAGGAGCAGTCCGGCCGCGTGGTCCCATGCCGCCTCCCAGGAGAAGGCGGTGGCGTCCAACTCGCCCCGGGCGACGGCGAGGTACTCGAGGCCGGCCGAGCCGCACGGCCGGGGGGCGACGCCGTCCGTCCACAGGGACAGCAGGGCGCGCTTTTCCTGGTCGGTCGTGTAGTCGGGGTGCGAGGTGGCCACCGTCAGGTCGCGGCCGGGCGCGGGCGGCCCGGCGAACAGCCGTTCTCCGTCGAGGAAGGCACCGCCGCCGCGGACGGCCGTGGCCAGCTGGTCGCGGGCCGGGGCGTAGGTCCAGGAGGCGTGCAGGACGCCGTGCCGGACGAGCGCGACCAGCGTGCAGAAGCCGTCGTCGCCGTGCACGAACTGGCGTGTTCCGTCGACCGGGTCGACGATCCACACGGGTGCGTCGCCCTGTATCGCCGCGTACGTGGCCGGGTTGGCGTGCACCGCCTCTTCGCCGACGACGACCGAGCCGGGCAGCAGGGCGCCGAGGGCCTTGGTGAGGAACAGCTCGGCGTTGCGGTCGGCGTCCGTCACCAGGTCGTGCGGGCCGTTCTTCTGGACGACCTCGTGCGCCTCGAGCTGCCGGAAGCGAGGCATGATCTCGGCCGCGGCGGCCTTGCGGACCGCTTCCTCCACGTCGGCCGAGTGGCGAACGAGAAACTCGTCGATGGTTTCCGTGTCTTCGATCATGCCTCCATGAGAGCACGGCCCACTGACAATCCCCACCCGCCCGGTGCATCACGGGTGGAATCGGGATGAAGAACGAGGACGCGCCGCCCGTCGCCCGCGCCCCCGCACTCCCCGCCACCCTCGATCCCGCACCCCTTTTGCCCCGCAGGCTCCGATTTTTCCCCCCGTTCGCTCCGATCTCGTACTCCCTCCTGCCGCCCCGCCGGGCCGGGTCAGCGGCCCACCGCGTACCCCTGCATCCCGCGCGGGTTCGCGGCCGCCGACAGGATCCCGGTCTCCGGGTCGCGGGCGACCGCGCACAGCCGGCCCTCGGACCACGGGTCGCCGAGCCTCACGTCGTGGCCGCGCCGCCGCAGCTCCTCCACCACCGACGCCGGCATGCGGGACTCCACGGTGACGCTGCCCGGCCGCATCCCGCGCGGGTAGAAGGAGCCGGGGAAGCCGTCGTTGTGCCAGTTCGGGGCGTCTATCGCGCCCTGGAGGTCCAGGCCGCCCCGCACCCGTGCGCGCAGGGCGACGGCCAGCAGGAAGTGCAGTTGCCACTGGTCCTGCTGGTCGCCGCCCGGCGTGCCGAAGGCCAGCACCGGCACCCCGTCGCGCAGGGCGATCGAGGGGGTGAGCGTGGTGCGGGGCCGGCGGCCGGGCGTCAGCGAGTTCGGCAGGCCCTCCTCCAGCCAGGTCATCTGCAGCCGGGTGCCGAGCGGGAAGCCCAGCTCGGGCACGACCGGGTTGGACTGCAGCCAGCCGCCGCTGGGCGTGGCGGCGACCATGTTGCCCCAGCGGTCGACGACGTCGAGGTGACAGGTGTCCCCGCGGGTGGCTCCGCGCGCGGTGACCTCGGGCTCGCCCGGCACGGGGGACGTCGGGCCCTTGGCGAACGTCGGCTCGCCGGCGCCCAGGGGACTGAAGCCGGGGTCGTCGCAGGCCACCACGTGCGCGTGTCCGCTCAGCCGCGGGGCGCGTCCGCCGGGGCTGCCGGGCCGCAGCTCGTACGACGCCTCGTCCCCGATCAGCTGCCGTCGCCGCGCGTTGTAGCCGTCGTCGAGCAGGTCGGCCAGCGGGACCTCGGCCGCGTCGCCGTACCAGGCCTCGCGGTCGGCCATGGCGAGTTTGCAGCCCTCGATCAGAAGGTGGACGTAGTCGGCCGAGCCGTACGCCGGCAGTTCGGGCGGGAGCAGGGCGAGCTGCTGGAGAAGGGCCGGGCCCTGGCTCCAGGGGCCGGCCTTGCAGACGGTCCAGCCGTTCCACTCGTAGGTCGCCGGCGCCTCGTACGTCGCGGACCAGGCGGCCAGATCGGCGGCCGTGAGAGTTCCGGTGTGGCGCTCGCCGCTGGTGTCGAGGGTGGGGCGGGCGGCCTGCCGCACGAGTGCCTCCGCGACGAACCCGGTCCGCCACACCTGCCGGGCGGCGTCGATCCGGGCCTCCCGGCAGCCCGTTCCCGCGGTCTCGGCGAGCAGCCGCTTCCAGGTGGCGGCGAGGGCGGGGTTGCGCAGCAGCCGACCGGGGAGCGGAGGGCGGCCGCCCGGCAGGTAGACCTCTGCCGACGAGGTCCACTCCGTCTCGAAGAGCTCTCGTACCGTCTCGACGGTCGCGCCGACGTTCTCCACCGGCGCGTGGCCGTGCTCGGCGTACCCGATGGCGTACTTCAGGACGTCGTCGAGGGACTTGGTGCCGTGGTCGCGCAGCAGGAGCATCCACGCGTCGAACGCGCCGGGGACCGCGGCGGCGAGCGGTCCCGTTCCGGGCACGAGGTCCAGGCCCAGTTCCCGGTAGTGCGCGACCGTGGCGCCGGCGGGCGCCACGCCCTGCCCGCACAGCACCCGCACCTCGCCGCCCGCCGGGGCGAGGAGGATCGGCGCCTCTCCGGCGGGCCCGTTGAGGTGCGGTTCGACGACGTGCAGCACGAAGGCGCCGGCCACGGCCGCGTCGTAGGCGTTGCCGCCGTCCTCCAGGACGGCCATCGCCGACTGCGAGGCCAGCCAGTGCGTGGCGGACACCATGCCGAAGGTGCCCTGGAGGGTCGGGCGGGTGGTGAACTGCATGTCTCACCTCGGTGTGTGCGTGCGGCAGCCGTTCCCACCAGTGCTCCGCGGCCGCGCCCGGGAGTTTCCGGGGAGTCTCGGCTCGTTTCCGGTCGACCTCGATCGCACAGCAGGCTACCGATCGGACGGTCCGCCCTCCGGAGCGCCGTCGGCGCCCTCGAACTCGCCGCCGCTTTGTCCCATACCGGCAGGCGATGTCCCGGTAGGAGCAAGCCCCTTCGTCACCGCACGGGCACGGAGCGAGTTCGCACTTCCGCCCCACAGGGAGTCGTGTGACACTGGCTTCCCTGTCCGCACTGCGGACTCCGTCCGCACCGTCCCCCACGAAAGTGCGCCGTGCGCTCTCTCCCACTGCCGCTCGCCCTCACCGCGCGCCTGACCCCCGTGGTCGTGCTCGCCTGCGCGGGCTGGGCGATGTCGTCCGGCCCGCCCACCGAAAAGCAGGACACCGCGGCCAAGGACACGCAGAAGACCCAGTCCGAGAAGGCGTCCGGCCCGTCCTCCACGGCGGTGTCCAAGACGTACTCCGCCGCGCCCGCACCCTGCACCAGCGTGGCCGTGAAGACGGTCTCCTCGCTCGTGCCGGGGGCGAAGACGGCGGGCAAGGAGATCCCCTCCACCGACACCGCGCTGCGCCGCACCTGTTCGTGGAACGCGCTCAAGGGGTACGACTACCGCTGGCTCGACATCTCCTTCGAGATCACGGATTCGGACGAGGCGGCACAGAGTTCGTACAAGCAGCGGATCGGTGAGAAGAGCGGCGGCGGGGCGGTGCCGGGGCTCGGCAACGCGGCCTACTCCGTGGTCAATCTGACGACGGAGGACAAGCAGCAGACCCGTGAGGGCGTCGTCATCGCCCAGGTGTCCAACGCGCTGGTCGTCGTCAACTACAACGGCAGCGACTTCGAGTCGAAGAAGGCGCCCGGCACCGACGAGATCAACAAGGGTGCGATCAAGGCGGCCAAGGAAGCGGTGGCCGCTCTGCAGAACGGCCGCAAGAGCTGAGCCGAGCACGACACGGAACGGCCGGAGGGGCGCGAGCGCTCCTCCGGCTGTCTTTTTCTCGTCCTCCACCACGCGTCAGGCGGCGGTCTCCTCCTGACGTCCGCGCAGCAGCATCAGGGCCAGGTAGACGACGGTCGAGGTGCCGAGGCCGACCGCCCAGCCGTAGTCGGCGAGGGGCTCCAGCGCCGGGACGGGCCGGCCGTCGATCAGCGGCTTGAAGCTGGCGCCCCCGACGGCGAGGACACCGCCCGCCACGAACGCGACGACGGCCCGCCAGTTCCAGCCGCCGTCGTACCAGTAGCGGCCGCCCGCGCGGTACAGGTCGGTCAGGTCGAGCTTGCCGCGGCGCAGGATCCAGTAGTCGGCGATGAGGATGCCGGCGACGGTGCCCAGCAGGCCGCCCACCAGGCCGAGCCAGGTGAAGATGTAGCCCTGCGGGTCGGAGTACAGCTTCCACGGGAAGATCAGCACGCCCAGGACGCAGGTGGCCAGCGCGCCGGTGCGGAAACTGATCCTCCGCGGCGCGATGTTGGAGAAGTCGAAGGCCGGGGAGACCAGGTTGGCCGCGATGTTCACCGACAGGGTCGCCACCAGCACGGTCACCAGCGCGAAGAGCAGACCGAAGACGTTGTCCGTCTTGGCGGCGAGCTGTACCGGGTCCCAGATCGTCTCGCCGTACACGGCCTGCGAACCGGAGGTGACCAGCACCGACAGCAGCGCGAACAGCGTCATGGTCGTGGGAAGACCAAGAGCCTGTCCCCAGGTCTGCGCCTTCTGCGACCTGCCGTAGCGGGTGAAGTCGGGGATGTTCAGCGACAGCGTGGACCAGAAGCCGATCATGCCCATCAGGGACGGCCAGAACAGCTTCCAGAAGTCGCCGCCCCAGCCCAGCTTGGAGGGCTGGTCGAGGAGCGGGCCGAAACCGCCGGCCTTGTTGCTCATCCAGATCAGCATTACCACCGCGCCGACGAGGACGAAGGGCGCCGCCCAGTTCTCGAAGCGCCGGATCGTCTCCATGCCCCGGTAGATGATCGCGACCTGGATCGCCCAGAAGATCGCGAACGACAGCCACATGGTCCAGGCGTAGCCGCCGATCCTCCCGGCGTCGGACCAGCCGTTGCCGATCAGTTTCCCGGCGAGGAAGTAGATCGCCTCGCCGCCGATCCAGGTCTGGATGCCGAACCAGCCGCAGGCCACCAACGCCCGTACGACAGCGGGGAGGTTGGCGCCGCGGATGCCGAAGGAGGCGCGGGCGAAGACCGGGAAGGGGATGCCGTACTTCGGTCCCGCGTGGCCGGTGAGCAGCATCGGCACCAGCACGATGACGTTGGCCAGGGCGATGGTGAGCACCGCCTGCTTCCAGTCCATGCCGACGGCGATCAGACCGGAGGCCAGCGTCCACGACGCCGTGTTGTGGGCCATGCCGACCCACAGCGCGGAGAAGTTGTACGTGGTCCAGGTGCGCTTCTCCACGGGGACCGGCAGCAGGTCCTCGTTGGCGTAGGGGCCGCTGGGCTGCGGCGAACCGGGGGCGATCTCCACCCGGCCGTCGGCCAGGGTGACTTGAGAGGTCGGCGATATGGCCGTGGGAGCGGTGTCGGTCATGGGCAGGCCAATCAAACGAGGGGCGGATCCGGAAAGGCCGTGCGGGTCTCCGGGCCCCCTCCTCCCCGGACGGTGGAGGAGGGGAGAACTGGAGTGGGGGGATGGGGAGTCGAGCTGCTCCTGGGACGGGCGGGGCGGGCCTTCCTGGGACGGCCGCGCGTCAGCCGTTGAGGGCCGGGATCACCGTCGTGCCGTACGCGTCGATGGTGGCCTCCTGCGCGTCGTGCATGTCGTAGACGGCGAACTGGTCGACGCCCAGCTCACGCAGCGCGGTCAGCTTCTCGATGTGCTTCTCGGCCGGTCCGATGAGGCAGAACCGGTCGACGATCTCGTCGGGCACGAAGGCGGTGTCGGGGTTGTCGGCGCGCCCGTGGTGGGAGTAGTCGTAGCCCTCGCGGGCCTTGATGTAGTCGGTGAGCTCGTCCGGCACCGCGGCGGAGTGCTCGCCGTACTTGGACACGAGGTCGGCGACGTGGTTGCCGACCATGCCGCCGAACCAGCGGCACTGCTCACGGGCGTGGGCGAGCGCCTCGGGCGAGTCGTCCTCGGTGACGTACGCCGGGGCCGCGACGCAGATCTTCACCTCGGCGGGGTCGCGGCCGGCCGCCACGGCGGCGTCCTTGACGGACTTCACCATGAACTCGGTGAGGTAGAGGTCGGCCAGCTGGAGGATGAATCCGTCGGCCTCCTCGCCGGTCATCTTCAGCGCCTTGGGCCCGTAGGCGGCCATCCAGACCGGCAGCCGCGCGTCCTCCTTGATCCAGGGGAACCTGACGACCGTGCCGCCGAGGTCGGCCTCCTGGCCGGAGCCGAGCGCGCGGATGACCTTCATGGCCTGGCTGATCCGGGCGAGCGTGTTCGGGGGGCGGCCCGCGACGCGCATCGCGGAGTCGCCGCGGCCGATGCCGCACACGGTGCGGTTGCCGAACATGTCGTTGAGGGTGGCGAAGGTGGAGGCGGTGACCTCCCAGGTGCGGGTCCCGGGGTTCGTCACCATCGGACCGATGGTCAACGTGCTGGTGTTCGCCAGGATCTGACTGTAGATCACGAACGGTTCCTGCCAGAGCACGGCGGAGTCGAAGGTCCAGCCGTGGGTGAAGCCGTTGCGCTCGGCGCGCTGCATCAGGCTGACGACCTTCGAGGCCGGCGGGTCGGTCTGCAGGACGAGTCCGAAGTCCATGTGCGCTGCTCCTAGTTGAGGTACTGGCAGGTGGAGCGCGGGGTGTAGACGCCGTGACCGGCGTGTCCGGTGTACTCCCGCTCGGTGATGACGAGTTCGCCGCGCGACAGGACCGTCTCGACGCGGCCGGTGAGGCGCTTGCCCTCGTACGCCGAGTAGTCGACGTTCATGTGGTGGGTCTCGGCGGAGACGATCTGCTCGGCGTGCGGGTCGTAGATCACGACGTCGGCGTCGGCGCCCGGGGCGATGGTGCCCTTCTTGGGGTACATGCCGAACATCCGGGCCGGGGTGGCGCAGGCGATCTCGATCCAGCGGCGGCGGCTGATGTGACCGTCGACGACGGCCTGGTGGAGCAGGTCCATGCGGTTCTCGACGCCCGGCAGACCGTTGGGGATCTTCGAGAAGTCGCCCCGGCCGAGCTCCTTCTGGCCCACGAAGCAGAAGGGGCAGTGGTCGGTGGAGACGACCTGGAGGTCGTTCGTGCGCAGCCCCTGCCACAGTTTGGCCTGGTGCTCCCTGGGCCGCAGCGGTGTGCTGCACACGTACTTGGAGCCCTCGAAGTCGGGCTCGGCGAGGTTGTCCGTCGACAGGAACAGATACTGCGGACACGTCTCACCGAAGACGTTCAGTCCCTCGTCGCGCGCCCGGGCCAGTTCCGCGACCGCTTCCATCGCCGATACGTGGACCACGTACAGCGGCGCCCCGGCGACCTGCGCGAGCCTGATGGCGCGGTGGGTGGCCTCGGCCTCCAGGAGGGCCTTGCGGACCTCGCCGTGGTACCTCGGGTCCGTCTCGCCGCGCGCCAGGGCCTGTTCGACCAGGACGTCGATGGCGATGCCGTTCTCCGCGTGCATCATGATCAGTCCGCCGTTCTCGGCGGAGCGCTGCATGGCCCGCAGGATCTGGCCGTCGTCGCTGTAGAAGACGCCCGGATAGGCCATGAACTGCTTGAAGGAGGTGACGCCCTCCTCCACCAGCAGGTCCATCTCCTTGAGCGTGTCCTGGTTCACGTCGGAGACGATCATGTGGAAGCCGTAGTCGATCGCGCAGTTGCCCTCGGCCTTGGCGTGCCAGGCGTCCAGGCCCTCGCGCAGGCTGTGCCCCACGCTCTGCACGGCGAAGTCGACGATGGTCGTCGTGCCGCCCCAGGCGGCGGCCCGGGTGCCGGTCTCGAAGGTGTCGGAGGCGAAGGTGCCGCCGAACGGCAGCTCCATGTGGGTGTGGACGTCGACCCCGCCCGGGATGACGTACTTCCCGGTCGCGTCGATGACCCGCTCGGCACTCCAGGCCTCGGCGGCCGTGGTGCCGGTAGCGGCGAGGGCGGCGACACGGCCGTCCTCGATCAGGACGTCGGCATGGATCTCGTCGGACGCGGTGATGACGAGGCCACCCCGGATGACGGTACGGCTGCTCATACTCCCTCTCCTGCCGTGTTCAACACTGAGGTCGTGCCTGGGGGGTGCCGCCGGTCCGGCCCCCGTGCACCGGACCGGCGTCGGCTGCGGCCGGCTACGGAGCGGTCAGCGGGGGGTAGGCGTCGGGACGGCGGTCCCGGTAGAACTGCCAGCGGTCGCGGACCTCGCGCAGCTTGGCCATGTCCAGGTCGCGGACGACGAGTTCGCTCTCCTTGTCGCTGGCCACCTCGCCGACGAACTGGGCCTCCGGGTCCACGAAGTACGAGGTCCCGTAGAAGTCGTTGTCGCCGAGTTCCTCGACGCCCACGCGGTTGATCGCACCGACGAAGTACTCGTTGGCGACGGCGGCCGCCGGCTGCTCCAGCTGCCACAGGTAGGCCGACAGCCCGCGCGAGGTCGCCGAGGGGTTGAAGACGATCTCGGCGCCCTCCAGCCCCAGCGCCCGCCACCCTTCCGGGAAGTGGCGGTCGTAACAGATGTAGACGCCGATCCTGCCGACGGCCGTGTCGAACACCGGCCAGCCGACGTTCCCCGGGCGGAAGTAGAACTTCTCCCAGAAGCCCTTCACCTGCGGGATGTGGTGCTTGCGGTACTTGCCGAGGTACGAGCCGTCCGCGTCGATGACGGCGGCGGTGTTGTAGAGGACGCCCGGCTGCTCCTCCTCGTACATCGGCAGCACCAGGACGATGCCGTGCTCCGCGGCGAGCGCCTGGAAACGCCTGACGATCGGCCCGTCGGGGATCTGCTCGGCGTACTCGTAGAACTGCGGGTCCTGGACCTGGCAGAAGTACGGTCCGTAGAACAGCTCCTGGAAACACAGGACCTGAGCACCCTGGGCGGCCGCGTCGCGGACCGCCTGCTCGTGCACCTGGATCATCGATTCCTTGTCGCCGGTCCAGGCCGTCTGGAAGACGGCGGCACGGATCACTCTGCTCATCGGGACCTCCGGTCGCTCGGTGTACGAGGAGCCTAGGAAGCCGACCGGCCCGCTTAGAGTTGCACGCTGTCACGCCTGAGGCCGTCCGGCGTGCCACCGTGTCACGTCTTCGCCGACCCATGTTTCACCACCGTTTTCCCAGGTCGTTCCATGTTTCCGGGCGGTTGCCCGGCCCGCGCCGTCAGCCCTGTTGCGCGTCGTGCGCGAGGAGCGCTATGTGCACCGAGGCGGCCTGCTCGAAGTCGTCGAGGTCCACGCCCAGGCGGCCCTCTATGGCCTCCAGCCGCCGGTACAGCGCGGGCCGCGAGACGTGGTGGAGCTGCGCGGTGCGGGACTTGTTGCGGCCGGTGGCCAGGTAGGTGCGCAGAACGGCGAGCAGGTCGTCGCCGGCCGCGCACAGCAGTCCGTCGAGCTCCCGCTCCGCGAACGACTGCACATGCGGGTCGTCCCGCAGCAGCCGGATCAGGCCGCGCAGGTGGACGTCCTTGAGACGGACGACGGCCGGGAGGTCGAGGGCGGCGGAGGAGTCGGCCACGGCGTCCGCGACGTGCTGGGCCTCGCGCAGCCCGGCGGGCACGTCGTCCCAGACGATGCGCGGGTCGGCCGCCGCGACCGCGGTGCGGGTCTGCCCCGACTCGGTGCGCAGCCGCGCGGCGAAGTGGGCGGCGAGCGCCTCGGCGTCCTGGTCCCGGGCGAGGCTGAGCAGCACGGCGGTGGCCCCGTCGGCGAGCTCGGCGACCAGTCCCGGAAGCCCCAGCAGCCTGAGCACCCGGTCGAGGCGGGCCGGATCGCCGTCCCGCACGACGAGCGGCACGAAGGTGCGCCGGTTGACGGGCAGGCCCGCCGCCCGGGCCCGGGGCAGCAGCTGGCGGGCCGGCACGACGCCGGAGATCAGGTCGGTGAGCAGACTCTGCGCGGACTGCTCCTCCCAGGTGTGGGCGGAGGCGCCGCCGAGCATGCGGTGCAGGACGAGGGCCTCGGCGGCCCGGTCGGCGAGCAGCCGCCCGCCCGCGGTGTCGCCGCGATGACCGCAGAGCATGATCTGCCCCCACCGTTCGCCGCGTCCGCCGAGCTCGGCGCGGATCCAGCCGTCGCCCTCGCTGCCGCCGGCCTGGCGGGCGATGCGCTCCCAGTCCCGCAGCACGTCGTCGACCGCCGACCGCTCCCCCGCCGTCGCCAGGACCCGGTGGGCGAGGTTGGTGACGACGACGGGACAGGCGGCGTGCTGGGCGATCACGTCGAGCAGCAGCTGCAGGGGGGCGCCCGCGGTGATCAGTCCCGTCAGCGCGGTCCGCACGGCCTCGGACAGGCTGACGGCGGCGAACTTGCGCCGTACCAGCCGGGACTGGACCTCCTCGGTCAACTCGGCGAAGGGGAACGGCCGATGGAGCACCACCATGGGCAGCCCGCACCGCTCGGCAGCGCGCCGCATGACGTCCGGCGGGGCGGGGAAGGCCCGGCCCAGGCCCAGCACCACGGCGGCGGCCTCCGCCCGGTGCAGGGACTGGATGTACTCGGTCTGCGCGTCCTCGTCCCCGGCGAGCAGGACTCCGGTGGTGAGGACCATCTCACCGCCGCTGAGCATCACGCCGACGTCGGGCGCCTCGGCGACGTGCACCCAGCGCACCGGCCGGTCGAGGTGGCCCGCGCCGGCCACCACCTCCGGCTCGCCGGCCAGCACCCTTTCCAGGGACAGGACCTGACGGACCGACAGGGCGGGTTCCAGCGGCTCCACGGGCCCCCAGGGCTCCAAGGCGATGGTCATGGCGATGTGTTCCCTTGCTCAGGCCTGCGCTACTGCGTGCTCCTCAGCGCGCTTTCGAGGATCGCGGCGCCCTCCTCGGCCTCCGCCACGGTCAGGGACAGCGGCGGGGCGATGCGCAGGGCGCTGGTGTCGTGGCCGCCGCCCTTGCCGATCAGCAGACCCTCGGTGCGGGCGGCCTCCAGGACGGCGGCCGCACGGTCCGGGTCGGCCAGGTCGGTGCCGGGCCGGGTCATCTCGACGCCGATCATCAGCCCGCGCCCGCGTACCTCCCGTACCCCCCGGTCCTGCGCGGCGACGGCCCGCAGTCGCTCGATGAGCAGCCCGCCGACCCGCCGGGCGTTGCCCTGGAGATCGTGTTCCAGCAGGTAGGACAGGTTGGCCAGGCCGGCCGCCATGGTGACCTGGGTGCCGCCGAAGGTGGAGATGCTGTTGGCGTCCAGGCAGTTCATGATCTCGGAGCGGGCGATGACACCGCCGATGGACATGCCGTTGCCGATGCCCTTGGCGAAGGTGACGATGTCCGGCGGACCGTTGCGCGCGTGCGCCTGCCAGCCCCAGAAGTGCTCGCCGGTGCGGCCCCAGCCGGTCTGCACCTCGTCGGCGATCCACAGGATCCCGTGCGCGTCCAGCACCTCGCGGAACGCCGCGTACAGCCCGTCCGGCGGCGAGGTGAAGCCGCCGACGCCCTGGACGGGCTCGGCGATCAGGGCGGCGGGCGCCCGGGTGTGTCCGAGCAGGTCCTTCAGGTCGGCGACGCAGGCCTCGACGAAGGCGGCGTCGTCGAGGTCGGCGAAGGGACCGCGTCCCCGCACCCCGCCGTGCACGTACAGCGTCTGCAGCGGGGACAGCGAGGTGGGCGACCAGCCGCGGTTGCCGGTGATCCCCACCGCGCTGAAGGAACGGCCGTGGTAACTGTTGCGCATCGCCAGGACGGTGTTGCTGCGCCGGTAGGTCGTGGCGAGCAGCAGCGCCGTGTCGTTGGCCTCGGTGCCGGAGGTGGTGAAGAAGACGCGCGCGTCGGGGATGCCGCTGACGTGGGCGATGCGCTCGGCGAGCTCCACCATGGGCCGGTTCAGGTAGAGCGTCGACGAGTGGATGATCCGTCCGGCCTGCTCGCTCACCGCCTTGGTCACCTCGGGCAGCGCGTGCGCGGTCATCGTGGTGAGGATGCCGCCGAAGAAGTCGAGGTACTTGTTGCCCTCGGCGTCCCACACGTGGCGGCCCTCGCCGTGGGTGATCTCCAGCGGGTCCTGGTAGTAGAGGGCGAGCCAGTCCGGCAGGACCCTGCGATGGCGGGCGTGGAGTTCGCTCACGGCTGCACCAGCCCGTCGTAGGCGTCGGGGCGGCGGTCCCGGTAGAAGGCCCACTGCTGACGGACCTGATCGACCAGGTCGAAGTCCAGGTCGCGGACCACGAGTTCCTCGTCCTTGTCGCTCGCGACGTCGCCGACGAACTGCCCGCGCGGGTCCACGAAGTAGGACGTGCCGTAGAAGTCGTTGTCGCCGTACTCCTCGACGCCGACCCGGTTGATCGCGGCGACGAAGTACTCGTTGGCGACCGCGGCGGCGGGCTGCTCCAGCTGCCAGAGGTGGGCGGAGAGGCCGCGGTGGGTGGCGGACGGGTTGTAGACCAGCTGGGCGCCGTTGAGACCGAGTTGCCGCCAGCCCTCCGGGAAGTGGCGGTCGTAGCAGATGTAGACGCCGACCCTGCCGACGGCCGTCTCGAAGACGGGCCAGCCGATGTTGCCGGGCTTGAAGTAGTACTTCTCCCAGAAACCCTTCACCTGCGGGATGTGGTGCTTGCGGTACTTGCCGAGGTAGGAACCGTCCGCGTCGATCACGGCGGCGGTGTTGTAGTAGAAGCCGGACTGCTCGACCTCGAAGACCGGCACGACGACCACCATGCCCGTCTCGCGCGCGAGCGCCTGCATACGACGCACGGTGGGCCCGTCGGGGACGGGCTCGGCCCAGCGGTAGTGCTCCGGCTCCTGGACCTGGCAGAAGTAGGGAGCGTTGAAGACCTCCTGGAAACCGATGATCTTCGCGCCCCGGCGGGCCGCCTCGCGGGCGTGCTCCTCGTGTTTCGCCACCATGGACTCGGTGTCGCCGGTCCAGGTGGCCTGGACCAGTGCGGCACGTACGACGTTGGCCATGAGCTGCTCCTTCGACGGGACGTCAGAGCCTCTACGCCCGTAGACGAAGGTCGTAGAGGGACGAACGTAAGCCTCCGGGACGGGCTTGCCAAGACCATCGTCGTTAACCCGCGGAGTCGATCGCGTTTCACACTCCTGTGGGTGAGTCGCACGCGTCCGGCGTAATGGGGCGCGGTCCGGCTCAGGCGGTGAAGCCGGCGACCCTGAGCGCGTGCACCAGGTCCCAGCGGCGTTCCTCGGAGACGGTGCGGGCCGCCTGCAGCAGCAGCGGGACGAGGGTCTGCGGGTCCGGGGCGGCGCTGCGGGCGGCCTCCTCCGGGGTGCGGACCCGGACGTAGGCGTCGAGCAGCGCGCGGGCCTCGCGCAGCCTGCCGTCCCCCACCAGGGCGAGGACGGCCTGCCCGATCTCGGCGGCGGGCCGGGCGACGCCCTGGCGCAGGATCTGCTCGCCGTCGGCGGTGCGGCCCACGGCGACCAGGGCGTCGGCCGCGGCGACCAACCGGTCGGAGGGGAGGGAGGCGGCCTCCCAGAGCAGGGTGGTCCAGTCGGCGCTGAGCCCTGTGCGCTGCAGTTCGGCCGCGAGCAGCGGGATGCGGGCCGCGGGCCAGTAGGCGAGTTCCACCAGCAGGGCGTGCGCCTCACCGCTGCGGCCCTCGGCACGCAGCCGCACCAGGTGCTCCACCGCCTCGACGGTCTCCCGCCGGGCGGCGGGGTCCAGCGGCTCGCGCTGCGGCTCGGCGGGCCGCTCCACGCGCTCGGCGTCGGCTCCGGCGAAGCGGGCGCCGCGCAGGGTGCGGCGCGCGGGCGCGGCCGGCGCGGGCGCCGACGGTTCGACGACGGGCGGTACGACGACGGGCGTCGCGTCCTCCTCCTCGGCCATGCCCGCGAAGCGGGCGCCGCCGCGGCGGCGCTTGCGCTGCTTGGACACGGGCGCCGGGGCGGGTGCGGCCTCCTCCGGCGCCGGTCGAGAGGCGGACTCGGCGGCCGAGGGGACCTCCACGGCGAACACGTCGACCGTGTGCCGCCCCGCCCCGGCCTCCGCAGCCTGGAACCCGGCCCCGGCGTCGAATCCGGCGGCCGGCTGCCCGGCGCGCCCGGAGCCCGCACCGCCCCCGCCACCGCCCCCATGGTTGAAGAAGTCGCCCCCGGACCCCCCGCCGAAGGTGTCACTCCGGGAACCCGTCCCGGACCCCGCATCCCCGTACCCGGCCCGAGGACGACCCGTGTCGTGTGCGGTCCCTGCGCTCGGCTGTCGGGAGTGTCCAGAGGTGGCACCGGGGCCGGGCCCGGCGCCGAAGACGTCGTCACCGGGGCCCGTCGGGGACTCCGGAGTCCCGTGTCCGGCCCGGGTGTCGTGGCTCGCGGGGGCGTGGTGTCCGGTTGCGGCTGTCGTCGGCCGGCGGGTGGGCCCGGGGTCGGCGCCGGGGGCCGGGAGGCGGTCCAAATGGGCCATGCGGTAACGGAGTTCGGCGCACCGTGCGGTGGCCCGTTCGTGGTCGTCGCGGGCCCAGGCGAGGTCGAGGCGGATGGCGTCGGCCTGCTCGTGGGTGGTCGCGGAGGTGAGCCGGCGGCCCAGGTCGGTCAGCCGTTCGGCGGCGTAGCGCTGTTCGCGGAGCATGACGTCCAGCCGGTCCCCGAGGGCGTCGCGGCCGCCGGGCCGGGCGTCGTGGGCGGCGAGTGCGGCGGCGTGCAGGGGCCGGACCCGGTCCGCCTCCCGTGCGGCGGCCTCGGCGCCGTGGTCGGCGGCGAGGTCCTGGAGCACCGCCTCCACCACGTCCCAGGGCGGCACCTCACGTCCGTCGAGGCAGGCCTGCATACCGTCGGGGTCGCGCTGCCAGAACACCGCACACCAGCCGGCCCCCTGGTCGAGGCGCGCCAGAAGTCCGTTCAGGTAGTTCAAGAACTCCCGTACCCGGCCCGGGAGTTGATCCACAGTCATCCCTCGACTCCCGCCCCGACCGGAACACTCCGGTTCGTAGAAAACACCAGTTGTGTTACAGCGGGGCTACGGGGAGTTTTCGAAGCGGACCCGGTGACAGGATGGCCAGATCTCGACCGGCCCCCGCACGGCGGGCCCCGACGATCAGGCGGGGGCGAGCGCGCACAGCCCCGCCAGCTCGTCCATGGACAGGCCGAGGACGCGGGCGAGCGCGGCGACGGTGAAGAACGCCGGGGTCGGCGCGCGTCCGGTCTCGATCTTGCGAAGGGTCTCGGCGGAGATGCCCGCGCTCGCCGCGATCTCGGTCATGCTCCGGCCGCCGCGGGCCTCGCGCAGCAGTCGTCCGAGCCGCTCGCCGCGCTCGCGCTCTTCGGGGGTCAAGGGGGTACGCACCATGAGACCATTCTAATACCGGTATAGTAATTGGAATGGTGGAGCTGAAGACAGACACATCGATCGACGCCATGTACGAGGCCGGCCAGGTCGTCGCACGGGCCCTGACGGCCGTGCGCAACGCCGCCGAGGTGGGCGTCTCCCTGCTGGAGCTGGACGAGGTGGCCCACGACGTGCTGCGGGAGGCGGGGGCGACGTCGCCCTTCCTCGGCTACCGCCCGTCCTTCGCGCCGACGCCCTTCCCCGCGGTGATCTGCGCGTCCGTGAACGACGCGATCGTGCACGGCATCCCGACCGGCTACCGGCTGCGCGACGGCGACCTGGTCTCGATCGACTGCGGCGCGGAGCGCGACGGCTGGGTGGGCGACTCCGCGATCAGCTTCACCGTGGGCCGGGCCCGGCCGGCGGACGTCCGGCTGATCGAGACCGCCGAGCGCGCCCTCGCGGCCGGCGTCGGGGCGGCGGTCGTCGGCAACCGCGTCGGCGACATCGGGCACGCCATCGGAACGGTGTGCCGGTCGGCCGGCTACGGGATCATGGACGACTTCGGGGGCCACGGCGTGGGCCGCCACATGCACGAGGACCCCGCGATCCCGAACGAGGGCCGCCCCGGCCGGGGCCTGCCGCTGCGCCACGGCATGGTCATCGCGATCGAGCCGATGCTGATCGCGGGCGGCGAGGACGACTACCACGTCGCTCCCGACGGCTGGACCCTGCGCACGAACGACGGCTCGAGAGCGGCCCACACGGAGCACACGGTGGCGATCACCGAGAGCGGACCGAGGGTGCTGACGCAGAGGCGGTAGACGGACCGGCCCGGGGCGCGCGGCCGGACCGATCCGCGGCCGCGCCACGCGGGGTGGGCGAGCGAGCGCAGCCGCCGGGCCGCGGCCGCCGCCGGCCCGGCGGCGTTCCTGCGCATGCCCCCGGTGAGCGACCGTGCGAAGGTGGGTGTATCCGCCCCAGCCGAGGGCGCCCGGCAGCGCAACGCACGTCCATCGAACGGAACGCCATGACCAGCGGCTTCAACGGCCCGGAGGGCTACGGCGACTACGGAGACCCCTTCGGCGAGTTCCTGGCCCGTTTCTTCGGCGGGCCCCGTCCCGGCCCCCGGCAGATCAACATAGGCCAGCTCCTCAGTCAGCCCGCGAGGGACCTCGTGCGGGGCGCCGCCCAGTACGCGGTCGAGCACGGCAGCCGGGACCTGGACACCGAGCACCTGCTGCGCGCGGCTCTCACGGCGGAGCCGACCCGCACCCTGCTCAGCCGGGCGGGCGCCGACCCCGACTCCCTGGCGACGGAGATCGACGAACGCTCGGGGCCGGTCCAGCACCCGCCGGGCGAGACGCCGCCGCCCACCTCGCTGTCGCTGACACCGGCCGCCAAACGCGCCCTGCTGGACGCGCACGACCTGGCCCGCTCCCGCGGCGCGGGGCACATCGGCCCGGAGCACGTGCTCAGCGCCCTCGCCTCGAACCCGGACTCCGCGGCCGGGCACATCCTCAACGCGGCCCGCTTCGCCTCGACGGGCATGCCGCCCGAGCCCGCGGACACCTCGGCGGGGGCCCGCGCGGCGGACCGGCAGCGGTCCACCGGCACGCCCACTCTGGACAACTACGGGCGCGATCTCACCGAACTGGCCCGCCAGGGCCGGATCGACCCCGTGATCGGGCGGGACGACGAGATCGAGCAGACCATCGAGGTCCTGTCCCGTCGCGGCAAGAACAACCCGGTGCTGATCGGCGACGCGGGGGTCGGCAAGACCGCCATCGTGGAGGGACTGGCCCAGCGGATCGCGGACGGCGATGTCCCCGACGTGCTCGTCGCGCGGCGCGTGGTCGCCCTGGACCTGACGGGCGTGGTCGCGGGCACCCGCTACCGCGGCGACTTCGAGGAGCGGCTGAACACCATCGTCGACGAGATCCGCTCCCACTCCGACCGGCTGATCGTCTTCATCGACGAACTGCACACGGTCGTCGGCGCGGGCGGAGGCGGCGAAGGCGGCTCGATGGACGCCGGCAACATCCTCAAGCCGGCGCTGGCGCGCGGCGAGCTGCACGTGGTGGGCGCGACCACGCTGGAGGAGTACCGGCGGATCGAGAAGGACGCCGCGCTCGCCCGCCGTTTCCAGCCGATCCTCGTCCCGGAGCCGTCCGTCGCGGACGCGCTGGAGATCCTGCGCGGACTGCGCGACCGGTACGAGGCCCACCACCAGGTCCGCTACACCGACGAGGCCCTCCACGCGGCGGTGGAACTGTCCGACCGCTATCTCACCGACCGCCGCCTGCCCGACAAGGCGATCGACCTGATCGACCAGGCGGGCGCCCGGGTGCGGCTCGGCGCCCGCACGAAGGGCACCGACGTACGGGCCATGGAGCGCGAGGTGGAGCAGCTCGCGCGTGACAAGGACCAGGCGGCCGCGGACGAGCAGTACGAGGAGGCCACCCGGCTGCGGGACCGGATCGTCGAGTTGCGGCAGCGCATCGCGGAGGCGAGCGGCGAGGAGGCGGCCGACGAGGGCCGGCATCTCGAGGTCACCGCGGAGGCGATCGCCGAGGTGGTGTCCCGGCAGACCGGCATCCCGGTCGCGAGCCTCACGCAGGAGGAGAAGGACCGGCTGCTAGGCCTCGAGGAACACCTGCACGAGCGGGTCGTCGGCCAGGAGGAGGCCGTGCGGGTCGTCGCGGACGCGGTGCTGCGCTCGCGTGCGGGGCTCGCCAGCCCGGACCGGCCGATCGGCGGCTTCCTGTTCCTCGGCCCGACCGGCGTGGGCAAGACGGAACTGGCCCGCGCGCTCGCCGAGGTGCTGTTCGGCAGCGAGGAGCGCATGGTCCGTCTCGACATGAGCGAGTACCAGGAACGGCACACCGTCAGCCGCCTGGTGGGCGCCCCGCCCGGCTACGTCGGCCACGAGGAGGCGGGACAGCTGACGGAGGTCGTCCGCCGGCACCCCTACTCCCTGCTCCTGCTGGACGAGGTGGAGAAGGCGCACCCGGACGTCTTCAACATCCTGCTGCAGGTCCTCGACGACGGGCGGCTCACCGACTCCCAGGGCCGCACGGTGGACTTCACCAACACGGTCATCGTGATGACCAGCAACCTGGGCTCGGAGGCGATCACCCGGCGCGGCGCCGGCATCGGCTTCGGCCCGGGCGGCGCGGACGCCGACGAGGAGGCGCGGCGCGAGCAGATCCTGCGCCCGTTGCGCGAGCACTTCCGGCCGGAGTTCCTCAACCGGATCGACGAGATCGTCGTCTTCCGCCAGCTCACGAGCGAGCAACTGCGGCAGATCACCGACCTGTTGCTGGAGAGGACGCGCCGGCTGGTGCAGGCGCAGGGCATCACGGCCGAGTTCACCGGTGCGGCCGTCGACTGGCTCGCCGAGCGCGGCTACCAGCCCGAGTACGGGGCCCGGCCGCTGCGCCGCACGATCCAGCGCGAGGTCGACAACCAGCTCTCCCGGCTGCTGCTCGACGGGCGGGTCGCGCAGGGCGACCGGATCACGGTGGACGTCGAGGACGGGCGGCTCGCGTTCCGTACGCAGCCGCCCGTCCCCACCGCCGAGCTCTGAGCCCTACGGCGCCGGGCGGACCACCTGCGCCGAGCCGCCACCGCGCCGTACGGTCTCGGCGGCGGCCAGCCACTTGCCGTTCGGCAGCCGCTGCACGCCCGTCGCCGCGCCGATCTCGGGGTTCAGCTTGAAGGAGTGCCCGATGGCCTCCAGGCGGGCCCGCAGGCCGGTGGGGCTGGTGTCGTTGTACAGCGCGGGCTCCAGCTCCGTCTGGGCGGCGTTGCGCTGGCTGGCGCGCGGCGCGGCGATCGCGTCGACGAGCGGCAGCCCGCGGTCGAGGAACTCGGTCAGGGTCTGCAGCACAGTGGTGATGATGGTCGCGCCGCCGGGCGAGCCCAGCGCCACCACCGGCTTGTCGTGCCGGTCGAGGACGATCGTCGGCGAGATCGACGAGCGCGGCCGCTTTCCGGGGCCGGGCAGATTCGGGTCGTGGACGGCCGGGTTGGCGGGGGCGAAGGAGAAGTCCGTCAGCTCGTTGTTCAGGATGAAGCCGCGGCCCGGGACGGTGATGCCGCTGCCGCCGGTCTGCTCGATGGTGAGCGTGTAGGCGACGACGTTGCCCCACTTGTCGGCGACGGTCAGGTGCGTGGTGTTCTCGCCCTCGTACGTCGTCGGCGCGGCCGTCCCGCCGGTGTTGCAGGCGGCCGGGTGGCGCGGGTCGCCGGGCGCCACGGGGCTGGTGAGGACCGCGTCGTCCTTGATGAGGCACGCCCGCGAGTCGGCGTACCTCTGCGACAGGAGCTGCTGGGTGGGGACGTCCTCGAAGGCGGGGTCGCCGACCCAGCGCCCCCGGTCCGCGAACGCGATCCGGCTCGCCTCGATGAAGTGGTGCAGGTACTGCGTCTCGCTCGCCTTCGCGAGGTTCGTCCGCTCGAGGATGTTGAGGGCCTCGCCGACCGTGGTGCCGCCCGACGAGGAGGGAGCGATGGAGTAGACGCCCAGTCCGCGGTACGAGGTCCTGGTGGGCGCCTGGAGCTTGGCGCGGTAGGCCGCGAGGTCCTTGGCGGACAGCTCGCCGGGCCGGGCCTTCCAGCCCGAAGCCGGGTCCACGGGCGGGTGGTTCACCGTGGAGACGATGTCCTCGCCGAGGTCGCCGCGGTAGATCGCGTCGACGCCCTTCTTCCCCAACTCCTTGTAGGTGCGCGCGAGATCGGGGTTCTTGAACGTCGATCCGACGACGGGGAGCCGGCCGCCGGGCAGGAACAGCTCGGCCGTGTCGGGGAAGTAGCGGAAGCGGGTCTCGTTGGCGGCGGTCTGGGAGCGGAAGGTCTCGTCGACGGTGAAGCCGTCGCGGGCGATGCGCTCGGCGGGCCGGAGGACCGTGTCGAGCCGTTCGCTGCCCCACTTCCTCAGGGCGGTCGCCCAGGTGGCGGGCGTGCCCGGGGTGCCGACGCTCAGGCCGCTGCTGACGGCGTCGGCGAAGGCGAGCGGCTTGCCGTTCTCCAGGAAGAGTCCGGAGTCGGCGCTGAGCGGGGCGGTTTCGCGGCCGTCGATGGTGTGCACCGTGCGGGAGCGGGCGTCGTAGTAGACGAAGTAGCCGCCCCCTCCGATGCCGGAGGAGTAGGGCTCGGTGACGCCGAGGGCGGCGGCGGTGGCGACGGCCGCGTCGACGGCGTTGCCGCCCTTCTTCAGCACCTCGATGCCGGCGGCCGAGGCGTCCGCGTCGACACTGGCGACGGCGCCGCCGTAGCCGACGGCGACCGGGGATTTCTCGACAGCCGTTCGCTGGGCGGCGGGTGGCGCGGCCGCCCCCACCGTGACCACGGCGGCCGAGACCGCCAGGACCGACAGTTTCCGCGCGACAGGGCGACGCATCCGTACCTCCAGTCCAGGACCGTCCGCGCAGCGTAACCAGATTCGGGTGGCCCCGACAGCATCCTTGCGGGCACTGTCATACGACTGCCACACCTCGAACACGGGTACGCCTCAGGGGCGCCCGCCCGCTACCATGCGCGCCCATGAACGACGACCTGCGCAACATCGTCCTGGGTGTGATCGCTGCGGGCATCAGCGCCACGCTCGGCTGGGCGGCCCGGACCTATCTGTGGCGCCGGAAACTCCGGCGCAAGCAGGCGTTCTTCGGGCTGCCCGTGAACTCGGAGTGCCTGCTCGTCGTCAACCGCGACGCGGGCAGCGCCGACCTCGCCGTGCACCGGCACGACGTGTTCGCGCTCCTGGAGCTCGCCGCGCTCGTCAAGGACTGCGGGGCGGGCGCCGAGGTGGTCACCCAGGACGCGGCCCGGCAGGGTTTCGGAGAGCGAACGGAGTTCTGCGTCGGCGGTCCGGGTTCCAACCGGCGCATGGCGGCCCACCTCCAGGCCATGCTGCCGGGGGTGCGCGTCAACACCGACCGGGAACCGGGGCCGGACCGGCTGGAGTTCCAGATCGGCGGCGAGCACTACCGCATGGACCCGGGCGTCACCGAGTACGTCCTGCTGGCCCGCCTCACCGCCGGCCAACGACGCGGTGGGCGGCCGGTGTTCCTGTTCTGCGGCCAGCGCGCGATCAACAACCAGGCCGCCACCCGCTATCTGGTGCGCAATCACGAGCGTCTGGCCCGCAAGCACGGCAACGGTTCCTTCGTCCTGTTGCTGAAGGTGATCAACTCCCAGGCGTACGGCCCCGATGTGGTCGAGCTGGTCGACGACGTGACACGGGCGGCCCAAGCGCCCCTGCCGGCCACAACAATCGTTACTCCCACGTAACTTACCGGTGGGTTACCTGCGGTTCGCCCTTCCGGTTACCGTCGGGTCACTTTGCAGCGCGGCAAGTTGAGGAGTGAACCGTGGGACAGCACCGCAGGGCTCTGCGCACGACCGCCGCGGGCGCCGTCTCCGCCTCCCTGATCGCCGGTGGCGTCCTCGGCCTGGCGCCCGCGGCCCACGCCGCCGCGAACAGCGTGCGCTTCGTCGACATCGCCGGGGACGACGGCACCGTCCTCAAGGCGAACGTCGTCACACCGGCCGCGGTCGGCGGCGCGCGCCGCTACCCGCTGATCGTGCTGCCGACGAGCTGGGGCTTCCCCCAGGTCGAGTACCTCGCCCAGGCTCAACGGCTCGCCGACTCCGGTTACGTCGTGCTCAGTTACAACGTGCGGGGCTTCTGGCAGTCCGGCGGGGAGATCGACGTGGCGGGCCCGCACGACGTGGCCGACGCCTCCAGGGTCCTCGACTGGGCGCTCGCCAACACCCCCGCCGACTCCCGGCACATCGGCATGGCAGGCGTCTCCTACGGCGCCGGGATCAGTCTCCTGGCGGCCGCCCACGACCCCCGGGTGAAGGCCGTCGCCTCGCTCAGCGGCTGGGGCGACCTGATCGACTCGATCTACTCGGGCCGCACCCAGCACGTCCAGGCCGCCGCCGTGCTCGACACCGTCGGCACGGTCGCCGGCCGGCAGAGCGCGGAGTCGCGGGAGGTCTTCTCGGCCTTCTACGCAGCCGACCTGTCCAAGGAGAAGGACCTCGTGGCCTGGGGGAAGAAACGTTCCCCCGCGACGTACGCGGAACAGCTCAACCGAAACGGCGCGGCGGTGCTGCTCGCCGGCTCCTGGGGGGACACGATCTTCCCGCCCCAGCAGTCCGCCGCCTTCTACGAACAGCTCACCGGCCCCAAGCGGCTGGAGTTCCGTCCCGGCGACCACGCGACGGCGGAGATCACCGGCCTGCTGGGGCTGCCCAACGACGTGTGGACGGACACCGAGCGCTGGTTCGACCACTATCTCAAGGGCGAGGACAACGGCGTCGACCGCGAGCAGCCGGTCCGCCTCAAGTCCCGTACCGGGGGCGGCTACGAGGGCTCCCCGGACTGGAAGTCGGTGGCCGCGACGCGCAAGAAGCTGGCGCTCGCCGGCACCACCACGATCCACACGAACGTGGACTCCGGCGCGGACGGCGGGATCGTCTTCCTCTCCAGCATCCTCGACCAGGTCGCCCGGCTGCCCCCCGTCGCCTCGATCCCCCTGCTCCCCCGGCGCTGGGCCGCCGTGTGGCAGTCGGAGAAGTACGCCACACCCCAACGGGTGCGCGGCACCGCGAAGTTGCACACCACGCTCACCCCGACCAAGGAGAGCGGCACCTTCGTCGCGTACCTGTACGACGTGGGGCCGCTCGGCCTCGGCAAGCTGGTCGACAACGCGCCGTACACCTTCCACGGGCGTACGCCGGGCAAGCCGTTCGGCCTCGACCTGGAGCTGTTCTCCACGGCCTACGACGTCCCGGCGGGGCATCGGCTCGCCCTGGTCGTCGACACGGTCGACCCGCTCTACATGGAGCACAACCCGTCCGGCGCGCGGCTGACCTTCTCCTCGCCGGCGGACGACCCGTCATACGTGTCGGTCCCGCTGCGCGAGCAGTGATCTCCGGCCGCTGCCGGGGCGGGTGGGCTCGGTGTCCGTCGCCGTCGCTCAGTGCTTGAGGATCTTGGAGAGGAAGTCCTTGGCACGGTCGCTGCTCGGGGCGGTGAAGAACTCCTCGGGGGTGCGGTCCTCGACGATGCGGCCGTCGGCCATGAAGACCACACGGTTGGCGGCGGAGCGCGCGAAGCCCATCTCGTGCGTGACGACGACCATGGTCATGCCGTCCCTGGCCAGTTGCCGCATCACCTCGAGGACCTCGTTGATCATCTCGGGGTCGAGGGCGGAGGTGGGCTCGTCGAACAGGAGCGCCTTGGGGTCCATGGCGAGGGCGCGGGCGATGGCCACGCGCTGCTGCTGACCTCCGGAGAGCTGCGCAGGGAACTTGTCGGCCTGGTCCGAGAGGCCCACCCGTTCGAGCAGCTCGCGGGAGCGCCGGTCGGCGTCGTCCTTCTTGCGCTTGCGTACCTTCACCTGGCCCAGCGAGATGTTCTGCAACACCGTCTTGTGGGCGAACAGGTTGAAGGACTGGAAGACCATGCCGACCTCGGAACGCAGTCGCGCCAGGCCCTTGCCCTCCTCCGGCAGCGGCTGCCCGTCGAGCATGATCGACCCGGACTGGATGGGCTCCAGCCGGTTGATGGCGCGGCACAGTGTCGACTTCCCCGACCCCGAAGGGCCGATCACGACGACCACCTCCCCCCGGCCGACGGTGAGGTTGACGTCCTGCAGAACATGCAGCTCCCCGAAGTACTTGTTGACGTCCCGCAGCTCGATCAGCGGATCGACGGCCATGCGCAGCCCTACTCACTCTCAGCTGTGTCGTGGTTGCCGCAAACTATCCACATAAAGCTGAGGTTAAGAAGCGACACGCACTTTTCGATCATTAGCCGTATTTACCTCCCTCACCTCAGTTCTCGGCGACCTCCGCGTACAGCTGGGACAGTTCGGGGGTTCCGCATGCGGCCCACTCGATCCCGGCCGCGACCACGTCGACCTCACGGCCGGACACCAGCCGGACCACCGCCTCCCCGCCGGGCCTGATCGCCCAGGCGGCGCCGGGCACCGTGCGCACGACGACCGTCCCCAGATAGAGCCCGGCGTCGTGGCCGAACCAGGGCAGGGTCTCCTCGTCGTCGCGCCAGCGCGGGGGGAGCTGGTCCAGTGCCTCCAACGAGGCGACGGTGTCGTCGAGCCCGATCCCCTCCCGGGCGGCGTGGGAGCGCAACAACTCGCATTCGGAGAGGAGTTCGGCGATCCCCTCAGGATCCTCGGCGGCCAGCACCGCCACTCGGTGCTTCTTGCTCCTGTTGCCCAGGAAAGGGATGTTCATAAGCCCAGCGTGACACTCGCCCCGGCATGCGCACCACAGGCGCGCTGGCACGTGCTCAGGGTCGGATTCCGGCCCCGGCACGCAGGGCGCGTCGTGCGGCCGACCCCGGCGCTTTGGCCGTCGCGGGGCGCGGCGGGGCGTCGCCGTCGGCGGGGGACCGGCCCGCCGTCCGGCGCGGGAACCCGCTCGCGGCGGCTGGACGCCCGGCCGTGCGCGGACCGTGCCGCAGGCGGGCGACGGCGCCGTGGCAGGCGACGCCGCTGGCGGCCGCCTCACGGGACGGCGGGCCGTGCGGAACACGGGCACCGACCGCCGCGGGGCCGGAAGGCGCGGAGCCGGGATGCCGAGAGGCGCGGGGCCGGGGCGCCGGGGGCGCGGTCGGTCACACGTCCAGGTCGACCACGACCGGCGCGTGGTCCGAGGCGCCCTTGCCCTTGCGCTCCTCGCGGTCCACGTACGCGTCCTCGACCGCCTTCGCGAAGGGCTCGTTGCCGTACACCAGGTCGATGCGCATACCGCGGTTCTTGGGGAAGCAGAGCTGGCGGTAGTCCCAGTAGGTGAAGGGGTGCTCGTACTTCAGGGGGCGCGGCACGACGTCCGACAGGCCGGCCTCGCGCAGGGACGCCAGGGCGGCGCGCTCGGCCGGGGTCACGTGTGTGAGGCCCTCGAAGGCCGCCACGTCGTAGACGTCGTCGTCGGTCGGGGCGACGTTGTAGTCGCCCAGCACCGCGAAGGGGCGGCTGCCCGCCGCGTCCCCTGCGACGGCGGCCTTGAGGGCCTCGAACCACTGGAGCTTGTAGGCGTAGTGCGGGTGGTCGATCTCGCGGCCGTTGGGCACGTACACCGACCAGACGCGGACCGGACCGCAGGTCGCCGAGATGGCGCGGGGCTCCGGCGCCCCGTCGAAGCCGGGGTCGCCGGGCAGGCCCTTGACGACGTCCTCGATGCCCACGCGGGAGATCACCGCCACGCCGTTCCACCGGCCCGTGGCGTGCACCGCGGCCTCGTAACCCAGTTCGCGCAACTGGTCGAGCGGGAACTGGGCCTCGGCGACCTTGGCCTCCTGGAGGCACAGCACGTCGGTGCCGCTGCTCTCCAGCCAGGCCAGGAGCCTCGGCAGGCGGGCGGTGATCGAGTTCACGTTCCAGGTCGCGATGCGCATGCCTCACAACCTACCGGGACCCACCGACACTCACAGGGCCGTGCTCTCCCCCGGCGCCAGCCGCAGGTGCTCCGCGCCGCCGAGGGCGCCGATCTGGTTGTCGTAGATGGGGCGGGCGAGGTCGGTGAGCAGGGCGTCGTGGATGTCGTAGGCGCGCTGCGGACCGACCTCGCGGACGTAGTCGATGACCTCTGAGATCTTGCTCCAGGGGGCCATCACCGGCAGCATCAGCGTCTCGACGGCCCGGTCGGGGACGGTGAGCGCGTCGCCGGGGTGGAAGACGCGGCCGCCGTCGATCAGATAGCCGACGTTGGTGATGCGCGGGATGTCCGGGTGGATGACGGCGTGCAGCTCGCCGTGGACCTGCACGTCGAACCCCGCGGCGGTGAACGTGTCGCCGTGTCCGACGGTGTGCACCCGGCCCGGGAAGGCGGCGGAGATCTTCTCCGCGACGGACCTCAGCGTCCAGATCTCGAGGGCGGGGTCGGCCTCCAGGGCCGCCCGCAGCCGCTTCTCGTCGAAGTGGTCGGGGTGCTCGTGGGTGACCAGGATCGCGTCGGCGCCGACGGCCGCGTCCTGCTCGCTGAATCCGCCCGGGTCGAGAACGAGCGTGCGCCCGTCCTTCTCGAGACGGACGCAGGCGTGCGACTTCTTCGTGAGCTTCATGGCTCCATCCTGCCTCCACGGCGGCCGCGGCGGGCGCTCACTCGGTCGGGGTGGTCTCCTCCCGGATGACCTGCTGCGCCACCCGGAACGCGCTGTTGGCCGCGGGCACGCCGCAGTAGACGGCCGCCTGGAGCAGCACTTCCTTGATCTCGTCCGGGGTGAGACCGTTGCGCAGCGCGGCGCGTGTGTGGAAGGCCAGCTCCTCCAGGTGGCCGCCGGCGACCAGCGCGGTGAGCGTGACGCAGGAGCGGGAGCGCCGGTCGAGGCCGGGGCGGTCCCAGATCTCGCCCCAGGCGTAGCGGGTGACGAACTCCTGGAAGTCCCCCGAGAAGTCGTCGGCCTGCGACAGCGCCCGGTCGACATGGGCGTCGCCGAGGACTTCGCGACGCACCTTCAGACCGGCGTCGTAGGGGTCGGGGCGGCCCATGACCTGCGACGGCGCGAGGACGGGGGCCGGCGCGATCTCCGCGATGGCCAGGGCCTGCGGGGACTGCTGGGGCTGGGGCTGGGGCTGCTGCGGCTGCGGGGGCACGCTCGGCACCGCTCTGACGGGGATGCCCGGGACCGCCGTCTGTCCGGTGCCGGTGTCGTAGGCGGGCTGCCAGGCGGTGGAGAAGTGCCGGACCAGCAGGTCGGTGACGGCCGCGGGCTGCTCCACCGGGACCAGGTGCGAGGCGCCGGGAACGACGGCCAGGCGGGCGTCCGGGATGCCCGCGACCAGCGTGCGCGCCTCGGCGGGGCCGGTGACCTGGTCGTCGGAGCCCACCAGGACCAGCGTCGGCACGCCGATCAGACCGATCTCGGCCCGTACGTCGAAAGCCGCCAGCGCCTCGCAGGCCGCGATGTAGCAGCCGGGGTCGGTGGTGCGCACCATCTGCACGGCCCACTCGGTGATCGCGGGCTGCGCGGCGGCGAAGCCGCTGGTGAACCAGCGGTCGGGCGAGGTGCGGGCGATGGGGTCCAGGCCGTTGGTGCGGACGATCACCCCACGCTGGCGGAACTCGTCGGCCGTGCCGAACCGCGGCGAGGCCGCGATCAGCGCGAGGGAGGCGACCCGCTCGGGGTGCCGCAGGGCCAGTTCCACGCCGACCGCGCCGCCGAACGCGCAGCCCGCGTACCCGAAGCGCTGCACCCCGAGCCCGTCGAGGGTGGCGAGCAGCCGCGCGGCGACGTCGGCGATCGACCCGGCCGGGTAGGCCGGGGCGCCCCCGTGGCCCGGCAGGTCGAACCGCAACACCCGCCACTGCTGGGCAAGTTCGGGAACCTGGCGGTCCCACATGTGCCATGTGGTACCCAGGGAGGGCCCCAGGATCAGGACCGGGGCGTCTTCTGGCCCGTCGAAGCGGTATTGCAGGGTGTTCGGTGGTGTCGCGCTCACCCGTCTGAGCCTCTCATCTGTCACAACAGCCCCTATGAGCAGGGTCCTGGCCTGAGCTGTCCTACCAGGTGGAAGACCTCCCGGGCAGCGTAGCGCTTGAGGCGACGGACGATTTCACGTCGGGTCTTGCCTCCTTGATGCGGCGCTCATAGTAGTCCTGGGTGCGCGGGTCGCCCCTCAGACGGGTGAACACGATGCGATGCAGCGCGGCATTGGCCTGACGGTCGCCACCACGATTGATGCAGATCCCGGTATCCCGCCGCAGTGGCCGGGAACTCGCCGGTGGCCGGCACCGTCCCCGTCTCGGAGAGCACCGCAGCCACATGCGCATCCCGGTGCGTGTCCACTCCCCACACCACCTCCCCCACAGGGCGACGACGGGCCCGCGGAGCAGGCGCCGTACTCGACATGACCGAACTGGACATGCCCGTTCCCCCTTCCGGTCCGATGACGCATCGCGTTGCCGGTACCGGGCCGCGTCGGGCGGTCGGACTCGTGAGGACGCCACAACGAGCGGCAGGCCCCTGTCGGGGCACACCCCGCCGGCCCGGTACCGACAACGCGCCATCCCCGGCCAACGGCCGACACTGTGACACCAGGACACTTCGGTCGGAGAAATCATGAGTCAGACGCCCAGGCCCGGGACAGCACCCGCCCATCCTCCCGCCCCTCACACCACACGGGGCCTCCGCGTTCGAACCCGACCGCTAAGCGCGACCACTCGACAACTGACGTTCCCTGACGACAGGAAGTGTTCGCACCGACACCCGACACACTCACCGGTCTCGATGGCCAGGTGGTCGGCGACGGCACAGGCCAGAGTCTCGCGGTAGAGGTCCCGTCCCAATGCCCGACTGAGGTGCGGCCAACGACTCCTGATCGATCGTGTCCGGGCCGGTCGCCCCGTCGCGCACGTTGCGGCCGTGTCCGGAATGGGAGGTTGTGGCGCCGCGTAGTGCGGAACCATGCCCGACATCCCCCTGGCCGGAGTGGCGCTGCGAAGGTTGGTGACGGTCGTCGACCAGACGGCGGAGTTGGCGACAGAGCTCGCGTCCGCCCTTCGGAACCGACCGATTGACGCCCCGACCCGCACGGCGCCGACACCGCTCGGCGTCGATGCACTGGCATTCGAGCCTGCGGAGTTCGAGGCCGTGGCCCGCCATCTGGAACCGCTGGACCGGCTGATCGCGTCCGTCCCACCGAGTGCCGACGGGATGCGGTGGTGCTACCTGGACGAAGCCGTCCTGTTCCGCTGCGAGAGGCAAGTGCCGACGTCGTTCGACGAGTTCACCACACGCCTCGACATCAGCAAGGTCATGGGTCTGCCAGCGGCCATCTGGCGGGCTGTACGGATGTCCGAGCCCGCGATGAGGCCGGAAGGCCGATTCGCCGGCTCGAGCGGAGCATCAACCGGGCACAGCCCGCCCACCTCGCGCTGTGCGGCGCCGACCTACTCGACGTCTGCAAGCCGGAGACCATCGACTACGGCCCGGACGAGCAGCTGCTGCGAGACAACGGCTCCTCAACTCAGTGCCAGCTTTCGCAGTTGCCGCCAGTCCATGGGGGACTTCGCCAGGGGCACGCCAGGCCGGTGGCGTGGTACGCGTACGCGCAGAGCCCGGGGGTGGATCGTGCACTGTACGGGCGTCGGCAGGGTCAGTGCCTCACCGTCGACCCCGGCCTCGATCTCGGGCTCGTCCGCATCGATGACGACCTCCTGAGCGGTCAGGCTGGTGAGGCCGGGCGCGTGCTTCTCAGCGAGCAACTCGGCTGCCTGCGCGGCGTTGTCGACGTTGACGCCCAGGACGCCGAGGGCGCCTGAATCCAGGACCTCACGGCGTCCGAGGCCGACGAGGTCGTCCATCCGGTAGGGGTTGTTGCTGACGAGCACGGCCTGGGGTCCGTCGATGGCCGTGCCAGCGGTATGGACGGTCAGCCGGGGACCGCGTCGGTGGGTCAGCAGGTCGGGAAGCGTCTCGAGGATGGTGCGGACCTTGTCGTCGCGGTAGGCGGGACTTTGCACGACCGCTGCGTAGGTGCCGAAGGACGCGTTGTTCACAAAGGCTCGCTCACCGATGAAACCGAGGTCGATGCGGAGTTCGACGCCGTCGGTGAGAGCATCCAGACAGGTCGACGGGTCCTCCCGGTCCAGGCCGAGGTCGAGGGCGAGGTGATTGCGGGTTCCCGCCGAGATCACCATGAAGGGAATGCCGTGCCTGGCGGCGACTCCGGCGACCAGGGCTTGCGTGCCGTCACCACCTGCGACTCCGAGCAGGTCGGCACCGTCTTCGACCGCCTTGTCGGCGAGCGCGACCACATCCTGCTGATGGGCTGTGTCCAGCAGGAGGACGTCGGCGTCGAGCGCCTCGGCCTTCTCCTTGAGCTGGAACTTCCCCACCTTCCCCCCGCCTGATCGCGGATTCATGATGAGGAAGGGGCGCTCGGGAGGAGCAGTCCGCAGCTCCGGGGGCCCGGCCGGCTCCCTGTCCCTGCTGAGTGCCGCTCTGCCGACGAGGACCGCGACGGCCCACAGGGCAACGGAAACGAGGACGACCCACAGCAGCTCCACCCACGCATAGAGCGCCAGCACCGCAAGCGGGGCGACGGCGGCCAGGGTGAAGGCGAGCAGCCTGCGGATTCCCCGCTGGGTCAGTGCCCACCACAGGCCCGCTCCTGATATGGCCAACCCGGCCACCCCGGCGCCCAGGAGCGCGAAGCTCTTGAATCCGGCGAACACGAGAAGGATCACCACCGCGGCGAGCCCGGCCACCAGGGCAAGCCGAGCGGACCAACGCTGTACGAGGCGACCGCGTGCCCCGGAGTCCCTGTGCATGGAGCCTCCTGCCGGTCGGGGCACGGCCGACGCGGCTGTGCGGGGCACCGCGTCCAGTGGGCGATCCCAACGATGTCCGAGCGGAGCGGGTCAACGGCGAACCAACCGGTAGCCGAGCCTGTCCCGGGCCCGCGATTCGGGCGTCCGCATCGTTCGCCACCCACGGGAAGCATCTTGGCAGCGGTACCGTCTGCCGACGGCCGCGACCGGGGACGGCTGCGACGAGGCCGGACTCGCTGCGGGCGGTTCCGCGCAAGGGCACCCCGCCACCATGTCCATTGCACCACCCGGCGGTGTACGCCGCATGTTCACGCCACAACCTCAGACCGCGAACGGTAGTGGCCCATGAATGTTGCGCGCCGCCTGTGCTCTCGGGCATCCGCGGGCCGACGGCCCTGTCCGGGGCCTCGAGAAGGGCCCGTACATGGCCTGCCGGAGAGTGGATCGCGTCGGAACCCTTGGGATGGCACGGTCATGGACTGCTCCCCCCCCCCATCGCCAACCACGGCCTGGTGGGCGATCTGCAGACCACCGCCCTGGTGTCAGCAGTGCCGGCGGCTGCGGCGCCGCGCAGCTCGTCGTGCCGCCGCGGGGGCGCAGCGCCGGCCGAAGACGACGGTCACGTCCGCAACGGGCGCACACCGAGCGGGCCACGCCCGACGCACCGTAACCGGGCCCCCGGGGCCATGCGGCCCGGGCAGCTTGCTTGCTGAGACGGGCGTGCGGGTACGGCGAGCCGGGGGGCATATGAGACGGATCCGGAACCTCCCACTCGCGATGGGGCGCCGATAGTGTCTCTGACCAGCCGATCTTGCGATGGCGGGCGTTGGCCTCCAGCGCGAGGTTACGAGCTGGGGACCGCACCCCTGGCAGCTCAGCCGCCCCGCGGCCCGGCTGCGTCCTGCTCGGTGGCGGGTGCGGTGGTCGGCGATGGGGTCAGCCTGAGCGTGAGGACGTAGGAGACCACTACCGCCACGATCACCAGCGGCATGACGGTAAGCCCCTCCTGGCCCAGAAGCAGGGTGGCCAGCAGCAAGGAGGTCATGGGCAACTTGAGCATCGCCACCGACATCGCACCCACGCCCATCGCGAGCCCAGCAGTCACTCCGAGGCCGGGCAGGTGGGAGAGTGCGATGCCTCCGGCTGCGCCCACGAACATGGCGGGGAACACCGGGCCACCACGGAACGCTGCCATGGACACGCAGTACGCCACTGCCTTGCAGGCGACGAGCACCACGAGGGCGCCTGCCGAATACCGCGCGTTCGCGGTGAGAAGGGGACCGAGGGCGCTCTGTCCCGAGTACAGGACTCCCGAAGCCGTGTGGCCGGTCCACTCAGCGTAGAGCAGGGCGATCACACCGACGACGACGCCCGCGAGGACGGTGGCCGTCAGCCGTCGCGGTTCGACCAGTCTCAGCAAGCTGAGGGCGAGCCACCGGATCCCGACGCCGAGCAGAGCCGCAGCCACCCCGATCAGGAGCGCCCAGCCGAACTCGGCGGCGTCCGGCCTGGTGGCATGGGGGACGTTCGGCAGGGTCAGCGAGTAGGTGCCAAGGCCGGTCCACGAGCCCAGGCCGGTGAAGATGAGCGCACCAATGCCGGAGGCAAGCAGTCCGGGTACCAGGATGGCGCCGAGCATCGGTCCGCCCAGGCCGGACATTTCCATGAGCAGGAATGCTCCGAGCAGCGGTGAGCCGAGCAGGGTACTGATCGCGGCGAAGCTCCCGGAGGCTCCCACGACGCCGGTTGCCTGCTTCGGGAACGACTTCCGCGTCAGTCGCAGCACGGCCACGGCGAGGCCGCTGCCCAGGGCGATGAGCGGGGCTTCCGGCCCGATGACGGCTCCGAGGCCGAGTGAGGCCAGCGCGGCGAGCGCCACGCCAGGCAGATTGACTGTCGGGGTCGGGCCCGAGGCTACGAATCCACGGGCCGGCTCGTGTCCACCGTTGCCGGGGAGGTATCGGACGATCGGGCCGACGAGGAGCCCGGCCACGGCCAGCAGCGGTACGGGCCACCAGCTGGGCGTGCCATGGAAGCCGAGGGCCCTGGGCAGGTCGGTGTAGGTGAGCGACTGGAGCTTGTCGACGAGTGCGAGAAAGCCGAAGGCCGCCGCCGAGATCGGGACGCCGACGACCGCCGCGATCAGGAGGAGAACCGCGTAACCGCGGCTGCGGACGAGTGAGATCGGGTCGGCTGCAGGGGGCTGTCCGTCAGGCTTGATCGGACGGCTCGGAGGAGTCATGCCGAGGCCTCCGACCTGCGCGCGTCACAGCAGGATTCAGCCATGAGTCCGGAGCTGGGGCAGCCGGCCATGATCGTCGCGGCGCCTCGGTAGAACCGGAACAATGGGCACTCACTGGGCCGAAAGGGATCGGTACGAGTTCCGGGATCCGGCGGGCGGGCCGCTCCTCCGGAACCCGCAAGGGTCCGGAACGCTCCTCCTACGGTTCGTACTCTGCGTGGCTGGGCCGGGAAAAACAGCGACGAGCGCCCCCGCCACCAGTGCGCCCCATCCTTGAGAGCGGCGTGCCCCGCCGTGTGTGGAGCAGCGGCTGTCCTCTGCGACATCACTACCCTCCGGGTCAATGGACGCTGATCCGTGATCGCCCTGGGGTGGTGACTACTTCAGGAGACGATCAGGGCACACAGCGCGGACTCTGCTCCCGCCCAAGCGCTCACCCTCAAGACCGATCATGATGGCCGGTGCCCGATTCGGCATCACGGCATATCCGTGCCGAGGAGCGCGTCGGTAGGGCCGGGCGAGCTGAAGGTGTGGGCGGCTCGTCGTATCGCCTTGTGAGGTCGACCGCTCATAGTCCCTTCCTTCCGATGGCCGACCACCCTCGGCGGGAGTGCAGGAGGACCAGGGTGTTTCCTGGCTCAGGCAGTGGTGTGCCGTGGCGCCCGACAAAGTCACACCCGCCGCGTCGTCCCGGTGATCTGGGTGTCACTGTCACCGGACAGAAGGTCGCTGTCGGGGGGCGGCATCAGCTGATCCTTGCCTTCTTCCGTGACCGGATCGAGGCGGCCGGGCCGAGGCATCCCGTCCGAGCGGCCGTGGAACCGTCACCAGACGGGGCGCAGCGGCGGGATGTCGGCGCCGGCCAGCGCCCGGACGACCGCGGCCAGCTCGGCCCGCGGCATGGCGAGTCCCTTGCGCTGGAGCCGCGTCCCCAGCTCCGCCTCGAGCTCGCGCAGGATGCCCCCCGCCACGACGAGGTGTTTGAGGGCCTGCTCGGTCAGCACCACCAACTTGCGCCGCCCGCCCGCCGGATGGGGACGCCGTTCCACGTAACCGCCCTTCTCCAGCTCGTCGACGAGCTGGCCGGCGGCCTGTTTGGTGACTCCGAGCCGTTCGGCCAGCTCCGTGCTCGTGAGCCCGGGGCCGTAGAGCGCCTGGAACGCCAAGCCGTGCATGGGGCGCAGGTCGTCGTAGCCGGCGGCGTCGAGTCTGCGCACGAACTCGGAGATCACCAGCTGGAACGCCATGCCCAGGAGGTAACTCAGCTCGGCTCGCTCGAGGGGGTCGTCGGTCTCCATCCGCCCATGTTGACACAGGTGAGTACAGCGGCTTTACTCGCTGCGAGTAAAGCAACTTTATTCAGGGGGCAGACATGTATGTGGTGACCGAGACCGACGCACGCACGACCCGCAGTGCCGCGGCGGCCATGTTCGGCCTGGCCGCGCCCAGTCAGGGCAGCAAGGAACTCAGTACGTGGCGGGTCGAGATGGCCTCCGGCAACGCGACCCCCGTGCACTCGATCGACCGCGAGCAGGTCTGGACGCTGCTCTCCGGTGCCTTCGAGGTGACCGTCGACGGCGAGACCGAGACGGTGAGGGCCGGCCAGGCCGTCATCCTCCCGGGCGGCGCCACCCGCCGGCTCCAGGCGCTCGAGGGCACGCAGGCCCTCGTCGCCATGGCGGTCGGCGGGCAGGCGGTCGCCCCTGACGGCGGGAGGATCCAGCTGCCCTGGGCCTTGTGAGCAGGGCGGCGATGCGGGGGCCGCCGTACCGGTGGGCGCAGTACCGGTGAGTGCTGGACAGGTACTGCGCCGGTGCGGTGAGCGCCGGTGCGGTGCCTTCTCGCAATGCCTTACAGCGGTGCTTTGCTGCGCTGCCTTCCCGCGGGGTGCTCAGCGCGGGAAGGCAGGATCAGAATTCGTCGGGGCCGCCCAGGCCCGTGAGCGCGCCCACCGGGTCGGGGTCGGGGGTGCCGCGGGGCCACCAGTCGTCGTGGCCCGGTTCCGACTCGTACGCGTACCACAGCCCGTCCCGCCCGAGGCGGAGTTGGACGTGGCCGCGAGGGTGGGTGAGATGGTTGCGACGGGGCCGGAAGGCCGGCAGGTCGGCGGCGAGGAGAAGTGGACGGGCCCGGTCGAAGCGTCCGGCAGGCGGATCCCAGGACTCCTCCAGGACGATCAACCCGTCCGGTCCGCCCTGCCGCCAGGCGGCCACCGCGCGCGCCAGCTCGGACGGCGTGCGGCCGGCGGCGGAGGCGAGCGAGGCGTAGAGGGAACGGGTGGCGGCGGTGAGCCCGGAACCCGGCCGGGACGCGGCGAGCCGTACGGCGTCCTGCCAGAGGGTCAGTTCCCCGATCTCGTCGTGGCCGGTGACCAGCAGGGCGTGCGCACGGGCGGCCGCGTCGGTGGCGAGGTGGTCCAGCGCGAAGGAGTCGGGACCGTTCGGGGCGGACGGGTACGCCGGGGGCTGCTCGGGGTGCGCGGGCACGGGCAACGGAGCGGGAAGAGGCGGGAGTCGGCGCTCGGCCAGCGCCTCCGCGGCCCGTACACCCGGCAGGGGCTCCGGCTGCTGCTCCTGCGCGGCGCGGGCCGCGCGGGTGGCGTTACGACGGGACAGCGCGTCCAGCACCTCGCGCTCGCCCCTGCCTCGCAGCAGGAGCAGCACGAAGGGGTCGGCGTCCAGGAGACGCGCGGTCTGGTAGCAGAGGGCTGCCGCGTGCTTGCAGGGGTGACCGCGGTCGGGACAGCTGCAGTGCGGCTCGAGGTCCCCGGGTCCGGGCAGCAGCGGCACCCCGCAGTCGGCGAGGGACTCGGGCATCTCCTTGTCGAGCAGCGCCGCGATGTGTCCGGGGCGCTCCACGGCGGCGTCCAGAAAGCGCTCCCAGTCGTCGTCCCCGAGTGTGCGCAGCCGGACCTGCACCCGGTAGGGGCGAGGGCGGCTGCCCTGCACGTACGCCAGGACGAGCCCGGGCGTGACCGTGATCGCGTCCACGTTTCCCTGCTCGGCGTAACCGCGCCCGCGCGCCAGCCGCTTGACGTCCAGGGCGCCTTCTTCGAGCGCGGTGACCCAGGCGTTGCCCCACCAGGTCTCGGCGAAGGAACCGCCGGTGCGGGGCGGGAACGCGGGGAAGGTGCGGCGGTGGTCGCCGTCCCGGGAGGGGGCGGCCATGGAGCGACGGGCGGTCCGGGGCGACTCGGCGGCCTGAGCGGGTCGCGGTGCGCTGTCCCCCGCGACCGACGAAGCCACGCTCGGCTCGCCGACCTGATCCTGCGGCGGTGCGCTGTCCCCCACGACCGACGCGGCCGAAGAGTCCGCGTTCGCCTCGGTGGACCAACGGGGCGCGAACGCCTCGGCGCCGGAAGAGTCCGCGTCCGCACCAGTGGGCCAGGGGGACGCGTCTGCCTCGTCGGCGAGTGGTGACGAGTCTCCTTCCGAGGTCGCCCCGGCGTTCCCCTCGGTGTCGGGGACGGCCGTCTCCCCGGACGGCATCCGGAACGCGCCGGCGAGCATCTCCCTCACCGCACGGGCCCGTTCACCGGCGACGGGGTCGGGGGTGCTGACTCCCGGTCGCCGGTCTTCGGCGGGGCGGGTGTCGGGGTGGGGGCGAGAACGAGGGCGCGGGCCTTTGCGCGCCGCGGTCTCCTGACCGGCCCGCTCCCCCGAGTCGGCCTGATCCTGCCGCGCCTGCGCGCGGGCCGCTCGCAGCGCCTCGCGGGCGACGTCCCCGGGGCGCGACCCGGTCGGGGCCGTCGTCCCGGTCGGGATGTGCGGGGAGTCCGCCCCTTCGGATGCCGGTGCCGTCGGCGACGCCGGTGAGCCGTCCGCTGCCTCAGCGGCAGCCGACTCGGGGCTGGGAGCGGCCGGTGAGGTCTCCGACCCGGGGGGCGTGGGGGCCGCGGGAGCCACCCTCGTCACGGGAGGCGTGGCGGCCGCGGGAGGCACGGTCGTCACGGGAGGCGTGGCGGCCGCGGACGGCGGGTTCGGCGCGCGCCGCAGGGCCGCGCGGGCGGCGTCGGCCGGTCGGGGTGCGGGCTCACCCGGCTCCCCCGGATCCCCCGGCCGGTCCTCGGGCCGCTGCGAGCTTTCCGGTGAGGGCCCTTCGGCCGACTCCGGCCGGTACGGCCCCACCGGCGGCTGCCCCTGCGGCTGCCGCGGAGTCGGTTCATGGGTCGGGGTCCGTGGCGGCTTGGGCCTCTGCGCCCGCGTCGGCGGCTGCCTGAGCGGCTGTTCCTGCCTGCGTTCCCGAGCCGCCCTCAGCGCACGGCGTGCTTCGTCCGCCGGGCTGGAGCCCTGCTCCTGGCCCACCTCACCTGTCCCGGCCCCATCCGTGCCGGTCTCGTCCGGGCTCGCGTCGGCGGGGGCGGTCTCGGCCGGGTTCTTCTGCTCGTCGCGCCGCTCGTCGTCCGTCGCCGCCATCACGTCTCCCTGCGCAGCCTGACCAGGTCGGACAGTTCACGGTCCGTGAGTTCGGTGAGGGCCGACTCGCCGGAGCCGAGGATCGCGTCGGCCAGCGCGCGCTTGACCTGGAGCATCTCGGCGATGCGGTCCTCGACCGTGCCCTCGGTGATGAGGCGGTGCACCTGGACCGGCTGGGTCTGGCCGATGCGGTAGGCGCGGTCGGTGGCCTGCTCCTCCACCGCCGGGTTCCACCAGCGGTCGAAGTGGACGACGTGCCCGGCGCGGGTGAGGTTGAGGCCCGTGCCCGCGGCCTTCAGGGAGAGGACGAGGACCGGGGTCGCGCCGCTCTGGAAGCGGTCCACCATGCGTTCCCGCTCCGGCACCGGAGTTCCGCCGTGCAGCAGTTCGGCCGGAACCGCGCGGGCGGCCAGGTGGGCGCTGATCAGGCGGGCCATGCCGACGTACTGCGTGAAGACGAGCGCCGACCCGTCCTCGGCGAGGAGGGTGTCCAGCAGTTCGTCCAGCAGGGCGAGTTTTCCGGAGCGGGCGGCCAGGGCGTCCCCCACGGAGGCGCCCTCCTCCTTGAGGTAGAGCGCGGGGTGGTCGCAGATCTGCTTCAGCGCGCCCAGGAGCTTCAGCACCAGGCCACGGCGGGCGATGCCGTCCGCCGTCTCGATGGCCAGCAGGGACTCGCGCACCACCGCCTCGTACAGCGCCGCCTGTTCACGGGTGAGCGGGACGGGGTGATCGGTCTCCGTCTTGGGCGGCAGCTCGGGCACGATGCCGGGGTCGGACTTCTTGCGGCGCAGGAGGAACGGGCGCACCAGGCGGGCGAGGCGCTCCACCGCCTGGTCGTCCTCGCCGTTCTCCACCGCGCGCGCGTGCCGGGCGCGGAAGCACTTCAGGGGGCCGAGGAGTCCCGGAGTCGTCCAGTCGAGCAGGGCCCAGAGCTCCGAGAGGTTGTTCTCGACGGGAGTGCCGGTCAGAGCCACGCGCGCGGGGGTCGGGATGGTGCGCAGGGCCTTCGCGGTCGCCGAGTAGGGGTTCTTCACGTGCTGGGCCTCGTCCGCGACGACCATGCCCCAGGGTCGGTCGGCCAGGGCCGGGGCGGCCGAGCGCATCGTGCCGTACGTGGTGAGGACGAAGCCGCCGGGCAGGTCCGCCAGACTGCGGTCGGCGCCGTGGAAGCGGCGGACGGGGACGCCGGGCGCGAAGCGGTTGATCTCGCGCTGCCAGTTGCCCAGCAGGGAGGCCGGGCAGACCACCAGGGTCGGCTCGGTGCGGGAGCGCTTCAGGTGCAGGGCGATGACGGTGATCGTCTTGCCGAGGCCCATGTCGTCGGCGAGGCAGCCGCCGAGCCCGAGGGACGTCATCAGGTCCAGCCAGGCCAGGCCGCGCAGTTGGTAGTCGCGAAGAGTGGCGTGCAGGCCGGCGGGCGGTTCGGCCGGGTGCACCCCGGTGGTGAGACGGTCGCGCAGGGCGGCCAGGGCTCCCACGGGAACCGCCTCGACGCTCTCGCCGTCGACCTCGGCGGTGCCGCTGAGGGCCACGGACAGGGCGTCGACCGGGTCCAGCAGGCCCAGTTCGCGCTTGCGGGCCTTGCGCACCAGCGCCGGGTCGACCAGGACCCACTGGTCGCGGAGCCGGACCACCGGGCGGTGGGCCTCCGCCAGCATGTCCATCTCGGCCTCGCTGAGCGGGTCGCCGCCCAGCGCCAGCTGCCAGCGGAACTGCAGCAGGTCCTCGCTCTCGAAGAAGCCGGTGCCGTCGGTCGCCGAGCCGGGCGCCGGCCGCACCACGGCGGCAGCGCTGAGGTCCTGCGCCAGGTCCCTCGGCCAGTGCACGGCCACCCCGGCCGCCGCCAGCCGGGTGGCCGCCACGCCGAGCAGATCGTTCAGTTCGTCCTCGGACAGGGCCAGGACGTCCGGGGCGTCCTGTTCGGCGAGCCGGGCGAGCGGCGGCCAGACGCGGGCCGCGCGCCGGACGGCGAGGGCGGCGTCCACGCGGGCGCGTGCGCCGAAGGCGGCGTCGGCCTCGCCCGCCCACAGGGCAGCCGCGTCGGTCACCAGGGTGGGGTCGGCGAGGCTGTGCACCTGGACGATCGCGGCGCCGGCGCCACGCGCCCGCCCGCCGTCGTCGGACACGTCGAACATGTCGTACGCGGACAGGTCGAGGCGGAGCGAGATCCGCACGCCCGCGTCCATGCCGGCGGCGACCTCGGCGGCCCAGTCGTGCGCGCCCGGCAGCCGTTGGGGCCGACGGTCCGCGAACGGCTTTCCGCACGCGTGCGGCGCGGCGGGCGTGCGGGGCAGGGTGTCCGCGACGGCGTCCAGGAAGGACCGCATCAGGGCTTCCGGCTTCGGCAGCCGGAGCGGGCCCGCGCCCGGGAGCGGCACGGCGTGGCCCTCGTACGGGAGCGCGGCGGCGACCGCGCGCAGGTGTGCGACGTCCTCCGGATCCAGGGGGCCGGCCCGCCACGCGTCGTGCCCGGTGGGCGTCAGGCCGGGCAGCAGGCGGCCGCGGGCGGTGAGCCGCAGCGCGTGCAGGGCGGCCGCGCCCCAGCAGGCGGTGGCCGGGTGGGCGGCGGGGTCGCGGCGGGCGCGCACCAGCAGCGGGAGCGCCGCGTCGAGGGGCAGGGACAGGGCGGGGGTCTGCCCGCTGCGGATCGAGGAGCCGTGGCGACGGACGACGGTGAGCTCCGTGCGCTCCGCGCCCTTCGTGGCGGGCAGCGTGCCGTCCGCCGGGTCCCAGAAGGCGACGCGGCCCTCACGCGGGAGAGGCGCGGGCAGGAAGACGGCGGCGAGCCGCACGGAGACGGCTTCGGCCTCCGCCGGCGTCGTGCCGTCGAGCAGGGCGCTCATGCCGTGTGTCCACCTCCCGCCCGTGTGTCGGATCAGTCGTCTCCGACTCTACGGGCGGGGTCCGACAATCGGCCCCGGCGGCCTGCCGGACCTGGGCGCCGGGGCCCCGGCCGCCTTCCGGTTCCCCGGTTCCGTCAACCGGGCGGAGCCGGGCCCGGTCAGGTCAGGTCAGGTCAGGTCAAGGGACGGTGCGCGAGACGACGTAGACGAAGGGGTAGGTCGCGTTGCCCGTGTTCACCACGACGTCCAGCGTGGGGTCGGGGTTCTTCTGCGCGCGCACGAGGCCGAAGTAGTCGCCGGGGCGGGAGCCGGGCCCGGTGAACTTCCAGCCGGTGATCTGCTGGTCGCGGGCGCTGATGGCGATGTCGCCCTTCTTCAGATCGGCCCGGCTGACGCCGATGTCCGCGAGGAACTGGTCGAGGCCGGTGTGCGTGGTCTGGAACTGCGCGTACAGCCGGCTGGTCTTCCAGTTGTTCGTCTCGTAGTAGGCGACCTGGTTCGACGGGTGCGGGATCGGCACCTGGTACAGCCGGCGCTGCACCTTCGACGGCCAGCCCTCGGTCAGGCCGGTGGCCGAGTACTTCGCCTCCTTGTCCTTGCCGCTGTCGCGGCTCTGGTTGGCGGAGATCACCAGGTAGCCGGCCGGGACGCCGATGAGCAGAACGATGATCAACAAGGTGAGCGCCCTGCGGCGGATCACGTGCCGACGGTCCTCCGACGGGCTCGACGGCTCGTCGGGAGACGCGGCCTGATGGGGCAGCGAGGGTGTCATACGGCGTCCGAGGTCGTGCGGGGCGGTCCGGCGGTCGTGCCGGGGCCGGGGCGGGTCGACAGGGCCGGTCAGGCCGTGTCCTGGGTACGGCGGGCCGCCTCGGTGAACCGTTCGAAACGCTCGAAGCGTTCCACACGGCGGCGCTTGGCGCGCCGGAACCGGCGGGCGACCAGGCGGGCCAGGTCGGCGGCCCCGACCATGCCGGCCTCGGGGCCGAGCTGCGCGCGGACGATCCGCGCCTCGGGACGGTAGCCGCGCCCGGTGAGCTGGCGCTTGAAGGCGTCGCGCGCGGGGCTGATCAGCAGGTCGTCGGCGGCCGAGACACCGCCGCCGATCACGAAGCAGGACGGGTCGAGGGCGGCGGCCAGGTTGGCGATGCCGACGCCGAGCCACTGACCGATGTCCTGCAGCAGCTCGATGCACATGGCGTCGCCCTCGCGGGCCAGCTCGGTGATCATCGGGCCGGTGATGTCGCCGATGTTCCCCTTGACGTGCTCGATGATCCCGTAGGCCACCGGCGAGTCGGCGGCGGCCAGCTCGCGCGCCTCCCTGACCAGCGCGTTGCCCGAGCTGTACTGCTCCCAGCAGCCGCGGTTGCCGCACGGGCAACGGTGGCCGCCGGGCACGACCTGCATATGGCCGAACTCTCCGGCGACGCCGTACTTGCCGCGCTTGACCTGGCCGTCCTCCAGGATCGCGCCGCCGATGCCGGTACCGAGCGTGATCATGACGAGGTGGTCCTCGCCGCGGCCCGCGCCGAAACGCCATTCGGCCCAGGCGGCGGTGTTGGCGTCGTTGTCCACCAGGACGGGCACCGAGAGCCGGCCGGAGAGACGGTCGCGCAGCGGCTCGTTGCGCCAGGACAGGTGGGGTGCGAACAGGACGCGGTTGCGGTCGGCGTCGACCCAGCCGGCCGCGCCGATGCCCACGGCGTGCACGTCGTGCCGGTCGGACAGGTCCAGGACGAGCTCGGCGATGGTGTCCTCGACGACCTTCGGGCTCTTGGACTTGTCCGGGGTTTCCGTGCGGAGCTTCTCCAGGATGTTGCCGTCGGCGTCGACCACGCCCGCCATCACCTTGGTGCCGCCGATGTCGATGCCGACCGTCGGCACGCGGGGCGCGGTGAGGTGCGAGCGGCGCTCCCTCGTGCCCACCGTGCGAAGTGCGGGGGCGCGGCGGGAGCCGATGGGGGCGCTGAAGTTGCCGTAGGTGCTCATCGCCGCCGATTCTGCCTCACCCTCGTGCCCGGTGCCGAGCGGGGCGTGGCCCGCATGGCGAAGCCGCAGATCGGCGCCGCTCCTGCCCTGCCGCGGTGCGGCCGGGGCGCTCCCACCGCACGGCGAGGCCTGCGCGCTCCCTCGCGGGTCGCGGATCGGCACGATGTCCGGCCGCTTTGTCCGGACAATGCGACCCATGTGGAAAGCCCGCGTCAAGGCCTCGAATGCGCCCGGGTCTCCCGCTGCCCCTCAAAGGCCGTCAAGGACTTCCGGGACCACGGGGCAGGAGCCAGGAGTCAGGGGCCAGGGACCAGGAGCCAGGAGCCAGGAGCCAGGGACCACGGACCAGGGCCCGGGGACCAGGGGGCCCGGAGCGAGGGGACAGAGCTCAAGGGCGCACGAGCAGCTGGAACTCGAAGGAGTAGCGGCTCGGCCGGTAGATGTGGTCGCCGAACTCGACCGCCCGGCCGGTGTCGTCGAACGTGGTGCGCTGCATGGTCAGCAGCGGGGCGCCCTCGTCCTCGGCGAGCCGCTCGGCCTCCGCGGCGGTGGCGGCGCGCGCGCCGATCGACTGCCGGGCGCTGTGCAGGGTGATCCCGGCGGCTCGCATCAGGCGGTACAGGCCGGTCGCCTGCAGCTGGTCGGTGTCCAGGTCGAGCAGCCCGGACGGCAGGTGGTTGCACAGGAAGGCCATCGGCTCGCCGTGCGCCAGCCGCAGCCGCTCCACCCGGTGGACGTCGCTGCCCTCGGCCACCCCGAGCGCGGCCGCGACCTCGGGGGACGCCGGTACCACCGTGTTGACCAGGACCGTCGTCGCCGGACGCTGCCCGGCCGACTCCAGATCGTCGTAGAGGCTGCTGAGTTCCAGCGGGCGCTTGACCTGGCTGTGCACGACCTGTGTGCCGACGCCGCGCCGGCGCACCAGCAGGCCCTTGTCGACGAGGGACTGGATCGCCTGGCGGACGGTGGGTCGGGACAGGCCGAGCCGTGCCGCCAGCTCGATCTCGTTGCCCAGCAGACTGCCGGGAGTGAGCGATCCGTGCTCGATCGCGGCCTCCAGCTGCTGGGCCAGCTGGAAGTACAACGGCACCGGAGAGCTTCGGTCCACACGTAGTTCTAGCTGCACAGTCGGGTCCACTTCTGGTTTCGGCACGGCCCGAGCGTAGCTCCGCGACCGGTTGACGGGAAGTTGTGTAGTTCGGTTGTCCGGACATACGCATTGACATCGTGCGGCCTGCGACGCCACTTTTGTTTCATGCGCATCGGGGTCATCGGGACGGGCCGCATAGGCACCATTCATGCGAACACACTCAGCCGTCACCGCGAGGTCGGATCCCTGATCCTGACGGACGCGGACCCCGCGCGGGCCCAGGAGCTCGCGCTGCGGCTGGGCGAGACGGCCGCCCCAGGGGTGGACGAGATCTTCCGTTGGGGCGTGGACGCCGTGGTGATCACGACGGCGACCTCGGCCCACGCCGAACTGATCGGTCGGGCAGCACGCTCGGGCCTGCCGGTCTTCTGCGAGAAGCCGATCGCCCTGGACCTGGCCGGGACCTTACAGGCGATCGCCGAGGTCGAAGCCGCTGGAACGATCCTTCAGATGGGCTTCCAGCGCCGCTTCGACGCGGGGTACACGGGAGCCCGGGAGGCGGTGCGCTCGGGGCGGCTCGGGCGGCTGCACACGGTCCGGGCGCTGACGTCCGACCAGTCGGCGCCGCCGGCCGCCTGGCTGCCGGTGTCCGGCGGGATCTACCGGGACGCGCTCGTTCACGACTTCGACTGTCTGCGCTGGGTGACCGGGCGGGAAGTGGCGGACGTCTATGCCGCCGGGTCCGACGCCGGGCCCTCGATGTTCCGTGAGGCGGGGGACGTGGACACGGCGGCCGCGCTGCTCACCCTCGACGACGGCGCCCTCGCCACGGCGACCGCGACGCGGCTGAACGGAGCCGGCTACGACGTCCGGATGGAACTGGCAGGGGAACTCGACCAGATCGTCGTCGGGCTGGACGACCGCACGCCGATCGCGTCCACCGAGCCCACCGGGCCGCCCGCCGCGGACAAGCCGTGGTCGGGGTTCCTGGAGCGCTTCGGGCCAGCCTACGAGGCCGAGCTGAACGCCTTCGTGGACGTCGTCCGGGGCACCCGCGCCAACCCCTGTGACGGCCGCGAGGCCCTCCAGGCCCTGCGGATCGCGGAGGCCTGCGAGGTGTCCCGGCGCGAACGCAGAGCGGTCGCCCTCGCCGAGATCCCGGCGGCGACGGGATGAGCGCACACTCCGACAGAGACAGGTGAACACCCCGGCGCCCCTCGCCTCCCCACTTCTCCCCTTCCCGCCTCCCCGTCTTTCCGCCTCCCCGGGTCCCGGCTCCTCGCCTTCCCCACTCCTCGTCTTCCCGCCTCCCCGGTCCCGGCTCCTCGCCTCCCAGCCCCCCTCGTTCCATCGGCCCCCGGCACACGGCTCCCGGCACACGCAACGACTGCTCCGCCGGCTGGCTAGTGCCGCATCAGGCAACGTTCGCCCTGTCGACGAGCCGCGGCCCAGGTGCCGACCCGCTGGCACTTCTTCGTGGTCAGGTGCGGGGAGAAGTTGTCGCAGACGATCGCGATACGGTCCTTGTCCGGGTAGAGGGTGCGCGGGTAGCGGCAGAACTCCAGGAACTGCGTCCGCCGCTCGACCGGCTTGATGTGGCCGTAGAGCTTGTCCTTGGCCAGGTCCAGGGCGGCGAACAGGTGCCGTACTCCGCCGAGCGGTTGTAGGTCGCCCGCCGCCTGCGGCGCGGCTCACGGTCGGGGTTTTTGTGCTTGCCGCCGCGCTCGGCCCACTGCTTCCCGGGGTGGGGCATGAGGTTGAGCGGGCCGAACTCGTCCATGCCGAAGATGACTTCGGGCTCGTCTTCCTCGGGCAGGACCTCCCCGTCGGCGATCGTGTAGAGGTGCTCGACGCGGGCCTTCCCGGCCGCGTAGTCCGGGTCGCGGGAGGTCTTCCAGGCCTTCAGGCGTTGAAAGGAGACGCCTTCCTTGCGGAGCAGATGCGGAGGCCCTCGTGGCAGATGTCGTCGATCACCCCCTCTGCGACCAGGAAGTCCGCCGGCTTGGACAGACTCCAGGTGGAAAAGGGCAGGTCGTGCTCAGTCGGCTTGGACTTCGCGAGCTTCTTGATCTCGCGGCGCTCGGGCAGCGTGAACGCCCTGGGCCGCCCGCCCTTGTATTTCGGGTAGAGCGAGTCGAAGTCGTCGGTGTCGAAGTTGTGGATCACATCGCGGACCCGGTCGTCGCTGGTGAACGACATTTCGGCGATCTTCGCCAGGGGCATCCTCTGCGCGGACAGCAGAACCGTCTGGGCCCGCCGCCAGGTCACCACCGACCCGGTGCCCCTGCGGATAGTCCGCAGCAGCCGCCGGCCCTGGTCATCGTCGATCTCCCGGACCTGCACCCGTTCAGCCACGTGATCATTCTGGCCGTCAGGTTGCCGCGCAGGGCGACACCGGCCTGTTGACCGGACTACGGGAGGACGCGCCGGGCGGTAGCGCATCCCCGCTCGGGCGTCGACGGCTTCTACGACTGGGCGGTGGCGTCGGACGCCGCTTTGCCAGGATGCGCCGGTTCCCGCCCGGAGCCGGCCGGGTGGTCAGTCCAGGGCGGGGCGTGTGCGGCGTGCGGTGTGTGCGGGCCGCCCGACTGCGGCGTACCAGACCAGGGCCGCACATATGAAGCCCGTCGCCGCGGAGACCAGTGACCTTGTGAGGGTGTCGTTCCGTGCGCCGGAAACGAGGGCTACGGCCAGTGCCGGCATCAGGGTGATGACGGGCAGCGCACGGGGGCTCCGCGTGCCGCCCGGCGCGGCGGACGGCGGCAGCAGCCAGGTTGCGAGGCCGTAACAGGCACACGCCAACAGTGTGGCCCCCAGCACTTCGCTGGGCCGGTGGCCGCCGTTGGTCGCGCTGTAGGCGGCGATGCAGGCGAGCCACAGCACACCGGCCATGGCGACGTAGGGGCGGATGCGGGGGGAGACCACGAGGACGGCGGCGAGAGTCAGCGCGGCGGGGATGGCAGTGTGCCCGCTGGGGAAACCCTGATCAAGGAGATTCTCCGGCGCGCCCACCAGATCGGGGCGGGGCAGCGTCGATTTGAGCACCTCCTTGCCTCCGGTCGTGAAAATGACGACCCCGAGCGCCGCGCACCCCGGCCACCAGCACCGCCGCATCAGGGTGAGGACCACGATGACGGCCAGGCCCACCATCAGGGTGGGCTTGGCACTCAATTCCAGCGGCGGCAGGGGCGTCGAGCCGTAGGCCGATCCTGACAGGGGGTAGATCCATGCTTCCTCGCCGCCCTGTTTACCGAGACCAAACAGGGCGTTCTCAGCTCGTTGCCCCCACGGGGTGCAGATGGCGAGCAGATAGACCGTCAGAAACCCCAGGGTGTACAGCAGAGCCGGCATCCACGGCCGTGTCGTACGCGACGGGCTGGGGGCGTCGGGGGCCTGCCTTGAGGCCCCCGGACGGTGCGCGGGCAGGGTCGGAGAATCGTGCTGAGTCATCGATCTGTTTCTTCCGTTGAGGGGGGTTCGGCACGCACGTCTTGCGGCACGACGTGGGCCGCCGGGCTCGGCCGGCCCACCGGGGGTCCGCTCCTATTCGGCGAGTTCCTGCGCCTGTCGGTTCTGTGCGGTCAACGCCAGGGCGGGGAGGGGCGCGATCAGCAGGAGGAGAACGACCAGGTCCGGAAAGGACTGCATGAACGCGTCCGGCTGGACGACGATCGCCTGTGTGCGGACGATCGCGACCGCCGCGACGGGGATCAGCCACCGGTGGTCGCCGGTGGCGGCCGTCGCCACCCACGCGCCGAGCAGCGCGGCGACCTCGAGGACGAACAAGCCGCGCTGGAAAGCCGGACTGACAGAGATGATGTGCAGGCCCCCGGCCATGAACATGGCGAGCACGAGGGGGGCCAGCCAACGGTACGAGCGGCGTCGCAGACGGCTGGGTCGGCAGAGCGCCAGCACGGCGCACGCAGCGCACAGGGTCCCCGAGAGCGCCAGGTCACGGGCCGTTATCGGGGCCCCAAGACCGTAGTAGCTCAAGCCCGCCTTGCCCTCGTCGCCGAAGAGGGTGCGGCCGTGGGACGTAGCGCCGGCCCAGATCATGGCTCCCGCGACCGGCAGCGCGATCCACGCTCTGCCACGCAGCAGAGCGATCAGGCAGCCCAGCGGGAGCAGCCCGTAGGGCAGCAGCCTTATCCGCGTGGGACCTCCGGCCCACGGATACCAGCCGGAGAAGTGGAAGGCGATGGCGTGCTGTCCGGGGTCGATGCGCAGTGCCCAGTGCCACACATCCTGCAAGTACGGAACCAGCGCCAGCGCGGCGAGGGCCAGGGCGGCCAGATGGATGCCGTCCAGCCACCACGGCCGGGTGGTGTCGTCAACGGTGGCACGGGCGCGGGCCTGCACCCCGGCGCGCACCAAGGCGGCAACTTCCCGCGGCGGGGGCCAGGAGCGGCCGGGATATGCCTCGGTCAGGCAGGCCAGCAACTCCCTGCCCTGCCGGGAACGGTAGGACTCGGGATAGGCCGCAAGCAGCAGACGATTCATGCCGGGGCCGCTCCGGCATCCCGCACGCGTCCGATGACGACGGCCGCCGCCTGCTGCATCCGCAGCGCTTCCCGGCCGAGCGCCTCGGTGCCGTCCTCGGTGAGCCGGTAGTAGCGCCGCGCTCGCCCGTCCACGATCTCCTCATGGCCGGCGGCCACCAGCCCGGCCCGCTCCATCCGATCCAGCGTGCCGTAGAGCGTGGCGACAGCTATCCGGAGACGCCCGTCGGTGGCTTGCTCGGCCGCCTTGATGATGCCGTAACCGTGCAACGGGCCATCCATGAGCGCAGCGAGGATGAAGTACTGCGGTTCCGTCAAGGGCGGGTTCCGTCTGGTCATGCATCGAGTATATATCGAGGTACGAAATATATCTGCCAATCCTCAACCTCCAGCCCCACCCCGGGCGGCAGTGGACCGAACGCGGCGGCCGCCACAAGGACCCGCTCGAGAACCGAGGCTCCGCCGGCGGGCGACCTACACCCGCCCGCACGGGGTCCGGCACCTGGTCGCCGCCCATGACGCCAAGGGCAAGCTCCACGGGGCCACATCAAGCCGAGGAAGAAGCGGACCAGGTTCCTGGAGTTCTGCCGTTCCCTGCGCAGCCGCTACCCGCCCGAGATCCGCATCGCGATCGTGCTCGACGACTTGAGCAGGGCAGCTTGATCCGTCGCTACATCATCCGGTGAAACAAGCACGCCGCCGACGAACGCCTCCGCGAGCTCGTGAACAGGGCGAACGTTGCCTGATGCGGCACTAGTGACCGCCGCGCCCCCGCCCCTCGTCCGCCGTGCCGTCCGCGTCGTCCGCCTCCTCCAGGAGTCCGGCGTCGTAGGCCAGCAGCGCGATCTGCACGCGGTTGTTGAGGCCGAGCTTGGCCAGCACCCGGGACACATGGGCCTTGACGGTGGCCACGCTCATGAACAGGCCGGCGGCGATGTCCGCGTTGGACAGGCCCCGGCCGACCGCGACGGCCACCTCACGTTCTCGTTCGCCGAGGGCCGCGAGCCGCACGCGCGCGTGGGCGCGCCGGGTGTCGGCGGCCGTGCCGGCCGCGTGGTCCATCAGCTGCCGGGTGACGGCGGGCGACAGGACCGGGTCACCGGCCGCCACGCGGCGCACGGCCTCGATGATCTCGGCAGGCGGGGTGTCCTTGAGGACGAACCCGGCCGCGCCGGCGCGCAGCGCCCGCAGCACCTGTTCGTCGGCGTGGAAGGTGGTGAGCACCACGACCTGCGGGGCGTCCTCGCGCCCGCGCAGTCGCTCCGTGGCGGCGATCCCGTCCACGGCCGGCATCCGGATGTCCATCAGGACGACATCGGGGCGGGTGCGCTCCACGAGCCCCTCGACCTCGCCTCCGTCGGCGGCCTCGCCGACGATCTCGATGTCGTGGGCGCCCCCCATCATGAAGGCCAGACCGGCCCGCACCAGGGGATCGTCGTCGACGAGGAGGAGTCTGATCGCAGTCATGGCCCTTACGTAATCACGGTTGCGGTAAGCGAGTTGCCGTACCGGACGGCCCTCCGACGAGACGGCCGGGGGGGACGGCCGGGGCGGGTCGTGGCCGTCGGCGTGGGGGCGGGCCCGCGACGGCCGTGCGGCAGGGGCCGCGGACGCCTCGCCGTGCGTGTGCCGGGCGCCGTCGCCACCGGGGCCAGGCCGGGCAGAAGCCCAAGTCGTCGGCCGGGCAGGGGCGTTCACCTCCATGGCAGCCACGCCCGCACCTCGAAGCCCCCGTCCTCGCGCGGCCCGTGTTCCAGGCGTCCGCCGGCCAGCGTCGCTCGTTCGGTCAGGCCGATCAAGCCCTGTCCGGAGCCGGGGACGGGCGACGGCTCGCCCTCCGGGGCCGGATTGCGCACGGTCACCGCGAGGCCCTCGCCGGGTCCGCCCGCGACGGTGACGGCGGTCTCCGCGCCCGGGGCGTGCTTGCGGGCGTTGGTGAGGCCCTCCTGGACGATGCGAAAGGCGGTGCGGCCGACGGAGGCGGGAACGGCCCCGGCGTCGGTGACGCGCTGGTCGAGGGTGACCTTCATGCCGGCCTCGCGGGACTCGGCGACCAGCGTGTCCAGGGCGGCCAGCGTCGGCTGGGGGCGTCCCGCGTCGTCGGGTTCGGCGGCCCGCAGGACGCCGATGATCTCGCGCAGGTCCTGGAGGGCCTCGTGGGCGCTCTCGCGGATCACGCCGGCCGCCCGGGCGATCTCCTCGCGGGGCGCGTCGGGGCGGAACTCCAGCGCGCCCGCGTGCACGCTGAGCAGGGTGAGACGGTGGGCGAGCACGTCGTGCATCTCGCGGGCGATGGCCTCGCGGGCCAGCCGCTGGGCCTGCTCGGCGCGCAGCACGGCCTCGGTCTCGGCGCGGCCGGCGCGGTCGCGCAGACTCAGGATGAGCTGCCGCTTGGAGCGGACGAACATGCCCCAGCCGATGGCGGTGACGATGAACAGCACGCTCCACGCCACCGAGGGCCCGTACGCCAGGGTGGGGTCGGGGCGCGCCCACGCGAGCACCGGGATCAGGACGATCTCGGCGCCGCCCACCCAGGCGATGTACCGGAACGGCCGGTGCACGGCGAGGCTGAAGAGAGCGACCGTGCAGGCGCCGGCCGAGGTCGTCGACAGAAAGCCGAGCGGCACCATCGTGACCGCCAGGGCGAGGGGCCACCGGCGGCGCACCCAGACCGCCGCGCAGGCGAGCGCGCCCAGCAACTGGTCGGCCACGGCGAAGGCGAGCGGCAGGTCGCGCTCGCCGGGGAAGGAGTCCGCCACGGCAAGACCGACGCCCACCGCCAGAAGGAAGCAGGAGAAGTCCACGGCCCAGTCGCGCGCGGTGCGCCGGGGCGGCCGTCCCGGGCTTTCGGCGTCCGGGTCCAGTCCCGCGGCCACGGCGGACGGCAGCAGCCACCGGCGTCCGGTGGACCAGGGCGCCGCCCGCACGGCGTCGTCGTCAGCCCTCATGAGCGACAAATCTACGCAGCGCGGGGCCACCCCACCTCGTCGTGGACGCGATCCCCGACGAAGGGGACGCGACGACCGACCGAAGTCGAGCGGGGGCCGACTTTCGGCCCGTCCGGACAGGCGGGTCGCAGCCTTCGGTAGGGCGGGTCCGGCCCCGCGGCCGATGGCGCGCTCGGGACCGGTGCGGCGAGAGTGGCGGACATGAAGGAACTGCTGGAGGTACTCGGCTTTCTGGCGCTCGTGCAGGGCGTGCTGGGCCTGGTGCACGAGTTCTCCGACTGGCACCTGGGGCTCGTGCAGAAGCTCGGCTTCCTCGACGGCTACGAGGTGTACGCCAGCGTCGCCCTCGTCGTGCTCGCGTTCGCCCTGTTCGCCGCGGCGGAAAGCCGGAAACCCGACTGAGCGCAGGAGCCGCGGGGACCGGGCGTACGCCGGCGCCGTCGACCCCGACGGGGACGTGCAGACCTCGTGGAGCCTTCGCGCGCCAGGTTAACTTCCCGAAAACTCATCGGACGTGACGGGAGAATCCACTGGACTTGTCATTGACATGCCACTGTCTACGCGCGTCATCATGAGGCCATGCGATTCCCCCCACGCGCACCACGTGTCGGCGCCTCCGTGGCGCTCCTGTCCGCCTTCCTGGTGGGCGGGGCCGTCTCCGCCCCCACGGCGGACGCGGCTGCCGACGCGGTCGGCAGCATCTGCTACGGCGACCTGCCCTCCCAGGCGCACGACACCCTGGACCTGATCGACCAGGGCGGCCCCTTCCCCTACGACCAGGACGGCGTCGTGTTCCAGAACCGCGAGGACGCCCTGCCCGCGCGGTCCTCCGGCTACTACCACGAGTACACCGTCATCACGCCGGGCTCCTCCACCCGCGGCGCACGCCGCATCGTCACCGGTGAGGAGTCCCGGGAGGACTACTACACCTCCGACCACTACGCCACGTTCGACCTCGTCGACTTCGGCTGCTGAGTCCCCCCACGGACCAGTCCGAGGAAGGGCGCGTTCCCGGCACGGCTCTTCGCCGGGGGCGCTCCCGGTGAAGAAGAGCGCCTCACCCCGCGTCCCCCCACATCGACACCGGGCGCGGGGTGAGGCCCCTCCCACGCGCCGTTCCACGCGCCCTGATCCCGCGCCCGTCATCCGCGCTCGCGCAGGTACGCCTCCAGCTCGGCCGCCCCGGACAGCATCGCCCGGCCGCGGGCGGACACCCGGGCTCGCCAGTCGAGCAGCGCGGCCTCCAGCGGCTCGGGGCCGCCGGCCTCCCTCACCCGGGCGAGCAGCGGGGCGATCTGCTCGAGCAGGTAGCCGCCCCGCCGGAGCTGGTGGGCCAGCCGGGCGTCCCGCACGTCGGCCCGGTCGTAGACGCGATAGCCGGTGCGTGCGTCGCGGCGCGGGCGCACCAGCCCGGCGCGCTCCCAGGTGCGCAGCGTCGCGGGACGGATCCCGAGCTCCCCCGCCAGCCGTCCGATGAACCGGCCGGCGGGCCCGGCGCCGGTGTCGGCGTCACCCCCGGGCGCGGGCCGGGGGGCCGACCCGGCGGCCGACCCGGCCCCGGGGACGGTCGCCAGGTCGCGCAGGGCCCTCTCCACCGCCTCGAGGGTCCGCCGGTCGTCGCGGAGCTGGACATGGCTGTCGTCGAGGAGCCGGAACGCCTCGTCGACGGCGCCCTCGTTGACCGCCCGCATGATCGCCGTCGCCGTCCGGTGACCGTGGCCGGGCACCAGGGCCAGGAACGCGCGCAGGGCGCCCGCGTGCAACGAGGTGTAGGTGCGGTAGCCGTGGGGCGTTCGGCCCGCGGCCGGAAGGATGCCGGCCTGCTCGTAGTTCCTGACGGCCTGTGTGGACAGACCGTGCCCGCGGGCCAGGTCGATCGGCCTGAGCCGTGCGCCACTTTGAAGGTTCGACCCCATGGACCTGCCGCAATCGCGTGAAAGTTTCAACCGGGACTTCAACGATACCGTTCAATGCATGGCCACTGACATCGAAGACACGGCCCATGCCGTCGACGCCGCCGCCGTCATGGGACTGCTCCCCGCTCCGCCGCGGCTGCTCGCACTGGGCGAGCCCACCCATGGCCAGAACGCTCTGCTCGAACTGCGCAACGACGTCTTCCGACAGCTCGTCGAGCAGGAGGGCTACCGCACGATCGCGATCGAGAGCGACTGCGTGAGGGGTCTGCTCGTGGACGACTACGTCACCTCGGGAACGGGCAGCCTCGACGACGTCATGGAGCGCGGCTTCAGCCACGGCTGGTTCAACGCGTCCGCGCCCAACCGCGAGCTGGTGCGCTGGATGCGCGCGTACAACGAGGACCGGCCCGCGTCCGAGCGACTGCGCTTCGCCGGTTTCGACGGCCCGCTGGAGATGACCGGCGCGGCGAGCCCCCGGCAGACCCTGACCGCACTCCACGGCTACCTGTCGGCCCGGGTGGACGCGGACCTGCTTCCCTGCACCGAGGAGACCCTCGACAGCCTGCTGGCCGACGACGACCGGTGGACCGATCCCGCCGCGATGACGGATCCGGGCGAGTCCGTGGGGCGATCGGCGCAGGCCACGGAGCTGCGGCTGCTCGCCGACGATCTGGTGGCGCTGCTCGACGCGCAGACGCCGCACCTGATCGCGGCGACCTCCTGGGAGGAGTGGGACCGGGCGCGCCTGTACGGGCGCACCGCGACCGGCCTGCTGCGCTACCACTACTGGATGGCCGACGCCTCACCCGCCCGCATGACGCGGCTGTGCGCGCTGCGGGACTCGATGATGGCCGACAACCTCCTCGCCGTCGCCGCCCGGGGCCCGGCACTCGTCCACGCCCACAACTCCCACCTGCAGCGGGAGAAGAGCACGATGCAGATGTGGCAGGGGCCGGTGGAGTGGTGGAGCGCCGGTGCGCTGGTGAGCGCCCGGCTCGGCGCCGAGTACGCCTTCCTGGCCACGGCCCTCGGCACGATCCGGCACCAGGGGGTGGACACGCCGCCGCCGGACACCGTCGAAGGGCTCCTGTACGCGCTCCCGCGGGACCGCTGCGTCGTCGACGCCCGGCGACTGGCCGCCGCCCTCGGCGGCACGCGGCCCGCGACCCGCGTCTCCCCCTGGTTCGGCTACGCCCCGCTCGACCCGGCCCACCTGGCCGCGAACGACGGGATCGTCTTCGTCAAGGACGTCCCGCAGGCCTAGAGCCTTTCGTGGCGCGGATGTTCCGGCGGGCCGGGGGCACGGCGGCCCCGGCCCGGCCGGGGAGGCGGTTCCGGCAGGCGGCGGCTGGCCGTCGTCCGGGAGCGCGTAGGAGCCGTAGCGCGGACGGCCGTCGAGGTCGTACGTCTGCACGGGGACGCCCGAGGCGGTGATCAGCCCGCTCCTGTGACGGAACGCCGTGGGCAGCGCGCCCTCGGCGAAGAGCCGCAGGCCCGAGCCCCAGTACGACCGGAAAGGTCAGCAGGTGGACGGTGTCCACGAGGTCGTGCGCGAACAGCGACTGGGCCAGGGCACCGCTGCCGTGGACCTGCAGTTCGCCGTCGGTGCGTTCCTTGAGGTCGGTGACCTCCTTGGCGAGGTCGTCGCCGCCGATCGCGTCGGAGCCCTCCCCGGCGGGGTCGCTGAGGGTCCGTGAGACCACGTGCTTGGGCAGCCCGTTCAGCTTGGCGGCGACCGGATCGGCCGGATCGGTGATCCGGCCAGTACCCGGCGAAGATGTCGCAGGTGCGGCGGCCGAGGAGGAACGCGCCGACGTCGTCGAAGACCCCCGGAGACGAACCGCCCGAAGTCCTTGTCGCCGTACGGAAAGCTCCAGCCGCCCTGCTCGAAGCCGCCCCGGGTGTCCTCGTCGGGGCCGCCGGGGGCCTGGTAGACGCCGTCGAGGGTGACGAAGACGGTGTGGACGAGCTTGCCCATGGCACGTGCCTGCTTTCCGGAAGCGGGTCTGCCGACATCACCTCGGACCCCGCCGGTGCCCGCAACTCATCGGGTCAGCCCGCGTTCGTGGAGAACAGCCCACCCGTCGGCCCCTGCTTGTCGCCGCCCTGAGCCTTCTTCAGGGCGTTGGCGAGGCTCTCGATGGTCAGGGACTGCAGGATGACGCGGCCGCTGCCCTCCAGAGTGGCCAGCGACAGGCCCTCGCCGCCGAACACGGCGTTCATGATCCCCTGACGGTCGAGACCGCCGACCCGCTGGACGCCGTACCGGATGCCCTCCTCGAAGGCGACGACGCAGCCGGTGTCGACCTCGATGCGGCCGCCGAAGTCGGCCGGGTCGAGGTCGATGAAGTTGCCGGCGCCGGCGATGATCACCGTGCCGCGACCGGTGAACTTCTCCAGGACGAAGCCCTCACCGCCCTTCATTCCGGTGCGGCCGCCCTGGAAGGCGATGCCGAAGTCGACGGTGGACTCGGCGGCCACGAAGGCGTCCTTCTCGGCGAACCACGCGCGCGTGCCGTCGAGCTCCAGCGCCCGCATCTCTCCGGGGAGCACGCCGGCGAAGCCGACCGTGCCCTCGCCGCCCTGGGCGGTGAAGTACTGGAACGCCAGCGACTCGCCGGCGAGGGCACGCTGGCCGACCTGCATGGCCGTGCCCATGGCCTGGCGCAGCATGCCGCCCATGCCGCCGCCGGCCCCGCCGCCCTGCGGCTGCTGACCGCCGCCGCCCGACGGACCGCCCAGGCGGGTCTCCATGGTCACGTTGACCGTCTTGAACAGGAACTTTCCGGCCTCGCAGTACACCGTCTGGCCGGGCTGCAGGCTGACGACCGCCATCTGCATGGCGTTGCCGACGATCTCTTGCTGAAGGGTCACACGAGAAGAACGCGCCAGGCGGAGGAAAGAGTTCCGCAAACCCGCGGCCGTGCGCCCGGACGGTCTCGGCGGTCCCGCATCCGGCGGGCGCCGCGTACGTCACCGGCGCCGAGTACACCGTGGACGGCGGGCACTCGGCGGGAGGGACGGGCCGGGGGCCCTGACCGGGGGTTTTCCCGGGAGACCCGGCGCGGACGGCGGACTCAGCCGCCCAGTTCCTGATGGCGGGCGGTCAGCGCCGCCGTGCCCGCCTCGGTGAGGGAGCCGAACAGGCGCAGCCGGGAGATGCCGCCGTCGGGGTAGATGTCCACGCGCGCGTGCGTGCCGACGGCGGGGGCCGGCAGCACGAAGCGGTGGTTGGTGTCGGGCTGCAGGCGGGTGCGCGGGAGGATCTGCGTCCACTCGCCGTCCTCGCCGTCCCTGACCGACACCGATGCCCAGCCGGCGCTGTTGCCCTTCAGATACGCCGTGTCGATCTCGAGCGCGCGGATCTGGGCCTGGGCCGTCAGGCGGTAGCGGATCCAGTCGTTTCCCTGGTCGCGGCGGCGGCGGGTCTCCCAGCCGTCGTCCATCTTGCGGGAGCGGCCCGGCGCGATGGTGTTGGAGGCCGGGGAGTAGAAGAGGTTGGACGCGTCCTCGGCCCGGCCGCCGTTCTCCAGGGCGACGACGTCGAAGGCGCCGAGCACCGCCAGCCACTCGGGATCGGGGACGACCTCGCCGTGCACGCGCAGCCGGGCGATGCCGCCGTCGGGATGCTGGTTGACCCGCAGGTGCGTGAAGCGCTGCTCCACCGACACCGGGAACCCGTTCGCCGCGTGGCCGCCGACCGGCGTGCGCGGGACGAGCGTCGTCCACTTCACGTGGTCGCCGAGGAGGTCCTCGGGGGCCGGGCAGCCGGGCACGCAGGCCCCCTCGACCGACACCGCCTGCGGGTAGTTGCCGCGGAAGTGGGCCGTGTCGACGACGATGCCCCGGATCACCCCGGGCGCGCCGAGGCGTACGAGCGCCCAGTCGTGGTCCTCGGGGGCGGGCCACGGGTGGTCGGCGTCGACGCCGCGACGGCGGCGCGTCTCCCAGCCGTCCATGATCTTGCCCTTGTGCCCGAAGTGCTCCGGGTCGAACGCGGCCGGCCCGGGCAGCAGCAGGTTCTCCCGCTGGGCGAAGAACTCGTCGTTGGCGGCGACGACCGCGGCGCCGAGCCGGCGGTCGGCGAGGTCGGTGTACGCGGTGAAGGGGAACTCGGCGGTGCGGTAGTCCGCGTACGGGTCGCCGCCGCCGTAGGGGTTCGCGTCGCCGGTGAAGCTGCGTATCGCCGTCACGGTGATCAGGTCTGCCTTTCGGAGGTCGGCCGGTGCGGATGCGGGTGCGGGACGTCGCGGCGCGGCGTCATGGGGTGCGGGTGAGGAGGCGGCCCTTCGGCTCGGTGAACTCGCCGTCGGCGACGACGCGTTCGCCGCGCAGCCAGGTGGACTTCACGACGCCGCACAGGGTCCGGCCGGCGTACGCCGTGACGCGGTTGCGGTGCTGGAGGGCCGCCGGGTCGACGGTGAAGGTCTCGTCGGGGGCGAGGACGGCGAAGTCGGCGTCGCGGCCCGCCTCGATCGCGCCCTTGCGCGAGAGGCCCACCAGGGCTGCCGTGCGCGCGGACATCCACCGCACGACGTCCTCCAGGCCGTGGCCCCGCCTGCGGGCCTCGGTCCAGACCGCGGCGAGGCTCAGCTGGAGGCCCGAGATGCCGCCCCACGCCGTCGCGAAGTCGGCCGTCTTCAGGTCGGCCGTGGACGGGGAGTGGTCGGTGACCACGCAGTCGATCGTGCCGTCGGCGAGGGCCTGCCAGAGCAGGTCCTGGTTGGCGGATTCGCGGATGGGCGGGCAGCACTTGAACTCGCTGGCGCCGTCGGGGACTTCCTCGGCCGTGAGGGTCAGGTAGTGCGGGCACGTCTCGACCGTGAGGCGGACGCCGTCGGCCTTGGCGGCGGCGATCAGCGGCAGCGCGTCGCTGGAGGAGAGGTGCAGCACGTGCACGCGCGCGTTCAGGCGCCCGGCCTGCGCGATGAGCTGGGCGATCGCCGTGTCCTCCGCGTCGCGCGGGCGGCTGGCCAGGAAGTCGGCATACCTGGGGCCGCCCTGCTGCGGGGCGGCGTCGAGGTGGCGGGGATCCTCGGCGTGCACGATCAGCAGGCCGTCGAAGGCGGCGATCTCGGCGAGGGAGCGGGCGAGCCCGTCCTGGTCTAGGTGCGGGAACTCGTCCACGCCCGACGGGGAGAGGAACGCCTTGAAGCCGAAGACGCCGCTGTCGTGCAGCGGACGCAGGTCCTTGACGTTGTCGGGCAGTGCGCCGCCCCAGAAGCCGACGTCGATGTGCGCCTTGTCGGCGGCGACCTCCCGCTTGACCCGCAGGTGCTCGACCGTCGTGGTGGGCGGGAGGGAGTTGAGGGGCATGTCGACGAGGGTGGTGATGCCGCCGGCCGCCGCCGCGCGGGTGGCGGTCCAGAAGCCCTCCCAGTGGGTGCGGCCGGGGTCGTTGACGTGCACGTGGGTGTCGACCAGGCCGGGCAACAGGACGTCGTCGCCGAAGTCCTCCAGGCGGGCGCCCGCGGGGACGGGGGCGTCGTGGGGCAGCACGGCGGTGATGGTGCCGCCGGCGACCGCGACCGCGGCGGGGCGCGTCCCTTCGGGGGTGATGACGCGCGTCGAGCGCAGCACCAGTTCAGCGTCGGACACCCGGACCCCTCTCGGCCGCCGTTAACTTCCACGTAACGGAATTCAACGTTCTGTTGAAGGAGTCTTCACTCCCGCCTCCGTGTCGTCAAGGGCACGCCTCTCCACAGTGCACCCATCGCGGCCAGTCTGGATGTTTCCACAAGGCGGAATTAGCATTCCGGAAGACAGAACGTAGCTACGCACGAACGAGGAGTCAACCGGCCCCCGGGTAGGCTTCAGCTCTTCCCGCCAGTTTGGAAAGGAACGCGCCGTGCCGACGTCCAGCGCCAGCACCACCGACTCCGCCAAGTCCGCGGGCGGAGGGGTCCAGTCCCTCGAGCGCGCCTTCGATCTGCTGGAACGGATGGCCGACGCGGGCGGTGAGGTCGGACTGAGCGAGCTGTCCGTGAGCAGCGGGCTCCCGCTGCCCACCATCCACCGCCTGATGCGCACCCTGGTGGCCTGCGGATACGTCCGCCAGCAGCCCAACCGCCGCTACGCGCTGGGCCCGCGCCTGATCCGGCTCGGCGAATCCGCCTCCCGGCTGCTGGGCACCTGGGCCCGCCCCTACCTCGCCCGTCTGGTCGACGAGACCGGCGAGACGGCGAACATGGCGCTGCTCGACGGCGACGAGATCGTGTACGTGGCGCAGGTGCCGTCCAAGCACTCGATGCGGATGTTCACCGAGGTCGGGCGTCGTGTCCTGCCGCACTCCACCGGCGTCGGCAAGGCCCTTCTCGCGGGCTTCCCGGACCACGAGGTGCGTGCGCTGCTCGCCCGCACCGGCATGCCCGCCGCCACGGAGAAGACGATCACCACCCCGGACGGCTTCCTCGCCGCCCTCGCGGAGGTGCGGCACGCCGGGTACGCGGTGGACGACAACGAGCAGGAGATCGGCGTCCGCTGTCTGGCGGTGTCCGTGCCGGACTCGCCCACCGCCGCGGCCATCTCCATCTCCGGTCCGGCGGGCCGCGTCACGGATTCGGCCACGGAGCGGATCGTGCCGGTGCTGCAGCAGGTGGCGGTGGAACTCTCCCAGGCCCTGGCGAACCCGGGCCCGGTGGCATAGGCCCCGCCACACGGATCACACCGGCCCGACGGCCGCCCGCCACGGTTCAGCGCCGAGGCGTCTGCCCGAACAGCTCCACCGCGCCGCGCACCCCCGACAGGCCGCGGGCCAGTGCGCTCACCGAGCCGATCGCACCCGCGATCAGCAGCAACGAGCGCCGTAGCCGCGGGAGTTCCGGGTCACCGTGCGTCACCATCGCCGCGAGGGCGGCGAGTTCGTCCTCGGCGATGACCCGGTCGGGGAACTCGGCCGGGTGCGCGGCGAGTTCGCGGCGCAGCCGGGACACCGCCGTCCGCAGTTCCGCCACCCTCGGATCCTCGTCGCTGCCGGTCACTGCCCTCTGCCCCAAGCTCCGCAACAAGCTCTCCCCCCTCGCGTACACGCGTGCGCGCGCGAGCAGACGCGTGCGTCTTCCCGCCCCGCACCCCCTGGCGGTGGTCGGGCGCCGGAGGACGCGCGGGTCAGTAAACGCCACCCGATGCCGGGCGCGCCACAGCGCGGACCGAAATTCAGCCTTGGGAGACCGTGCGTCCGACGCCCGGTCAGGTATGCAGGACACATGACGCACAGGGAAGACCGGGGCGGGGAAGACCGGGGCGAGGGCGGCCGGGTCGTCGGACTGCTGCTCGCCGCGGGCGGCGGCCGGCGGCTCGGCGGGCGGCCCAAGGCGCTGCTCGAACACCGGGGGCGACCGCTGGTGGAGCACGCGGTGGGGGTGCTGCGCGCGGCGGACTGCGCGCGCGTGCACGTGGTGCTGGGCGCCGCCGCCGACGCCGTACAGGAGCGGGCCCGGCTCGAGGGGTGCGTGATCGTGACGAATCCCGCGTGGGAGCAGGGCATGGGCACGTCGCTGCGGGCCGGGCTCGACTCGCTCGCCGGCACCGGGGCACGGGCCGCACTGGTCTGTCTCGTCGACCAGCCCGGCATCGGGCCCGAGGCGGTCGCCCGGGTGCTCGCCGCGGGGGCGGGCGAGTCCTCGCTCGTCTGCGCCGCCTACGACGGCGTGCGCGGCCATCCCGTCCTGCTCGGAGCCGCCCACTGGGCGGGCGTCGCGGCGACTGCGACCGGCGACCGGGGGGCACGCGCCTATCTGAGGACGCACGACGCGGCCGTCACCCTCGTCGAGTGCGGGGACGTGGCCCGGCCGTTCGACATCGACGCGCCCGAGGATCTCGCCCACCTCGAGTGAGGTGCCTGGCACGGAGCGCCACTTTGCCTCGACCCGGAGAATCTCGACATCAACAAACCATTGAACTTCCACAATGAGGAAACTAGTATCCACTGACCAGAAGGATCCGGCCCCGCTCAGGGCCCTGCCCGCCGTACCCGGTTCGACTGGCACCCGGTGCCACCGCTGAAGGAAGTGACCGCTCATGTCCGCACCAGCGCCGTCCCCGCTGGCCATCGTCGACGCCGAGCCCCTGCCGCGGCAGGAGGAGGTCCTCACCGAGGCGGCGCTCGCCTTCGTGGCCGAGCTGCACCGGCGGTTCACCCCGCGCCGGGACGAACTCCTCGCCCGACGCGCCGAGCGCCGCGCCGAGATCGCCCGCACCTGCACGCTCGACTTCCTCCCGGAGACCGCCGCGATCCGCGCGGACGACTCCTGGAAGGTGGCGCCGGCCCCCGCGGCCCTGGAGGACCGCCGGGTCGAGATCACCGGTCCGACCGACCGCAAGATGACGATCAACGCCCTCAACTCGGGCGCCAGGGTCTGGCTCGCCGACTTCGAGGACGCCTCGGCGCCGACGTGGGAGAACGTCGTCCTCGGCCAGCTCAACCTGATCGACGCCTACTCCCGGAACATCGACTTCACCGACCCGGGGACCGGCAAGTCGTACGCCCTGAAGGACGACGGCGAGCTCGCCACGGTCGTCATGCGGCCGCGCGGCTGGCACCTGAACGAGCGGCACCTCGTCGACGCGGACGGCCGACAGGTCCCCGGCGCCCTCGTCGACTTCGGTCTGTACTTCTTCCACAACGCCCGGCGCCTGCTGGACCTCGGCAAGGGCCCCTACTTCTACCTCCCGAAGACCGAGTCGCACCTCGAGGCCCGCCTCTGGAACGACGTGTTCGTCTTCGCGCAGGACCACGTCGGGATCCCCCAGGGCACCGTCCGAGCCACCGTGCTCATCGAGACGATCACGGCCGCGTACGAGATGGAGGAGATCCTCTACGAACTGCGCGACCACGCCTCGGGGTTGAACGCGGGCCGCTGGGACTACCTGTTCTCCATCGTCAAGAACTTCCGTGACGGCGGGGCCCGGTTCGTCCTCCCGGACCGCAACGCGGTCACGATGACCGCCCCCTTCATGCGGGCGTACACCGAACTCCTCGTCCGCACCTGCCACAAGCGCGGCGCGTACGCGATCGGCGGCATGGCGGCCTTCATCCCGTCCCGCCGGGACGCGGAGGTCAACAAGGTCGCCTTCGAGAAGGTCCGCGCCGACAAGGACCGCGAGGCGAACGACGGTTTCGACGGCTCCTGGGTCGCCCACCCCGACCTGGTGCCGATCGCCATGGAGTCCTTCGACAAGGTCCTCGGCGACCGGCCGAACCAGAAGGACCGGCTGCGCGAGGACGTCCGCGTCGGGGCGGCCGAGCTGATCGCCGTCGACTCACTGAAGGCCCGGCCGACCTACCCTGGTCTGGTCAACGCCGTGCAGGTCGGCATCCGTTACATCGAGGCCTGGCTGCGCGGCCTGGGCGCGGTCGCCATCTTCAACCTCATGGAGGACGCGGCCACCGCGGAGATCTCCCGCTCGCAGATCTGGCAGTGGATCAACGCGGGCGTCGAGTTCGAGAACGGCGAGAAGGCCACGCCGGAGCTGGCCCGCAAGGTCGCCGCCGAGGAACTGGCCGCGATCCGCGAGGAGATCGGCGAGGAGGCCTTCGCGGCCGGCCACTGGCAGCAGGCCCACGACCTGCTGCTGACGGTCTCCCTCGACGAGGACTACGCGGACTTCCTCACCCTGCCGGCGTACGAGCAGCTCAGGGGCTGAGCGGCGGGGGCGTCACGAGGCAGGCAGGTCCGAGTGGCCCAGGGACTTCTCCGGGGCCACTCGGTCGCGTACCGCCCGCTTCACGGCCATGGGCTCCGGAAAGCCCTGTTCACGGCGGTCCCACACGACGTCGTCGCCCACGCGGACGACGAAGACGCCGCCGGTGCCGGGCTTCAGGGACAGCTCGGTCAGCTCGGCCTCGAAGGTCGTCAGCAGCTCCTGCGCCAGCCAGGCGGCACGCGGCAGCCAGCGGCACTGCGTGCAGTACTCGATCTCCACGCGCCGGATTTCGCTCATCCCAGGTGCACCGACCAATCCTGTTCCGCGGCCGGCTTGCCGTGCAGGTCGGGAACCCGCTTGAGCCAGTCCGGCCGCCCTCGCTGTGTCCTCGCCGCCCGGAGGGCCTCCTCGGCGGCGAGCTCCTCCCGGGTGGGAAAGTCGGTGGGCAGCCAGGCCGCGGAGGCCCGCACGCGCGCGTGGAGGTAGTCGACGTACGCCCTGCGGACGTCGTCCGGGCTCGCGAAGCCCTCCTCGCCCGACAGCCAGGCGTCCGGGACGACCGCCGTGATCTCCCGCAGGAGTTCGGGCGTCACCCGGCCCGCCAGCTCCGCGTCGGCCGCCCGCACGTCGGGCGCGTACCGGCCCAGGGCGTGGTGGCGGAAGTCGTAGGACTTCTCCGGCGCCGTCGCGTCCCATCGGTGGTGGAACACCAGGGCCGCGCCGTGGTCGATCAGCCACAGGTGCGGGGGCACGGTCCCGAGCGTGGGCCAGATCATCAGGTTCGAGCTGTGGACCGTGCGGTCGACGTTCACGGTGAGGGCGTCGAGCCAGACGATCCGGCCCGCCTCCAGCGGGTCCACGGGAAAGGCCCCGGCGATCTCCGGGGTGAAGTCCTTCGCGCCCGGCAGATAGTCCATGCCGAGGTTGAGGCCGGCGCTCGCGCCGTGGAGGTCGCGTACTTCCTGGTGGGGCTCGCCGTCGGCGATGGCGGGGTCGAAGTGGACGAACACCAGCTCGGGGAACCTGAGACCGAGCGCGCGGGCCAGCTCGCCGACGATCACCTCGGCGACCAGCGCCTTGCGGCCCTGCGCGGAACCGGTGAACTTCACGACGTACGTGCCGTCGTCGTCGGCCTCGACGACTCCGGGGACGGAGCCGCCCGACCTCAGGGGGGTCACGTATCGAACAGCAGTCACATCGCGCAGCACACCGGTCAGCGTAGTTCAGATCAGGAGACGGCCAGGGGGTTCGGCAGCGGCAGGTAGCGGGCGTCCGCCCCGTCCGCGCCCGTCCAGCGCAGCAGCAGGTTCGTCTTGCCGGGCAGGGTGGGCGCGGTGAGCAGGGCGGCGACCTCGGGAAGGTCGTGGCGGGCGAGTTCGCGGCGCACGGCGGGCCAGGGATCGAGCCCGGGGCGCCGCTCGGCGAGGGCCCCGGCGAGCTCCCACAGGTGGTTCACCACCAGGCAGTACACCAGCCGCTCCCAGCCGGCCGCCCGCTCCACGTCCGACAGCAGCTTGACGCCCTCTGCGTCCCGGAACAGCGCCTGCACGGGCGTGCCGTCCGCGTCGACCGCGACCAGGGTGTTCTGCAGATGCGCTTCGAGGACGACGCCGTGGCCGGCGAAGGCCTCGAGCGCCGGGGGGACGACCACCGCCAGGTACGCCTCCCACCAGGCCCGCGGGTCGGCGGCGCCGTCGAGCGGGCTGCCGTCGAAGCCCTCCACGAGGCCCGCGGCGAGCAGCGGGGTCGCGCCGGGCGTCAGGTGGCCGCCCAGGCCGTCGCGCACCAGGACGGCGAGCTCCTCGAAGGCGAAGGCGGCCGTGCGGTAGCCGCGGTCGCTCAGCCAGGCCGCCGGGCCGTCGATCGCCCGGAAGGCCCGGGCCGCCGCCGCGTCGGTGCGGCGCAGTCGCAGCAGGTCGTGGCGCCACAGCCGGCGCACGTCGTTGGTGATGCGCACGTCGAGGCTGAACTTCAGGCACAGATCCCGCTCGGGCGCGTACACGGTGCGCACGGCGGCCGTCGGCCAGGCCTCGAAGCCGGTCGTGCCGAGCCGGACCAGGCGGCCGTCGGCGAAGGCGGGAGCGAGGTGCGCGGCCGCCAGGTCGAGCTGCCAGGGGTGGGCGGGCAGCAGCCGGTAGCCGGGCGGGGCCGTGCCGAGGGCGTCCAGGGCCGAGACGTCCCCCTCCTCGACCACCTCGTCCTCGCGCAGGCCCAGCAGGACGAGCGGGAAGCGGGCGTGCGCCTCGGGCGCGTAGGGCAGCCAGTCGGCGGCCGGGCCGCCGCCGCGCGCCTTGGGTGCGGGGTGGTGCGGGTGGCCGGTGAGCAGCGACTGCTCGGAGCGCAGATAGGGCCCGGCCGGCGGGACGGCACGCGCGCGTGCGGCGAGCAGCGCGGCCACCGCGTCCCTGCTGTCGGTCATCTCGGCGGGCAGTTCGGGATTGGGCAGCCCGGTGTGCCGGTGCAGTGTCCCGGCGACCAGCGCGACAAGTCCGGCGTGGTCGAGGCGACGCCAGGCGCCGGCCTCGTACACCTCGGGTTCGACCGGCCGACGGGCCCCGCGCACGCGCAGCAGACGGCCGCCGGGCAGCCGGTGCCGGAACCGGCCGTGGTCCGAGGGCTGCCGGGGCAGCGGTTCGGCGACCTCCCGCAGCAGACAGTTGAGCAGCGGCGCGGCCGCGTAGGCGTCGGCGCGCTCGGCGACGACGTCGGCGGACGCCGCGGCCTCGGCGGGCGGGGGGATGAGGTCCACGCGATCCACTGGTTCCCTGGTTCCCTACGGTTCTTCCGGGCGGAGAAGATCAGTATCGCTGTCGTCACGGCCCTGTCGTGACGTCGTACCCGCACCCCCAGGAGCCCACCCGTGCATCGTCCCCCCACCGCCGAGGCCGAGCTGGCCGCGGAACTGGCCGTCGTACGCCCCGCCCTCGGTCCGCGGTTCGCGGCCGAGCTGCCGGGAGCGAGGGCGGCCGTGCTGACCCGGCTGTGGCGGGCGCTGGCCCACGAGCCGCTGCCCTGGATCGCCGCCCGCGAGGAGTCCGGCGAGCGGGGCCGGGGTGAGCTGTTGCTGCGGCTGCGCGACGGCCGCCGTCTGCTCGGCCCGCGCCCGGACCCGTACGCGAGCGCCGACCGGGTGCGGGAGGTGCGGCTGGACGGGGCGGCGTACGACGATCCCGCACGGCTGCTGACGGCGCTGGCCCCGCCGCACGGCGCGGACTTCGCCGCCGAACTCGGCCACAGCGTAGCGTCGTTGGCGCTGTCGCGGGCCGGGCAGGATCCCCTCGACGCCTCCTCGACGGCCCCCGAGGCGTGGCCGGTGCGGGACTGGGAGTGGGAGCAGCGGGTCGTCGACGGGCACCCGTACCACCCCAACTGCCGTTCGCGGCCGGGCTTCACGGCGGCGGAGCAGCTGGCGTACGGCCCCGAGCACCGCCCGACGGTGCGGCTGGGCCTGCTGCCGGTGCCGGCCGGCGAGTGCCTGGTGTCGGGCGAGTGGCCGCAGGACCTGCGGGACGGGACGCGGCTGGTGATCCCGGTGCATCCCTGGCAGGCGGACCACGTGCTCAAGCGTTCCTGTGCGCAGGAGGTCGCGGCGCGTCCGCTGATGTCGCTGCGCACGCTCGCCCTGCCCGGCGGCACGCACGTCAAGACAGCGCTGAGCACGCGGCTGACGTCGTCGGTGCGGGACATCTCCGTCGGTTCCGTGGCCGCCTCGGCGGCCCTGTCGGCGTTCGCGCAGACCCTGACGCCGCACACGGACGGTCTGCTGCACATGACCCGCAACCTGGGCGCGGTCACCGCCCACTCCCCCGATCTGGCGGCGGTCCTGCGCGAGTCGCCGAACGTGTACGGCGGGCCGGGCGAGCACGTCGTGCCCGTGGCGGCTCTCGCCGTGACCGGGCTGCCCGGTTCCCCGGCCTGGCTGGCCGCGTTCGCCCGGCTCGCGCTCGGCGTCGGGCTGCGGCTGCTGGAACGGGGCGTGGCGCTGGAGGCGCACGGACAGAACCTGCTGGTCGTGCTGTCGGCCTCGGGCGCCCCGTTGCGGCTGGTCTACCGCGACCTGGCCGACATCCGCGTCAGTCCGGCCAGGCTGGCCCGGCACGGCACCCCGCTGCCGGACGGCGTGCCCGCCCGGATCCGCACGGACGACGTGAGGGCCCTGCGGCGCAAGCTGTTCGGCTCGCTGGTGGCGGGCGCGCTCGCGGGGACCGCCGGCAGCGGTCCGGCCCTGCGGGCGGCCCTGGAGACGGCCGTACGGGACCTCCCGCGCAGCCCTGATCTGGTGGCCCTGTGCGAGGAGCCGCTGCCGACGAAGGCGCTGACGCTGATGCGGCTGTCGCCGGGCGCGTCCGGCGACCAGTGGGCCCTGCTGCCCAACCCGCTGCGCGTGGACGCGGTCTGACCCCGTTTTGTGGCGGGACACGTCTGATCAATAGGATCCGCCGATGATCAGAACACAACGGCTGGCGGCGGGCGTCTGCGCCCTGCTCGCCGCGCTCACGGCCGGGATCGCGTTCCCGTCCGGGGCGGTCGCCGACGAGACCACAGCCACCGCGCCCAAGGTCGACCTGGTCCTCGACGTCAGCGGTTCGATGCGGACCAAGGACATGGACGGCGGGACGCGGATGGCCGCGGCCAAGCAGGCGTTCAACGAGGTGCTGGACGCGACCCCGGAGAACGTCCTGCTGGGCATCCGCACGCTGGGCGCGAACTACCCGGGCGACGACCGCAAGACGGGCTGCAAGGACACCGCGCAGCTCTACCCGGTCGGCCCGCTGGACCGCACCGAGGCCAAGACGGCGGTGGCCACCCTGTCCCCCACCGGCTGGACGCCGATCGGTCCCGCGCTGCTGAAGGCGGCCGACGACCTCGAAGGCGGCACCGGTTCCAAGCGGATCGTGCTGATCAGCGACGGCGAGGACACCTGCGCTCCGCTCGACCCGTGCGAGGTGGCCCGTGAGATCGCGGCCAAGGGCATCGGCCTGACCATCGACACGCTGGGCCTGGTGCCCAACGTCAAGATGCGCCGGCAGCTCAGCTGCATCGCGGAGGCGACCGGCGGCACCTACACCTCGGTGGAGCACACCGACGAACTCACCGACCGCGTCAACCAGTTGGTCGACCGGGCCGCGGACCCCGTGGTCACTCCGGTCGCCACCGAGGGCGCGGCCTCCTGCGCCAAGGCGCCCACGCTGAAGTCGGGCCTGTACACCGACCGCGAGGAGTTCGGCCAGCAGCGCTGGTACCGGGTCGACGTCGAGCCGGGGCAGGAGCTGCGCGCCTCGGTGAGCGTGGCGGCGGACCGGGCCATGAACCCCGACTACGGGGTGCTGCTGCGGGCGGTCACGGTGCACGGCCGGGAGATCGTGCGCGGTGAGGCGGCCGGCAACGGCCGCACCGATGTCGTCTCCACCGGTCTTCGCTACCCCAAGGCGGAAGGCGACGACGACGAGGCGCCCGCCGAGACGGTGTGCGTCCAGGTGACCAACTCCTATTCGGCGGCCGCCGGCGTGAAGACCACGCCGGGCATGCCGCTGGAGCTGACCGTGGACGTGGTCGACGGCCCCTCGCAGGCGAGCGACGTGGCGTCCTTCGGCCTCGGCCGCGGCTGGTGGCTGCTGGGCGTCCTGGTGCTGTTCGGCTTCCTCGCCGGTGTGCTGTGGGGCTGGCTGTCACGCTGGCGGGTCGCGGTCTGGAGGACCAACTGATGCGTATCACACGTGTGTTGAGCGGCGCCCTGCTGGCGCTGGGGCTGGCGGTCGCACCGGCCGCGGCCGACACCACGCCCTCCGCGAGCCCTTCGGGCGACGGCTCGGCGCCCACCGAGGCCGGCACGTCGTTCCGTACGGCGACGGAGGTCGACCAGGGACAGACGGCCACGGCGAGCGGATCCGCGGGCGACTACCTGTACTGGTCGTTCCCGGCCGACTCGGGCCAGCGCCCCACGGTGAAGGCGACGGTGAAGCTGCCGCAGACCCACACCGCGCAGACCTGGCAGGTCGACGTGTACGACGGCCTGCGGCGCCGTCAGGCCTGCCAGTACGGCGCGCAGACGCGCACCGCCGCGGCGGGCACCGCCTCCGTCGAGCTGGCCTGTGTGCTGCGCACGGTCCGCGCCTGGTCGGAGCCGTGGGCGAACGACCCGCTGCCGGGCACGTACTACGTCCGCCTGACGGCCCTCGGTCTCACGGCGTCCGACCTGGGCCTGCCGGTCGACGCCGAACTGCGCGTGGACTCCAAGGACATCGGCGGAGCCGCCGCCGTGGACGGCTCGCTGGCGAAGCCGCTGGTGCCCGGCATCGCGGTAACGTCCGGGGCCGAGGACAAGGAGGACGACTCGTCGGCCTCGGCCGTCCTGTCGAGCATCGAGCCCGACGACGGCTGGTCGTCCGGCTGGTGGTCCGACCGCTGGGTGTGGAGCGCGATCGGCGCGGTCCTGGCCGCGCTCGCCGGAATCGGCGGATACACGCTGACGCGGGGATCGGGACGGCCCCGGCACGTGCCGCCCGGCGCCTGACAGTGATCCGACGCTCCGCCGGAAGGGCCCGTCACGACATCGTGGCGGGCTCTTCGCCGCTCCTGCCCGCTCAGTCCTCCCGCAGCGCCTTCGCGAGGGCGCCGTCGCCGCTCACCCCGATCCGCCCGGCGCGCACCGCGTCGAGGACGGTCAACCGCCCCTGGGCGACGGCCGTGCAGGTGTCGGTGTCGAGGTCGAGCCGCGCGTCGGGCTCCACGGGCGCGGGCCCGTAGCCGTACACCGGGCCGCCCTCCATGCCGACGAACAGATGGAAGTCCCCCTCGTCCAGGCGTACTTCGACGACGCCCTCGCCCGGCAGTGCGCGCGACAGGGGCAGCGCGAACCAGTGCGCACGCAGCGCGTCGGTGGGCCGCCGCTCGCCGAGTTCGCCCTCTCCCCACGCGCCGAGCGCCTGCAGCACGGGCAGCAACTCCCGGCCTCGCGAGGTGAGTTCGTACACGTAGGCCGCGCCCGGCGGGGGCAGCCGACGCCGGGTGGTCAGCCCGTCCCGTTCCATGTCCTTCAGCCGCGAGGCGAGTACGTCCGTGCTCACGCCCGGCAGGTCGGCGTGCAGGTCGGTGTAACGGCGCGGGCCGGCGAGCAGCTCCCGGACGATCAGCAGGGTCCAGCGGTCGCCGACGACGTCGAGGGCGCGGGCGGCGGAACAGTACTGGTCGTAGCTTCGGCGAGGTGACATGGCACGCAGTCTAGACATGTCGTTGGACTTTCCAAGCTGGAACTTGGTAAAACCAAGCAACACAACAACCGGAGGGGCGAGCGCGCATGGAGTTCCGGCAGTCGAACAAGCTCAGCGAGGTCTGTTACGAGATCCGCGGCCCGGTGATCGAGCACGCCGACGCACTGGAGGCGGCGGGGCACAGCGTCCTGCGCCTGAACACCGGCAACCCCGCCCTGTTCGGCTTCGAGGCGCCGGAGGAGATCCTCCAGGACATGATCCGGATGCTCCCCCGGGCGCACGGCTACACCGACTCGCGCGGCATCCTCTCGGCCCGCCGGGCGGTGGCCCAGCGCTACCAGGACCGGGGCCTGGAGGTGAGCGTGGACGACGTCTTCCTCGGCAACGGCGTGTCGGAACTGGTGTCGATGGCCGTCCAGGCGCTCGTGGAGGACGGCGACGAGATCCTCATCCCGGCGCCGGACTTCCCCCTGTGGACGGCGGTCACCACGCTCGCCGGCGGCAAGGCCGTGCACTACCTCTGCGACGAGCAGGCCGACTGGTACCCCGACCTGGACGACATGGCGTCCAAGATCACCGACCGTACCAAGGCCGTCGTCATCATCAACCCCAACAACCCCACCGGCGCGGTCTACCCCAAGGAGATCATCGAGGGCATCCTCGACCTGGCCCGCCGCCACGGTCTGATGGTCTTCGCCGACGAGATCTACGACCAGATCCTCTACGACGACGCCGTCCACCACTCCGCCGCCGCGCTCGCCCCCGACCTGGTCGTCCTGACCTTCTGCGGCCTGTCCAAGACCTACCGGGTGGCGGGGTTCCGCTCGGGCTGGCTGGTGGTGACCGGCCCCAAGCAGCACGCCAGGGACTACCTGGAGGGCCTGACCATGCTGGCCTCCATGCGCCTGTGCGCCAACGCGCCCGCCCAGTACGCCATCCAGGCGGCGCTCGGCGGCCGCCAGTCCATCCGCGAGCTGACCGTGCCGGGCGGCAGGCTCTACGACCAGCGCGAGACGGCCTGGGAGAAGCTCAACGAGATCCCGGGCGTGTCGTGCGTGAAGCCCAAGGGCGCGTTGTACGCGTTCCCGCGCATCGACCCCAAGGTGCACCCGATCCACGACGACGAGAAGTTCGTCCTGGACCTGCTGCTGAGGGAGAAGATCCAGGTCGTCCAGGGCACCGGCTTCAACTGGCCGACCCCCGACCACTTCCGCATCCTGACCCTCCCGCACGCGGACGACCTGGAGGCGGCGATCGGACGGATCGGACGGTTCCTGAGCGGGTACCGGCAGTAGCGCCGGCACGGCTGTGCCAGCCTGTGCCCCATGGGTGATCTCTTCCTCGTCCGGCACGGCGAGACCTCCTGGTCGCGTTCCGGACGGCACACCGGTTCCACGGACGTCCCGCTCACCGACCGCGGCCGCGCGCAGGCGCGGGCGCTGGCGCCGCTGATCCGCTCCCACCGGATCGGGGCCACGCTCGTCAGCCCGCTGCAGCGGGCCCGCGAGACGGCCGAGCTGATCGGGCTGGGCGACGACGTCCGGCTCGACCCGGACCTGCGCGAGTGGGACTACGGCGGCTACGAGGGCATCACGACCGTCGAGATCCAGCGCACCCGGCCGGGATGGTTCCTGTTCACCGACGGGGTCGCGCCCGGGCCGCCGGAACATCCCGGGGAGACGCCCGAGCAGGTCGGGGAGCGGGCCGACCGGGTGCTGGCCAAGGTCGACGCGGCGCACGCCGACACCGAGGGGTGTGTGGTGCTGGTGGCGCACGGCCACTTCCTGCGGGTGCTGACCGCTCGCCGGCTCGGGCTGCCCGCGTCGGCCGGGGCGCTGTTCCAGCTGGCGACGGGCACGCTGTGCCGGCTGGGCACGGAGCACGGGCGGCCGGTGATCGCCGCCTGGAATGTCAGACCCCCGTCGTAGCCTCGAACACACGAGAGGCCGCCGGGCGAGCGGCCCGGTCGCCGGGAGGGAGCACGCCGTGACACGACCGCCGACCGCCGCGCAGCGCCGTGTCATCGACGCCGCCGATCCGGTCACCGGACGGCTGAAGGGCACACCGGCGCAGCTGGCGGCACTGGTCAGACACGGTCTCGCCTTCCGGCACCCCCGGCCGCCGCACGACCACTTCCTGACCCCGGCGGGCCACCGGACACGGGAGGCCGCGCCCGAGCCGCCGGCCGCCGCCCCGCAGAAGGACACCGACAGCGGGGTGTTCGCCGCACGCGTCGGGGGCGAGGAGGACGCGGCGGCGACCGGCCCCGCCCGGGCCCGCGAGGTGCACAGCGCCTGGCAGGGGCTGCTGGAGCTGCGCCGGATGACCAACCCGGACGCCGGCGCCGACCGGCCCTGCGGCTGGGAGCGCGCTCATCTCGTGCGGGCCGCCGCGCTCGCCCTGGAAGCCGACGGCCACCGCCCCGCGGGCCCCGGGGGGACCGACGGCTACCGGGTCCGAGCCACCCCGCAGCCGGAGGCGGTCGCCGTGCACGGGCCCGACGACGCGACCCTGCGGGCCTGCTCGGCGACACTGGAGAAGGCGGGCTGGCAGGTCGGCGAGCACACCGAGCCCCGGACGCGAGCGCGCTATCTGCTGGCTTCCCCACGCCGGATGTGAGGGACATGCCAAGATCGGTGCCCAGTGCATCGATGAACAGGGCATCGCATGCTCGTCGACGAGAAGGTGAGACAGTGAGCGATCCGTTTTCCGTCCGGGTCACCGTCCGCGGATACGAGACCGACGTGCAGGGACACCTCAACCAGAGCGTGTACATCAACTACGCGGAGCACGCTCGCTGGTCGCTGCTGCAGGCGGCGGGCATCAGCCAGGCCGGGCTGATCGGCGAGGGCGTCGGCCCGGTCGCCCTGGAGACCACCATCCGCTACCGGCGCGAACTCCTCGCCGGGGACGAGGTCGACGTCTCGTGCGTCTTCGAGTGGGGCGGCGGCAAGACGTTCCGGATCCAGCAGACCATCACCAAGGCGGACGGCACGGTGGCCGCCGAACTCACCGCCGTCGGAGGGCTGCTGGACCTCAAGGAACGCCGCATGGTGGCGAACCCGCAGGAGGTGTTCAAGGAACTGGCCTCGGATCCGGGCCTGTTCGGGCTCTAGGCTCCGCTCCGGCCGGCGGAGCCTCCCCCGGCGGCCTGCCCCCGGCCTGCTTCCTCACTCCGCCCCGAACGCCCCCAGGTGATCGCGCGCCCACTCCCGGTACGTCCGCGCCGGCCGCCCGAGCAGCCGCGGCACGTCCTCGGTGACGACGGCGTTGCCGCCCCGGCGGACGTACGCGGAACTCACCGCGACGCCGTCGGCGACGGCCTCGTCCTGCCACCAGTCCAGCACGTACGCGCGGACCTCGTCCGGGGCGAGGTCGCGGGTCTGCACGGGGCGGCCGAGGAGACCGGCGAGGACGGCGGCCTGGCCGGGCACACTGATCGTCTCGGGCCCGGTCAGCGTGTACGTGCGGCCCGCCCGGCGTTCGTCGAGCAGCGCGACGGCGGCCGCCTCGGCGACGTCGCGCGGATCGACGACCCCCTGGGCTCCGTCACCGCTCATGTTCGGCACCGGTTCGCCCGCCCGCAGGGGCTGCGCCCAGCTCAGCGTGTTCGAGGCGAAGGAGGAGGGCCGCAGGACGACCCACTGGGCGCCGCTCTCACGGACCGCCCGCTCGCCCTCGACGTGCCACTCCCCGGTGGGCCCCACCTCGGGGTCGCCGGTGCCGATCGCGGACAGCTTGACCAGCCGGCCCACGCCGGCCGTGCGCGCCGCCGCCACCAGGGGCCCGTCGTGCTGCACGGACGGCCCGGGCAGGCCCACCAGGAATGCGGCCGTCACCCCGGACATCGCGGCCTCCAGGGAGGCGGGGTCGAGGTAGTCCCCACGTGCCACCTCGACGCCCGCGGGCAGCCGCGCCGCGGCGGGGTCGCGGGTGAGGGCGCGCACCTTCTCCCCGCGCGCCGCGAGGTGTCGTACGAGTTCGCCGCCGATGGTGCCCGTGGCACCGGTGATGAGGATCATGACCACCACGGTGGCGGCCGGCGCCCTCTCGGCTCTAGGAAATTCCGGCACGCTTCGGCCGCCCGTTCGCCCCGACCTCCCGCTTACGGTGGAGGGGTGACGAACGCCCTCGCCGAGCAGCACCTGCCCGTTCCCTCCGACCTGCGCGCCTGGATCGCCGGCATCGGCGAGGTCGCCGTCGAACGCTCTCCCGCGGACGCCTTCGCCCACGTGCCGGACACGGCGACCAAGGTCGTCGTCCGCGTCGGGGAGAACGGCCGCCACGACACCCTGGTCGTCGGCCCGCGCACGCGTGCCACGTATCACGCGGATCCGGACGAGCGCCTGACGTCGTGCGTGCAACTGCGGCTGGCGCCGGGGGCGGTGGGCCCGTTGCTCGGGGTGCCGGCGGTGGACCTCGTGGGCCGGGCGGTGCCGGCCGGTGACCTGCCGGCCCCGGCCGCCCGCCGGCTGGCCCGGGAGCTGACCGGTGCGCATCCGGAGCAGATCACCGCCCGCCTGGCCGAGCTGCTGCCGCCGCCGAAATACGGCTCACGCGAACGCCTGCTGCGGGCCGCCGTCGACGCCCTGTCCACCCGACCCGACCGCACCCCCGCCACGGTGCGGGACGTCGCTCGCGAACTGGCGGTCAGCGAACGCCAGTTGCGCAACCTGTTCGCCGACGGCGTCGGCGTCTCCCCCAAGCACTACGCCCGCATCGACCGCGTCCGCCACGTCCTCACGCACGGGGCCACCGCTCCGTGGGCCCAACTCGCCGTCGCCACCGGCTACTACGACCAGTCGCACATGAGCGCCGACTTCCGCACCCTGATGGGCGTCCCGCCGACGGCGTTCTTCACCGGACGGCTGCCCCGGACCACGCCCTGCCAGGCGCTTTCGCGGCGCTGAAACCGGATGCCCCCGGCCCGCCCGGGCTGCGATGATCCGTTCCCATGACCGCACGAAGCGTGAGACCCAGCCTCTACATCTCCGTCGACGTGGAGGCCGACGGTCCGATCCCGGGCCCGTACTCGATGCTGAGCCTGGGGGCGGCGGTCGCGGGCCGGCAGGACGCCGACGGCTTCACCGCCGTCGATCCCGCCCGGCAGACCTTCTACCGTGAACTGCGCCCGATCAGCGACGAGTTCGATCCGCAGGCGCTGGCCGTGAGCGGGCTCGACCGGGCCCGTCTGCTCCGCGAGGGCATCGAACCCGCCCTGGCGCTGGCACGGTTCACCCGGTGGGTGCGCGAGGTGAGCGGCGGCGCGCAGCCCGTGATGTGCGGCTATCCGGCCTCGTACGACTGGACGTTCCTGTACTGGTACCTGATCCGCTTCACCGGGGAGAGTCCGTTCGGACACTCCGGCTGCCTCGACATGAAGACGCTGTACGCCGTCAAGGCCGGGCTGCCGTTGCGGGCGGTGGCGAAGCGGACCATGCCGGCCGGGCTGCTGCCGCGGCGTCCGCACACCCACCACGCACTGGACGACGCCGTCGAGCAGGCCGAGTTGTTCGCCAACCTCATGGCGTGGCCGGGGCCCGGGTCGCCCGGGTGACGTCCTCCCCCGCTTGGGTCGCGGGACCGTCCGTGTCCCGGCCCCGGCCCACGTGGTGGAAGACCAGGTTGAGCAGGACGGCCGCCAGGCAGCCGGTGGAGATCCCCGAGTCCAGGACGATCCTCGCCGTCTCCGGGAAGGCGTGATAGAACTCCGGCGCGGTGATCGGGACGATGCCCACGGCGAGGGAGACGGCGACGATCAGGGCGTTGTCGTCCCTGTCCAGGCCCGCCCGGACGAGCGTCTGGATGCCGCTCGCGGCGACGGAGCCGAACAGGACGACCCCGGCGCCGCCGAGGACCGGCCGGGGCACCACGGCGATGAGCGAGGCGGCCATCGGGCACAGCCCCATCAGAACGAGGAAGCCTCCGCCGGCGGCGACGACGTAGCGGCTGCGGATCCGCGTCATCGCGACGAGGCCGATGTTCTGGGCGAAGGCGCTGCACATGAAGCCGTTGAAGACGGGGCTGAGGGCCGAGCCCAGGGTGTCGGCGCGCAGCCCCGCCGCGATGGTCCGCTCGTCCGCGGGGCGTTCGACGATCTCGCCCAACGCCAGCATGTCCGCGGTGGATTCGGTCATCGAGACCACCATCACCACGCACATCGACAGGATCGCCGCGAGCCGGAACTGCGGTGCGCCGAAGTGGAAGGGGGTGGGGAAGCCGATCACGTCGGCGTCCGTCACCGGGCCGAAGTCCGTCGCGCCGAGGGGGATCGCGAGGAGGGTGCCGACGACCAGACCGAGCAGCACGGCGATCTGTTTGACGAAGCCGCCGGTGAAGCGGCGCAGCAGCAGCACGATCAGCAGCGTCGCCGCCGCCAGGCCCAGGTTCGTCGTCGAGCCGTAGTCCCGGGCCCGCGGGTCGGGCCCCTGGGCCCAGCCGAACGCGACGGGGAGGAGGGAGACGCCGATGAGGGTGATGACCGTCCCCGTGACGACGGGCGGGAAGAAGCGCACCGCCTTGCAGAAGACGGGTGCGGCCAGAAACCCCAGCAGTCCGGCGACGATCACCGCGCCGAAGACGACCGGCAGGGCGTCCTCCTTGTCGTCGGTGGAGGCCACGATCGCCGTCATCGGGGCGACGCCGGCGAAGGTGACGCCGTTGACGAAGGGGAGACGGGCCCCGATCTTCCACACGCCCAGCGTCTGGAGGAAGGTGGCGAGTCCGGCGGTGAACAGACAGGCACCGGTGAGGAAGGTGAGCTCGGCGGCGGTCAGGCCCACGGCCGCGCCGACGATCAGGGGCGGGGCGACGACTCCCGCGTACATGGCGGCCACGTGCTGCAGGCCGCTCGTCGCCGTTCTCAGCACGGGAAGTTTCTCGTCCACGGGGTGGACGACCGGACGGTCGACTGACTGCGGGGACACGGCGGCTCTCCTCCGGTCGGTTGCACGTCGGCTGCGACGTGGGTGTCAGGGAGGTGGTGCGGCGGTCGTGGAGGGCCACGCCCGGGCCGGGGCCGGGGCGGGCACGGGAAGGGGAGCGGCGGACAGGACGGCGGCGACCGGTTCCGGGGCGCGCCTTCGCGCGCCCCGGTCACGGCATCCGGGCGAGGGCCGTCCCCCTCGCCCGGAGTTCTCGGTCGCTCAGCCCTGCGCGGCGATCCGTGCGAGTCGCTGCGCCTGCGCGCGGGTGGAGCGGGCGATGGCGTCCTCGTCGGCGTGCAACAGCCGTCCGTCCTCGACGATCTGACGGCCGTTCACGAAGGAGGCGGTGACCGGGGCCGCCGCGCCGAAGACGAGGGCGGTCACCGGGTCGGCGATCGAGGCGTGGGCGAGCGTGTCCAGCCGCCACAGCACCAGGTCGGCGAGCTTGCCCGGCTCCAGGGAGCCGATCTCCCGTGCGCGGCCCAGCACCTGGGCTCCGCCGAAGGTGCCCAGGCGCAGCGCCTGACGGGCGTTGAGGGCGGCTTCCCGGTGTGCGCCGAGGCGGTTGATGAGCAGCGCGTTGCGCAGCTCCGTGTGCAGTTCGCCGGACTCGTTGGAGGCCGTGCCGTCGACGCCGAGGCCGACGGGTACGCCGGCCGCCAGCATGTCGGGGACGCGGGCGATGCCGGCCGCCAGGCGGGCGTTGGACGACGGACAGTGGGCGACGCCCGTCCTGGTGCGGGCGAACGCGTCGATGTCGGAGTCGTTCATGTGGACGCAGTGCGCCATCCACACGTCCTCGCCGAGCCAGCCGGTGGACTCGAAGTAGTCGGTGGGGCCCATGCCGAACAGCTCGTGGCAGAACTTCTCCTCCTCGACCGTCTCCGAGCCGTGGGTGTGCAGCCGCACGCCGAGACGACGGGCCAACTCCGCTCCCTGGCGCATCAGTTCGGTGGACACCGAGAACGGCGAGCACGGGGCGACGGCGACCTGGGTCATGGCGTCGAAGGACGGGTCGTGATGCCGCGCGACGGTCTCCTCGGTGGCGGCGAGGGCGCCTTCGAGGGTCTCCACCGCGAAGTCCGGGGGCAGTCCGCCGTCCTTCTCGCTGCGGTCCATGGACCCGCGGGCGAGGGTGAAGCGCACGCCCATGTCACGGGCGGCGCCGATGATCGCGCCGGACAGGTCGCCGGAGTCCTTCGGGAAGACGTAGTGGTGGTCCATGGCGGTGGTGACGCCGCCGCGGGCCATCATCGCCAGGGACCCCTGGGCGGCCGCGTGGACCATCTGCTCGTCGATGCGCGCCCAGGTGGGGTAGAGGGCGACGAGCCAGTCGAAGAGGTTGTGGTCGGTCGCCAGGCCCCGGGTGATCCACTGGTAGAAGTGGTGGTGGGTGTTGACCAGGCCGGGGGTGACCAGGTGTCCGGTGGCGTCGATGCGTCGCTCGACGTTCTCCAGGCCTTCGGGCGCGCTGCCCGCGCCGACCGACTCGATGCGGTTGCCGGCGAGGACGACGTGGCCGTGCGCGTACTCGGTGTCCTGGGCGTCGACGGTCGCGACCGAACAGTTCTCGATGACGGTGCGCCGGTCTGCTGCCATGGTTTCGTGTCCTTTTCCCTCGGTGGACTCAAGTGGACAGGGCACGGCAGGACCCTGGAGGTTTTGAGTGCCGCGGCCGGGGACGCGGGGTGCCCCGGGCCGCGGGTGCCGAAAGAGGTGTGCGTCAGAGGTTGGTGAGATCCACCGGTATCCGCGCCTCGCAGCCGTCGCGCAGGACGGTGGCCTCGATCAGGCCGTAGGGGCGGTCGGCGGCCAGGTACACCTCGTTGTCGTTCTTCAGCCCGAACGGCTTCAGGTCGACCAGGAAGTGGTGCTTGTTGGGGAGCGAGAACCGGACCTCGTCGATCTCGCCGCGGTGGTCGATGATCCGCGCGCCCATGGCGTAGAGGGTCTGCTGCAGGGACAGGGAGTACGTCTCCGCGAAGGCCAGCAGCATGTGCTTCTTGACCTGGGCGTACGACTCCTCCCAGTCCGGGGCCTCCTGGGCGTCGTCGGACCAGTTGAAGCGCCAGCGGCTGGACACCTCGGTCGCCAGGATGCGGTCGTGCGCCTCGGGCAGGGTCGTGTACTTGTCCTTGACGTAGCCCCAGAACTCGGAGTTTGTCGAGTTCATGACGGTCAGGTCCTTGAGCCCGGAGACGACCTCCCAGGAGGCGCCGTCGTAGGTGATCTGGGTCAGACGGGTCTCCTGGCCCCGGCGGACGAAGGAGTGCGCGTCCTCGCCGGGGGTCTCGATCCGTTCCCAGGCGTACTCCTCGACGCGGATCCGCGCGGTCCTGATCGGTTCCTGCGAGGTCACGAAGTGGCGGGCGAGGTGGATGCCGAACTGCTCGGCGGACTCGACGCCGTGTTCCTTGGCGAACGCGTACACCGTGTTCTTGGTGGTGTCGGTCGGCAGGACGTTGGCGTTCGAGCCGGAGTAGTGGACCTCGTCCATGTCGCCGCTCAGCGACACCGAGACGTTGAGGTCCTTGATGTGGTGCGTGGCTCCGTCCCGCGTGATCTTCACGACCCGATTCTCGGCCTTGCCGTACTGGTTCTGTCCCAGGAGCACGGGGCGGGCCGGGTGGGAATTGACAGTCATCTAGCTAGCTCCCTCGGTAAACGGAGTAGCCGAACGGGTTGAGCAGCAGCGGTACGTGGTAGTGCTCGCCGGGCGTGACGGCGAAGGTGATCGCCACCTCCGGGAAGAACACGTGGGGGGCACCGCTGTCCCGATTCGCGGGGGCGTCCTGCTGCGCATCGGCTTGCTTCTTCTCGGAACGCTCGAAATACGCCTCCACGGCGAAGTCGAGCCGTACGTGTGCGGTCCCTTCCGGCAGCGCCGGCAGGTCCTTGCACCGGCCGTCCGCGTCGGTCGCGGAGCCGCCGAGCTCCTGCCAGTCCGCCTCACGGCCGGCGCGTGCCGCGAGCCGGACGGCGACGCCCGCGGCGGGGCGGCCGACCGAGGTGTCCAGGATGTGGGTGGACACCGAGGCGGTGGTGCTGGTGCTCATGGTGTGTCTCAGTCCTCTTCGACGAGTCGGGCGAGGCGGATACGGTTGATCTTGCCCAGTTCGGTGCGGACGATCTCGCGCTCCTGCTCCGGCGCGTTGCCGATCCGTTCCCTGACCGCGTCGCGCATCTGCTCGCCGGTGCGGCCGGTGGCGCAGATCAGGAAGACATGACCGAACTTCTCCTGGTAGGCCAGGTTCAGTTCGAGCATCTGCGCCTTGAGCTCCTCGGAGGCGCCTGCCATGCCCCGCTGCTCGCGTGCCGAGGTCGGGTCGCCGGGTTTCGGGCGGCCGATCGGCGGGTGCCCGGCCATCGCCTCCGCCAGGTCGGCGGCGGTCAGGTCGGCCATGGCCGCGTCGCTGACGGCGTACAGGTCGTCGGCGGTGGCGTAGGGGCGGGCCGCGAGCAGTCGGTTCGCCCACGCCGTGGAGGCGCATGCCTCGTGGAGCGCGGCGAGGGCCGCGGACTCCTCGAGGCCGTTGAACCGGGCCAGGCCCGGGGGTGGGGAAGTCGAAGTCACGGGAGCCTCCGTGGCCGCGGAGAACGGCCTTCGTGCTTGAGCGGGCTGCCGCCAGCTAACGCCTCTCCGCAACATCGCGTCAACACTTTGTTGAAAATTCCGGGTAACAAAAGCCCCGCCCGCCTCCATCGTGCGCCTCGGGCCGATCGGGCACCCTCTCCGGCAGACGCCCTTCCTCCCCGCCGGACGCACTCCCCCGCCGGGCACGCTCCTCCGCCGGGCGCCCTTCTCCCGTCAGGCGCCCTTCTCCCGGTTGAGGTAGTTGTAGACCGTGAAGCGGCTCACTCCGAGCGCACTCGCCACGGTCTCCACACCGTGCCGCACGGAGAAGGCGCCGCGCGCCTCGAGTATCCGCACGACCTCCTGCTTGGCCTTGCGGTCCAGGTCGGCCAGGGGTCTGCCCTTCTTGCGCTCCATGGCGGCCAGGATGTGGTCGAGAGAGTCGGCGAGCTGGGGCAGACGCACGGCGACGGTCTCGACGCCCCCCCAGGTGAGGACGACGTCGTCGGGACCGGCCTCGTCCGGGGGGAGCACCTCCCCGCCCATCGCGTCGACCAGCGGTTTCACGGCCGCGATGAAGGCCGCGTCGCCGGCGGCGCTCACCGGTCCTCCCCGACGACGTTGACCTGGAGCGAGATCCGGGTGGCGCCCGCCCCGAGGGACTTGCGCAACAGGGCGTCCACGGCGGCGAGCACCGCGTCGGCGGTGCCCTCGGCGGTGTTCCCGAACGGCCCGACGTCCACCGCGTCCAGGTCGGCCGCCTCGATCACCTCGCGGGCGACCAGCGCGTGCGCGGGCGCCTCGTCCAGGTCGAAGGGCTCGGTGGTGAACTCCACTTTCAGTCGCATCGCGCCCCACACCTCTCAGAACCGGACCGGGCCGTCGGCGCCCCGGACCCCGACCCTAACGGACCGCGCGGACGAGGGAAGCGATCTGCCCGTGGACCGGCGGGCGCGACACCGGAGCCCTTGACAAGCCGCGACCGACGGCGGCAATCTTCCAGCAGACAGAAAATAACTTCCGCAATACGGAATTACTTCGATACGGAAGGGAGCGCGGAACCCCATGGGCTTCGACAACCAGCGCTTCAACGTCAACCTGTCGATCCTCTTCACGGAACTCCCGCTCCTGGAGCGCCCCGCGGCCGCCGCGGCGGCCGGTTTCGGCGCGGTCGAGCTGTGGTGGCCCTGGATCGACTCCCCCACCCCCGAACCGTCCGAGCTCGCCGCCCTGAAGCGCGCGATCGAGGACGCGGGCGTACAGCTCACGGGCCTCAACTTCTACGCAGGCCGCCTCCCGGGCCCCGACCGCGGCGCCCTGTCGGTGCCCGGCGAGGAGTCGCGGCGGTTCCGCGCCAACATCGACGTGGCCGCCGACTTCGCGCGGTCCTTGGGCTGCGGGGCGCTCAACGCCCTCTACGGCAACCGCGTCGAGGGCGTGGACCCGGCCGAACAGGACGCACTCGCGCTGGAGAACCTGGTGCTCGCGGCCCGGGCCGCGCACCGCGTCGGCGCGATCCTGCTGATCGAGGCGCTGAACAGGCCCGAGTCGCCGTCGTACCCGCTGGTGAGCGCGCCCGCCGCGCTCGGCATCGCCGACAAGGTCAACGCGGCGACCGGGCTCGGCAACGCCCGGTTCCTCATGGACCTCTACCACCTGTCCATGAACGGCGAGGACCTGCCGTCGGTGATCGAGCGCCACGCGTCGAAGACCGGCCACGTGCAGATCGCCGACAACCCGGGCCGCGGCGCCCCGGGCACCGGCTCGCTTCCGCTGGAGGACCTCCTCGACCGACTGGCGAAGGCCGGTTACGACGGCTGGGTGGGCCTGGAGTACAAGCCCGGCGACAGGCCCAGCGCCGAGGCCTTCGAGTGGCTGCCCCGCGAAGCCCGCGCCGCCGGCACCGGCCGGGCCCCCCGTGGGCCCCGCGCCGCCCGCTGAACACCCCCGCACCGAGAGGCATCCCGTCATGAGCAGTCTCCCCAAGGTCGCCTGGATAGGCCTCGGCATCATGGGCTCCCCCATGGCCGAGAACCTGATCAAGGCGGGCTACGACGTCACCGGCTTCACGCTGGAGCAGGCCAAGCTGGACCGCCTCGCCGCCGCGGGCGGCACCGCGGCCGCCTCGATCGCGGACGCGGTGCGGGACGCCGACGTCGTGATCACCATGGTGCCCGCCTCCCCGCAGGTCGAGGCGATCGCGTACGGCCCCGACGGCATCCTCGAGAACGCGAGGGCGGGCACGCTGCTGATCGACATGTCCTCGATCACCCCGCAGACCTCGGTCGGTCTGGCGAAGGCGGCGAAGGACAAGGGCATCCGGGTCCTCGACGCCCCCGTGTCCGGCGGCGAGGCCGGCGCGATCGAGGCCGTGCTGTCCATCATGGTCGGCGGCGAGCAGGCGGACTTCGACGAGGCCGTGCCCGTCTTCGAGGCGCTCGGCAGGACCGTCGTGCTGTGCGGTCCGCACGGTGCGGGGCAGACCGTGAAGGCGGCCAACCAGCTGATCGTCGCCGTCAACATCCAGGCGTGCGCCGAGGCCGTGGTCTTCCTGGAGAAGTCGGGCGTGGACCTGAGGGCGGCGCTGGACGTGCTGAACGGCGGGCTCGCCGGCTCCACCGTGCTCACGCGCAAGAAGGACAACTTCCTCGCCCGCGACTTCAGGCCCGGTTTCCGGATCGACCTGCACCACAAGGACATGGGGATCGTCACGGACGCCGCCCGCGACGTCGGCGCGGCACTGCCCGTGGGCGCGGTGGTCGCCCAGCTGGTCGCGAGCCTGCGTGCGCAGGGCGACGGCGGGCTCGACCACTCGGCGCTGCTGCGGGCCGTCGAGCGCCTCTCGGGCGCCCCGGTCTGATCCGGCGGCCGCGACACAGAGACTTCCGGGCGGCGCCGCCGCCGACAACTGTCCTGTCGCGCCCAGGCGACGGCGCCGCCCGGAAACCGATTCCCCGCACGGCTGCCCGGCCGGATTCCCTCGGTGTCCGGCGGAGCAGGCCGGTCCACGCCCCGGGCGGGGACCGGCCGTACGAGCGGCCCGCACCCGAGGAACGGCCCGGATGAGGGGTGGCCGGTCCCGGGAGTGCGGGCACGGTGAGGACCGCGGCGGCGTGTGAGCCAGTGCGGTGGTGAAGGACCCGAGCCGCCCTTCTCGACCTGGGGGAAGGCGCGCCCGGTTCCGTCGTACCCGCCGCGGTCCCAGCCCCACGAGCCCCGTCCGGCGGCGCGAACGTTCTGTCGCGCCCAGCCTCGCGCCGTCGGACGGCCATACGCTTTCCCCCGCTCCCCGTCGGCACCGTCGACGCGGGAGCGTCATGCGTGCGCGCCGACACGGGCAGCCGCACAGCCGCCCCACCACCAACCGCCCCGCCCCCAGCCGCCCGGGGTGCGGATGCGGGCCGCCCGCAGCAGGCTGAGGTCATGGGCAATCCGACGCAGCTTCCGCACATCGTGGTCCATCCCCCGGCGCTGGACGGCTCCCGGCGGGTCACCTCGGGTGATGTCGTGCTCGGGGTCGCCTCGCATCTCGACGACGTCGTCGAGATCCTGCGTCTGGCCGACCTGGACCGGATCGAGGTGGAGGAGAGCGACCTCATCGACTGGCAGGGCGGCGGCCCCGACGACTGGCCCGGACTGTCCGAGGAACACGGGCGGCCCGAGGGCGAGCCCTGAGGAGCCGCCCCGGCCGGCGCGGGCCCGCCGGCCCCGGATCGGGGCGCCAACCTCAAATCAACCTCTGAACGTTGCTCCGCAGGCTTCAACCGCCCCGCGGGAAGGGCACATTGTCCTCACGCGGGGCCCGCCGACACGGGGGCGGCGGGCCCCGCTCACGGAGTGACGGCACAAGCCGTGGCGCGTCCGCCCGGCTGGATCCGTACGGAGTCGCTCAGTCGCGGGACGGACCGCGGGCGGGGATCGGGCACAGCAACCGCCTCCCACGACACACGGGCCGCACACGCGAACACCGCAGAAGGGGCGGCCCCTTGAGTGGGCCGCCCCTTCTCGGCGCGGACGACGAATCGCGCCGGACCTCGTCTTCGGTTCCGTGGCGTCAGACCTTCAGCGTCCTGATCGACGTCGGCGCGTGTCCCGGCTCGGTGGCGAGCTCCTCGAACTCCACGACGGCGCCGATGTCGTTGGTGACGCTCATCGAGATGTTGGTGACGCGTTCCAGGATCGCCTCGACGACGACCGGCACCCGGAACTCGGCGGCGAGCTTCTTCGCCTGCTCGAAGGCCGCGCCCAGTTCGGCGGGGTCCGTCACCCGGATCGCCTTGCAGCCGAGGCCCTCGACGACCTTGACGTGGTCGACGCCGTACACGCCCAGCTCGGGTGAGTTGATGTTCTCGAACTCCAGCTTGACCTGGAAGTCGATGTCGAACGCCCGCTGCGCCTGGCGGATCAGGCCCAGGTAGGAGTTGTTGACCAGGACGTGGACGTACGGGATCTTGTGCTGCGCGCCGACGGCCAGCTCCTCGATCATGAACTGGAAGTCGTAGTCCCCGGAGAGGGCGACGACCTGCGCCTGGGGGTCGGCCTTGGCGACCCCGAGCGCCGCCGGGATCGTCCAGCCGAGGGGCCCCGCCTGACCGCAGTTGATCCAGTGCCGCGGCCGGTGGACGTGCAGCATCTGGGCGCCGGCGATCTGCGAGAGACCGATGGTGGTGACGTACCGGGTCTCCGGGCCGAAGGCCTTGTTCATCTCCTCGTAGACGCGCTGCGGCTTGATCGGGATGTCGTCGAAGTGGGTACGGCGCTGGAGGGAGGCCTTCCTGTCCTGGGCGGCGGCCGCCCACGCCGAGCGGTCGGGGAGCGCGCCGGCGGCCTTCAACTCCCGGGCCACCTCGACGAAGAGGCGCAGGGCCGCCTTCGCGTCCGAGGCGATCCCGTAGTCCGGGGCGAAGATCCGGCCGATCTGGGTGGGCTCGACGTCGACGTGCACGAAGGTGCGGCCGGCCGTGTAGACGTCGATGCGGCCGGTGTGACGGTTGGCCCAGCGGTTGCCGACGCCGAGGACGAAGTCGGACTCCAGGAACGTCGCGTTGCCGTAGCGGTGCGAGGTCTGCAGACCGACCATGCCGGCGTTCAGCTCGTGGTCGTCGGGGACCGCGCCCCAGCCCATCAGGGTCGGGATGACCGGAGTGCCCGTCAGTTCGGCGAATTCCAGGAGGAGTTCGGCGGCATCCGCCGAGATGACTCCGCCGCCCGCGACGATCAGCGGCCGCTCGGCCGCGTTCAGCATGCGGAACGCCTTCTCGATCTGCGCGCGGGTCGCGGCCGGTTGGTAGACGGGCAGCGGCTCGTAGGTGTCCGGATCGAACTCGATCTCCGTCTGCTGGACGTCGACCGGCAGGTCGATCAGCACCGGACCGGGCCGGCCCGAGCGCATGAGGTGGAAGGCCTGCTGGAAGACGCCGGGGACCTGAGCCGCCTCCAGGACGGTGACCGCCATCTTTGTCACCGGCCTGGCGATGGAGGCGATGTCGACGGCCTGGAAGTCCTCCTTGTGGATCACGGCGGTGGGGGCCTGGCCGGTGATGCACAGAATCGGGATCGAGTCGCCGATGGCGGAGTACAGCCCGGTGATCATGTCGGTGCCGGCGGGCCCCGAGGTTCCGATGCAGACGCCGATGTTCCCCGGGTGGGTGCGGGTGTAGCCCTCGGCCATGTGGGAGGCGCCCTCGACGTGTCGGGCGAGAGTGTGGTCGACGCCGCCGGAAGCCCGCAGCGCCGCGTAGAACGGGTTGATCGCCGCGCCGGGGACACCGAACGCGCTGGTGACGCCCTCGCGCTTGAGGATCTCGACTGCCGCGCGGGCAGCGGTCATACGAGCCATGGAGTACTCCTGCTTCGACTGCTTCAGCTGCTTCAGCTGTCGGATTCGCTCTCCCGTCGCGCCCCGCGGTGAGCCCTTCCTGATGTGTCCGCCCATTTCCGCAATTCCACTTGCTTCCACATTGCGGAAAAACTTTTCTACTATCTGGAAGCAATGTAAGTGGGTGCGCAAAGGTCGTCAAGAGAAGGACAAGCGGGGGCCGGAGGAGGACGATGGGGGCCATGTCCGAGAGCGTGCCGGTGCGCTGCCCGGCCTGTCGGCGCGAGCGCCTCTACACCGCCCCGTCCTACCCGTGTGCGTGCGGCTCCCCGGTCACGCCGGTGCTCGACCGGCGGACGGCGCCGGTGGCCGTCGCACACCGGGCGTGGGACGACGAGTGGATCGTCCTGCGATGCCGCGCCTGCGGCCGCCACGGGCAGTGGCCGCACCCGGAACTGGGGTGCGCCTGCGGAACGGTGCTGCGGATCCCACTGGCCGACCGGTCCGGCAGGCCCGGGCCCGACCGAGGGCAGGGGCGCGAGTCCGAGCACGGGGGCGCGCACGCGTCCGAGTGCGCGCAGGAAACGGCCGGGACGGCATCGGCGTCACCGGCGTCTCCCCCGCCGGAGTCGACAGCGCCTCCGAGCCCGGCGGCACAACGGCGTGCGTTCCGACCCGTCGCCATCCGCACCGCGCGGGACGCCGTGACGGCCGCCGCGCTCTATCTGAACTGGCTCGGGCACAGGGACATCCGGCGGGCCGACCAGCGGCCCACCTCCGGCATCGGCCTCGCCGCCCACGGGCTCCTGGCGCAGGTGGACCCGAGCGTCCACCCGGCCTCGCTGCGGGACGTGGAGTGTCTGTGGCTGACGGCCATGACGGAGTCCGCGGACTGCGTCTACTTCTCCCTCGCCGGGTACGCGGACGACGCCCGCGCCCGCGCCGACCAGCTGGGCGTGCCCCTGTTCGTACTGGACCTCACCGGCACCCCGCAGCCGGTCAACGCGACGGCCGACGCCCTGGACGCCCGGAACTCCTCGGACACCTGCTAGAGGGGTACTGGAGGGCGTACTTCTCGCGTGGTTCCATCGGGCTCGTCCCTCCCGTGCGGGTACGACGCACCGGGGCCGCGCGCGGCCGTCCGCCCCGGAACCGCTTCGTCCTCGGACGGCGGGCCGCTCACCCCGTGGGACGGCGGCCCGCTCACCGGAAGTCCTCCTCGCGGTACTCGTCCGTCGAGCCCGCCGCGGTGGCCTCGCGCAGCTCGATCCGGCGGATCTTGCCGCTGACGGTCTTGGGCAGCGGGGCGAACTCCAGGCGACGGACCCGCTTGTAGGGGGCGAGGACCTCGCGGGAGTGCTCGAACAGCACCTTCGCGGTGTCGGGGCCCGGCTGCCAGCCCTCGGCGAGGACGACGTACGCCTTCGGCACGGCGAGGCGCAGCTCGTCCGGCGCGGGGACGACGGCCGCCTCGGCGACCGCCTCGTGCTCCAGCAGCGCGCTCTCCAGCTCGAAGGGGCTGATCTTGTAGTCGGAGGCCTTGAAGACGTCGTCGGCCCGCCCGACGTAGGTGATGTATCCGTTCTCGTCCCGGCTGCCGATGTCTCCGGTGCGGTAGTAGCCGCCGGCCATCGCCTCCGCCGTGCGGTCGGCGTCGCCGTGGTATCCGGTCATCAGGCCGACCGGACGCGCGGACAGGTCGAGCGCGATCTCGCCCTCCTGCGCGCCTGGCGCGCCCGAGACGGCGTCGAGGAGCTCCACCCGGTAGCCCGGGCTCGGCCGGCCCATGGAGCCGGTCTTCAGCTCCTGTCCGGGGCTGTTGGCGATCTGCACGGCCGTCTCGGTCTGGCCGAAGCCGTCCCGGATGGTGACGCCCCAGGCCCGCCGCACCTGTTCGATGACCTCGGGGTTGAGGGGCTCGCCGGCGGCCACCGCCTCGCGCGGCGCAGTGCGCAGCTGGGTGAGGTCGGCCTGGATGAGCATGCGCCAGACGGTGGGCGGGGCGCAGAACGTCGTCACGCCCGCCCGGTCCATCTCCGCCATGAGCCGGGCCGGGTCGAAGCGGGTGTAGTTGTGGATGAAGACGGTCGCTTCGGCGTTCCACGGGGCGAAGAGGTTGGACCAGGCGTGCTTGGCCCAGCCGGGCGAGGAGATGTTGAGGTGCACGTCGTCGGGCCTGAGCCCGATCCAGTACATCGTCGACAGGTGCCCGACCGGGTACGAGGTGTGGGTGTGCTCCACCAGCTTGGGGCGGGCGGTCGTGCCGGACGTGAAGTAGAGCATCAGCGGGTCGTCGGCGAGGGTGGGGCCGTCGGGCGTGAAGCCGGCCGGCGCACTGTAGGCGTCTTCGTACCGCTGCCAGCCCTCGGGTGCGCCGCCGACGGCGATGCGGGTGTAGCGGCCGGCGACCGCGTCGAACTTGCCGGTGTCCTCGGAGCGGACCAGGACGTGCCGGACCTTGCCGCGTTCGACGCGGTCGGTCAGGTCGGCGGGGCCCAGCAGCGGCGTGGCGGGGATGACGACGGCGCGCAGCTTCATCGCGGCCAGCGCGGTCTCCCACAGTTCGGCCTGGTTGCCGAGCATGACGAGGATGCGGTCCTCGGCGGCGACCCCGCGGGCGCGCAGCCAGTTGGCGACCCGGTCGGAGCGCTCCGACAGCTCGTCGAAGCCGAGACGGGTCTCGGAACCGTCTTCCTCCACGATGTGCAGGGCCGTGCGCCGGTTGCCGTCGGCGATGGCGTCGAACCAGTCGAGAGCCCAGTTGAAGCGCTCCAGGCGGGGCCACTCGAAACGCTCGTAGGCGGTCGCGTAGTCCTCGCGGTGCTCCAGCAGCAGGTCGCGGGCCCTGCGGAAGCGCTCCGTCGCCGTCGTCATCCGTCCTCCATGCCTTCTCAATCGTCCGCCCCGGGGGGCGTGCTCGGCCCCGGCGCGCACTCGCGGCTCACTCCGCCGGCGCCGGACCTTGCCTGGCGGCTCTCTGCCATCGTGTAATCCGTGATGCAGGTCTCACTACCCCCGAACGGGGGTGCGCGACAGCACGCCGCGCGGAAAGGGCGAGAACGTGGCAGCAGACGCGGCCGGAACGGCCCAGATCGGCGGTGCGCTGGTGCGGCTGCGGCGCGCGACCGGGCTCCCGGTCGCCTTCGGCGGGCTGGTGGAGCCGGGGCGGCAGCGGATGCGGATCAGCGAGTTCAGCGGGGCGGCCGGGCTGGCGCTGCGCGGGCTGGCCGTGCCCCCGGGGAACGGTCTCGGCGGCAAGGCGGTCGCGCTGGCCCGCCCGGTGGCGGTGACCGACTACTCCCTCTCGCGGCAGATCAGTCACGAGTACGACGCAGCCGTGGCCGAGGAGGGTCTGCGCTCGGTGCTGGCGATCCCGGTGGTGGTGCGGCGCCGGGTGCGCGGGGTGCTGTACGGCGCCCTGCGCACGGCCCAGCCGCTGGGCGACCGTACGCTGACCGCGGCCGTGCAGGCGGCGCGGGACGTGGAGCAGGCGCTGGTGGTCGAGGACGAGGCTCGCGATCTGCTGGCGGCGGCCGAGGCACGCGCCGCGGCCGCCGGTCCGGGCCGGGGCGGCGGGACGGCGGCGGGCTGGGAGCAGGTGCGCGAGGCGCACGCCGCCCTGCGCGCCCTGGCCCCGCGGATCACCGACCCGGCCCTGCGCGCCGAGCTCCTCGAGGCCTGCGGCCTGCTCACCCCGGTGCCGCCGGGGGAACCGGCGGGCGGCCCGGCCGAGCTGGCTCCGCGTGAGCTGGACGTGCTGGCCTGCGTGGCGGCCGGTGCGACCAACGCGGCGGCCGCCGAGCGGCTGGGGCTGCGCCCGGAGACGGTCAAGGGTTATCTCAGGTCGGCGATGCGCAGGCTGGGCGCGCGCACGCGGGGAGAGGCGGTGGTCGCGGCCCGCAGGGCGGGGCTGCTTCCCTGAACACCGACACCGACACCGATACTGACGGTGACACCGACGGCGACGGCGACGGCGGCACCGACAATGGCACCGACCGTGCCGGCGACAGGGGCGGTGACGGCCGCAGCGCGGGCGACAGCCGCGGGGTGGCGCGCCTTCCGTGGACGGCGCGGCACGCACGCGGCGCCCACCGTGCGCGGACGTCGGTGAGCACCGATCACATCAAGCCAGGGAGGTCCCACACGACAGGCAACCATTCACTCGACGTCACCATGAATTTCCGTATGCGTCACGTTGTTATATCCCTCACCACGTGGTGCCTCCGAATTTCAAAGAGTCGTTGCCTAGAATTTGGCCCGGACACGACACTCGGAGGGGAGCGGTGACCGTGCGACGGGACTTCAAGGAGCCTGCCAGATGCCGCCCCGACCTGGTCATCGGCAGGGACGAGCTGTTCACGGCCGCCCGTGACCAGCTGACCCGCGGCGGCAGCGTGCTGCTGCACGGCCCCGCCGGAATAGGAAAGTCGACCGTCCTGCGGGCATTGGCCGCGGATTACGGGGACGCGGCGCACACCGTGCTGCGCTGCTCGGCGACCGAGTCCGAATCCCACCTCCCGTTCCTGGCCCTGGCCGACCTGTTTGGGCTGGTCCTGGACGAGATCTCGGACAAGTTGCCCGCCGCCCAGCGCACGGCCCTGGAGTCGGCGCTCACCGGCCGCGGCGAGTCGACGCTGCAGCGCGACGGCCTCGCCCTGCGCCTGGCCGTGCTGTCGGCCCTGCGCGCCCTCGCCGCGGCGGGCCCCGTCCTGCTCGTCGCCGACGACCTGCAGTGGCTGGACTCGGCGAGCGCCGAACTCCTCGGCTTCGCCGCGCGCCGCCTCGGCGACACCCCCGTCCAGTTGCTGTGCGCGGTGCGCACGGAGGGCCAGGAGTACGACCGCCATCTACGCGCGTCCCCGCCCGACACCCTGGCCGTCCGCCTCAACCCGCTCTCCCGCGCCCAGGTGTCCGCGCTGCTCGATCACCGCGGCTACACCGACCTGCCCCGCTCGACGATGCGGGAGATCCACCGCACCAGCGGCGGCAACCCCCTCTTCGCCCTGGAGCTGGGCCGCGCCCTCGGCGAGAGCCCGACGCCGCCCCGGCCGGGCGAGCCCCTGCCGGTGCCGACCTCGCTGCGCGCCCTGGTCCTCAGCCGCCTCGACATGCTCTCCTCCGAAGCCCGGCGCACCCTGCTGGTGGCCAGCGCCGGGGCCCGTCCCACGCTGGCCCTGCTGCACGCGGCCGGCCGGGAGAACGCCGAGGCCGAGACCGCCCAGGCCGCCGAGCTGGGACTGCTGGCGACAGAGCCCGAGGGTCCCGCCGTACGGTTCGCGCATCCGCTGATCTCGGCGGCGCTGTACGCGGAGGCGCCCGCGCAGGAGCGCCGGGCCGCGCACGCCGCGCTGTCCACGGCCGCCTCCGATCCGATCGAGCGGGCCCGCAACCTCGCCCTGGCCACCACCGGCACCGACCCGGAGGTGGCCGCCCGGCTCGCCGAGGCCGCGGCGCTGGCCCGCGACCGCGGCGCCCCCTCGGTCGCCGCCTCGCTCGGGCTGCTCGCCGCCCGCCACACCCCGCCGGACGGCGTGCCCGTCCCCGACGAGCACCGCCTCCAGGCCGCCGAGGACGCGATCACGGCCGGCGAGGTGGACCTCGCCCGGGACATCGCGCGCGAGGTGCTGACCCGGGCCACCGTGCCCGCCGACCGCATCCGTGCCTGGGAGGTGGTGATCGAGGCCGCCGGACAGGCGCTCGGCGACGTCGACGCCGTCTTCCCCCAGGCCCTCGCCGACGCCGGCGACGACCCCCGGCTGCTCGCCCTGGTCCACTACCACCTCGCCTGGCGCAAGCTGATCGTCGAGGGCGACTTCTCCGAGGCACGGCAGGAGGCCGCTCACGCCGCGGAACTCGCCGCGCGCGGCGACGACCGGCGCACCGAGCTGATGGCGCTGTCCTTCCAGTCGTCCACCGAGACGCTGATGGGCCATCCCAACGCCCCCGCGACCATCAAGCGCGCCCTGAAGGAGCCTCAGGACCCCTACGTCGCCTGCCATCACAACGGCGTCGGCGCGGCCAGGTTCCGCTGGCTGATGATGAGCGACCAGCTGTCCGAGGCCCGGTCGACGATCACCGCGCTGCTGCGCGAGGTGCGCCGGCGCGGCATGGTCGAGAGCGAGGTGCACTTCCAGCGTTTCCTCGCCGAGACCGAACTGCGCTCCGGGCACTGCGGACGCGCCCTCGACCTGGCCCGCGAGAGCCTCAGGCTGGCCCGCGACTCGGGCATCGGTCTGGGCGCCTCCGCGATGCTGGCCTCCCTCGCCGAGGCTTCCGGCGGTGACGTCGACCGGGCGCTGGCCCTGGCCCGGGAGGCGGCGGAGCGCGCCGAGGAGGACGGCGACCAGATGTACCTCTCGCGCGCCCTGGCCGCGCTGGGCCACGCCCAGCTGGTGGCCGGCGACGCGGCGGGCGCGGTCGGCTCGCTGCGCCGGGTGCGGGAGCTGGAGGCGGGGCTGCGCATCACCGACCCGGCGCGCGGCCGCTGGCAGGGCGACCTCGCCGAGGCGCTGGTCCAGGTCGGCGAGCCGGGCGAGGCGCAGGACGTCATCGACGTGACGCGCGAGCACGCCCTGCGGCTGGGCCGGGAGAGCGTGCTGGCCGTGCTCGACCGGTCGGAGGCGATGGTGCGGGCTGCGCTGGGCGACCACGAGGCGGCGCTGTCCCGGCTGACGTCCGTTCAGGACCGGCTCGCCAAGCTGGGATACGGCCTGGAGGAGGCGCGGGCGGCGTTCGCGCTGGCCCGGCTGCGCACCCTGCGGCCGGGGACGGGGCCGGGGCCGACCTCGTACGACGAGGCGGCGCGACTGTTCCGGCGCTGCCGGGCGCTGCCCTGGCTGCGTCAGGTGGACCAGGCCGCCGCGGAGGGCGCGACGACGGGACGGGTCGCCGTCGCCCAGCAGGCGCCGGCGTCCGACGCACTGGAGGGGCTGGCCTCGATGGAGCGTCAGGTCGCCGCGCTCGTCATGGAGGGCGCGACCAACCGGGAGATCGCCGCGCGTCTGTTCATCAGCGTCAAGACGGTCGAGGCGACCCTGACCCGGGTCTACCGGAAGCTGGGAATCCGCTCGCGGGTGGACATCGTCCGACTGGCGGCGGGGCGTCATGCGAAGTGAGGATTCCGCGGGTTAACTGCCCCTCAGGGGCTGTCTGCCCTCAGTGGGTTCTCCTGGGATCTCCGCCCCGTGCGGCGGGTCCGCCGAGCGGCCGCGGCGCGGCGACCGTGGGTTCCCCGGGGCCGACCGAGGGTTTTCCCTGCCCCAACTCCCTTAGGGGGTTCCCTCATTGGGGGAGCGGTTCCCGAGCCCTAGCGTAAGGGACGTGCCGCTCGCCCGGGCACACGGGGGTCGGTCCCGCGACCCCCGTGCCAACCCCCCACACCCGCGCGACCCCCCACCGGCCATCCCTCACCGAGGAGATCCATGTTCGGGCTCAACCGCGTCAAGAAGACCGCCGCCGTCGTCGCGGCGACCGCTGCCGCGGCAGCGACCGCACTGCTCAGCGCCCCCACCGCTGTCGCAGCGCCCCAGCCGATCGTCGGCGGCACGACGACCACGACCACGACGTACCCGTTCATGATGCAGATCACCGACGCCTCGCAGAACCAGTTCTGCGGCGGCACCCTCGTCTCGGCGACCAAGGTGGTCACGGCGGCTCACTGCATGGTCGGCGAGACCACCAGCAGTGTGCGGGTCGTCGGCGGCCGCACTTACCTGAACGGCACCAACGGCACGGTCAGCCGGGTGAGCAAGATCTGGGTCAACCCGGACTACACGGACGCCACCAACGGCGACGACGTGGCCGTCCTGACCCTGTCGACCTCGATGCCGTACACCACGGCGTCGTACGTCTCCTCGTCCCAGACCGGCGTGTACGCGGCCGGCACCACCGCCCGGATCATCGGCTGGGGCACCACCTCGGAGAACGGCAGCTCCTCCAACCAGCTGCGGACCGCGACCGTCCCGATCGTGTCCGACTCCAGCTGCAAGAGCTCCTACGGTTCGGACTTCGTCCAGACCGACATGGTTTGCGCCGGATACACATCCGGCGGCGTAGACACCTGCCAGGGCGACAGCGGCGGTCCCCTGCTCATCGGGGGCGTCCTGGCAGGGATCACTTCTTGGGGCGAGGGCTGCGCGGAGGCCGGTTACCCGGGTGTGTACACCCGGCTGACCACCTTCTCCAGCCTGGTGACCGCACAGGTCAACTCGTAGCCGGCCGACGGCTGATCCCACAAGGCACCTGAGCACTCCTCAGGGAAGAACCAGGGGGCGCTGCGAGCCTCCACGAGCGGCCCGCAGCGCCCCCTGTCCAAGCCCTCGCCGGCCCCGGCGGGGGCTTCGCACATGGGGCGCCCGGTCCGCGGGGCCGGGCGCGGTCCGCGTCCCCGGTTCAGCCGTGCCGGCGACGAAGCACCACGTAACCGCCGGCAGCCAACGCCCCGACGGCCAGCCCCGCACCGAGCCCCACGTCCCGGCCGGAGGGGCCCGCGGTGGACGCGCCGCCGAGGCCGCCCTGGACGCCGCGGGTCGGCGTGACGGCCGTCGGTGTGGGCACGGCCGCCGAGGCGGTGGGGGTGGCGGTGGCGGTCGTGCGGCGGGGCAGGACCTCGCAGGCGATCCCGTCGTCCGGCCCCTGGTCCTCGTCGAGCCGGTTGGGGTCGGTGCGGTCCTGGTCGAACACCGACTGGGCGTCCTCCTGGAAGGTGAAGTCGCGGCAATCGAGGTCCTGGGCGTGGGCGGTCCCGCCCAGTGGGGCGATGCACATGATCGCGGCGGCTATGCCTGCGATGGTGGCTCGGCGTGACATGGACGTCTCCTCCCGGTCCCGTGGGAAAACCATTGCTTCGACCGTAGGAGAGGGTCGGTGCGGATGCGCGGGGCGGTGGGCCGTGTGGGTGTGCGGGTGGGGGGTGTGTGATCGTGATCGTCACGAAGGGGCCTCGTGCCGTCGCCGGGCTCGCCGTCCTGTCGACGTCGACGTCGCCCGACACCTGACGAAGGCGGAGAAGATGACCGCGCAGACCCATCGCGTCGACCACGAGCTGATCGAGGCCGCGGCGCACGTCGCCCGCACCCGCTGCCGGGGCGACAACCACACCATGGCGGCCGCGGCCCGGGCCCGGGACGGCCGGATCGTCACCGCCGTGAACGCCTACCACTTCACCGGGGCCCCTGCGCCGAGCTGGTCCTCATCGGCGCGGCTGCCGCCCAGGGCGCCTACGAGCTGGACACGATCGTCGCCGTGGGCGACCGCGACCGGGGTGTCGTTCCCCCCTGCGGCCGGTGCCGTCAGGTCCTGCTCGACTACTTTCCCGCCCTCGAGGTCATCGTCGGCGAGGACGACCGCGTCCGATCCGTGCCGATCGCCGACCTGCTGCCCGAGAGCTACGTCTGGGCCGACCACCAGCTCGACGCCGGGCAGGCCGCGGGCTAGGACCCGGCGGTCGTCACCTGGCCGAAGCGGAGGTCGTAGGACTCCCCCGGGTGCATCACGGCCAGCATCCGTTCGCCCTCGGCGACCACGTCCTGCCGCTGGGCGCGGGTGAGCGCGGCGAAGGGCTCGACGACCAGCGCGTCGGCCTCCCATTTCCACACCCCCGCCAGGAAGCCGTCGACGAGGAAGGTGCGGTAGGCCTGGTTGCCCTGCCAGTTGCGCCCCCAGTGCGCGGGCGGGACGACGCGGCTCCGGTCGGCGTGGGAGAGGAGCAGGTTGTCGAACTCGGGGAGGAAGCGGGGCGGGGCCGGGGTCTCGGGGTCGGGGCGCGGGGCGTCCGGGAGGTCGAAGAGCTCGACGCCGTGCTCGTCCCGGAAGGTGAGCAACTGCGGCCGCAGCCGCTCGAACGCCTCGCGCAGCCGGGTCAGCCCGGCCCAGGCCTGCATGTCCTTGACCGACGCCGGGCCGAACGCGGCCAGATAGCGCAGGACGACGGACTCCGGGGCGGGGGCGGGTTCGGCGGGGCGGCCGAGCCAGTGCTCGGCGGTGGTGAGCACGACCTGCCCCGCGCTGCCCCACAGCCCGCGCGGGGTGATCTGGACCAGAGGCAGCGTGCACCGGGCGGCGACGGCGAGGGACTGCGGGTCGGCCTCGGGCCACTCGGCGCGGAGGGCCTCGCGCAGTTGCCCCATGGTCCGCGGCTCGGTCTCCACGAGGTCGCGGGCGACGGCGGCGAGCCGGTCGAGGTCGACTCCGCCGAGGCCCTTGCGGAAGTAGGTCAGCTCACGGTCGCGAGCGGGCTGGACGAACGGCCGCAGGGTCAGGCAGTCGTCGGCGGTGTGGGTGTGGATGGTGGAGCGCATGCTGACGATGCGGACGACGTCGCGGTCGGCCATCAGCGTCGACAGCTCCCCGGGGACGAATCCGTCGAGGCGGGCGGCGAGGGCGTAGTACGGGGGCTTGACGTTCTGGGCCTGCAGACCGAGCAGGTGGTGCACAGCGGTCGCGGCCGGCAGGGACGAGCGTCGCAGCAGCAACTGCCGGTCGAGGGTGGCGCGGTTGAGGGCGCGGGCGTCGAGCACGGGGGCCGCCGGGGACGTCGTCTTCGTCATGTACGGCACGGTAGCGAGGATCGAGGACAGTTTCCGTCCTACTTCGACGGGGGCGCGCGACCAGATCCCCGGCGCTCCCGCCGTATGCCCCCTATATCCTGCTTGGTGACCAGCCGACGTCGGACGACACCCGCACGAACGCAGTCCCGACCGGGAGGCAGCCGCGATGCCCGAGCGCCCCAGGAAGCCCGTCTGGCGCCGCACCCCGCCCCCGCCTCCGTCGTGGTCGCGGCCGCCCCGCCCGCCGGCGACGCCGCCCGCGGAGCCGTCCGAGCCGGCGGGCATCGTCCAGGCCGTCCTGTACCGGGACGGTGTCCGCGTCGTCGCCCCCACCACGCTCTCGGAGACCTACCGGGCGCTGCGCGAGCAGCCGTCGGGCATGGCGTGGATCGGTCTGGCCCGTCCGACCGAGAGCGAACTGCACTCGCTGGCGTCGGAGTTCGATCTGCACCCGCTCGCCGTCGAGGACGCGAAGGAGGCGCACCAGCGTCCGAAGCTGGAGCGATACGGCGAGACCCTGTTCGTCGTCCTGCGGGCGGCCCGCTACCTGGACGCGCCCGAGGAGATCGACTTCGCCGAGCTGCACGTCTTCGTGGGGCCCGATTTCGTCATCACCGTCCGGCACGGAGCGGCCCCCGACCTCTCGGCGGTGCGCCGCCGTATGGAGAAGACCCCGGAGCTGCTGAAGCTGGGACCGGAGGCGGTCCTCTACGCCATCCTGGACGCGGTGGTCGACGGCTATGCGCCGGTCGTCTCGGGCGTCCAGAACGACATCGACGAGATCGAGACCGAGGTGTTCCGCGGCGACCCCGAGGTCTCCCGCCGGATCTACGAACTCTCCCGCGAGATGGTCGAGTTCCAGCGCGCCACCCGCCCCCTGGTCGGCATGCTGCACGCACTGATGGCCGGGTTCTCGAAGTACGGCACGGACGACGAGCTCCAGCGCTATCTGCGCGACGTCGCCGACCACGTCACCCACACCAGCGAACGCGTCGACGGCTTCCGCCAGGCCCTCACCGAGATCCTCACCGTGAACGCGACCCTCGTCACCCAGCAGCAGAACGCGGAGATGCGGGCCCTGGCGGAGGCCGGGTTCGAACAGAACGAGGAGATCAAGAAGATCTCGTCGTGGGCGGCGATCCTGTTCGCGCCCACGCTGGTCGGGACGATCTACGGCATGAACTTCGCGCACATGCCCGAGTTGGGCTGGAGTTTCGGATACCTCTTCGCGATCGGACTGATGGGGGTGGTGTGCGTGAGCCTGTACGTGATCTTCAAGCGGCGGGACTGGCTCTGAGCGACCGCCGCCGGGCGACACGGTCGCCCGATGGCCGCTCGGTGTGGCGCGGCCGTCCCGTGCCGGCGGCGGGTCAGGCCAGGCGTTGCCGCACGAGGTCGGCGATCCGGCTCCATTGGGAGCTGAGGTAGAAGTGGCCGCCGGGGAAGACCGTCAGCTCGTGCGCCGCCGTGGTGTGAGACGCCCAGTCGTCCACGTCCGCCAGGGCGACCTGGGGGTCGTCGTCCCCGGTGAGGACGAACAGCGGGCAGTCCAACGGCGGACCGGGGACGTACCGGTAGGTCTCGGCGGCCCGGTAGTCCGCCCGGATCGCGGGCAGGATCAGGGCCATCAGCTCGGGATCGTCGAGGATCCGCGCGTCGGTGCCGCTGAGCCGGCCGAGGTGGGCGATCAGTGCCGCGTCGTCGCCGAGGTGGACACGGCCGTCGCGGACCAGCCTCGGCGGGCGCCGGCCCGAGACGAACAGGGCCCGTGCACCGGTGCCTCGCGATTCCAGCCGCCGCGCCACCTCGAAGGCGAGGGAGGCGCCCATGCTGTGTCCGAACAGGGCGAACGGGCGGTCGAGCCACCCTCGCAGCTCGCCGGTCAGCGCGTCGGCGAGAGCCGGGATGCTGTCCAGGCAGGGCTCGTGGCGCCGGTCCTGGCGCCCCGGGTACTGGACCGCGAGCACCTCCACGTCGGGTGCCAGGCCCGCGGAGAACGGGGAGTAGAACGAGGCCGCTCCCCCGGCGTGCGGGAAGCAGATCAGCCGGGGCGCGCCCTCGCGCGCGGGGTGGAAGCGGCGCAGCCACCTGCCACCGGCCGGGGCGGCCCCCGGACTGTCCTGGCCCGTTGCTGTCTCGGTCACCCTGGGTCCTCCGTCCCGGACCGCCGTACGGTCGCGTCGCCTGCTCTTGTGCGCTTGCTCTTGCGGCTCGAACTTACGGCTTGCTCTTGTGACTTGCTCTGCGGCGTGCTCTTGTCGCCCGCTCTCGTCGCCTGGGCCACGAGGCCGGCCCCCTCGCGTGCGGCTCCCGGCCGGAAAGACCGTCAGGGGCAGCACCTGATGACCGTACAACCCCCGTGCACGGCACGGATCATGAGGTCGGGCGTGACCGGATTTCCGGTGCGCAGAGCGCCCGTTGCGATGGGACGCTGGACGGGCACCGCCCCGCGACGGCCAACCAGCCCGCGGGAGGGCCAGGGCCGGCCGGGACGGTGCACGACGGTGCAGGCCGGATTCCGGGCACGCCACCCGACCGGATGGACCGTGCGTCCATTGGGCTTGGAAACGCCTGACAGCGAGCGCGGCTTCACCCGGGCGGGACCAGGTTCCGCTGGGCTGGACCCCCACTGCCCGACGACAGGACCAGCCGGGCGGGCGCCGGCGGCGCCCCCCTCCTCACCGTCCACGCACCGCTGCCGATCGAGGGATCTGATGGCGACCCACACCGAACCCGTTGCTCCGGTCCCGGCGGCCGAGCGCCGCAGCCGGGGCCAGGCGATCGTCTCCTGGCTGACCACGACCGATCACAAGAAGATCGGTCACCTCTACCTGATCACGTCCTTCGCGTTCTTCCTGGTCGGCGGGGCGCTGGCGATGGCGGTGAGGGCGGAACTGGCCCGGCCCGGGCTGCAGTTCCTGTCGCAGGAGCAGTACAACCAGTCGTTCACCATGCACGGCACGATCATGCTGCTGCTGTTCGCGACCCCGACGTTCGCCGGGTTCGCCAACGCGATCATGCCGCTGCAGATCGGCTCCCCGGACGTCGCCTTCCCCCGGCTGAACATGTTCTCGTACTGGCTGTTCGCCCTCGGCGGTCTGATCGTCCTGTCCAGCTTCCTCACCCCGGAGGGCGCCGCCGACTTCGGATGGACCGCCTACACCCCGCTCAGCGGCGGGGAGCACACCGCGTATCTCGGCGGCGACCTGTGGATCATGGGACTGGCGCTGGCCGGGTTCGGCACGATCCTCGGCGCGGTCAACTTCATCACCACGATCATCTGCATGCGCGCACCCGGCATGACCATGTTCCGGATGCCGATCTTCACCTGGAACGTGCTGCTCACCTCCGTGCTCGTCCTGCTCGCCTTCCCCGTCCTGGCCGCCGCCCTGCTCGCGCTGGAGGCGGACCGCAAGTTCGGGGCGCACGTCTTCGACCCGGAGAACGGCGGGGCGATCCTGTGGCAGCACCTGTTCTGGTTCTTCGGCCACCCCGAGGTCTACATCCTCGCCCTGCCCTTCTTCGGCGTGATCACCGAGATCATCCCCGTCTTCTCGCGGAAACCGATCTTCGGCTACATGGGGCTGGTCGGCGCCACCATCAGCATCACGGGCCTGTCCGTGACCGTGTGGGCCCACCACATGTTCGCCACGCAGGCCGTGCTGCTGCCCTTCTTCTCCTTCATGAGCTTCCTCATCGCCGTCCCCACGGGCGTGAAGTTCTTCAACTGGATCGGCACGATGTGGAGGGGCTCGATCTCGTTCGAGCCGCCGATGCTGTGGGCGTGCGGCTTCCTCGTGACGTTCCTCTTCGGCGGGCTGACCGGCGTCCTCCTCGCGTCCCCGCCCATGGACTTCCACGTCACCGACACCTACTTCGTCGTCGCCCACTTCCACTACGTGCTCTTCGGCACGATCGTCTTCGCCATGTTCGGCGGCTTCAGCTTCTGGTGGCCGAAGATGACCGGCAGAATGCTCGACCACCGCCTGGAGAAGGTCCACTTCTGGACGCTGTTCGTGGGCTTCCACACCACGTTCCTGGTCCAGCACTGGCTCGGCGCCGAAGGCATGCCCCGCCGTTACGCCGACTACCTGGCCGCCGACGGGTTCACCGCCCTCAACACCGTCTCGTCCATCGGCGCCTTCCTCCTCGGCCTGTCCACCCTCCCCTTCCTCTACAACGTGTGGCGGACCGCCAAGTACGGTGAGCGGATCGAGGTCGACGACCCCTGGGGCTACGGCCGCTCCCTGGAGTGGGCCACCTCCTGCCCGCCGCCGCGACACAACTTCACCGCTCTGCCGCGCATCCGCTCGGAATCCCCCGCGTTCGACCTGCGCCACCCTGAACTCGCGCGGACCGAGGAACGTGAGAACGCCGGCAGGCGCGACGCGGTGGACGCCGAGGGCCACAGGGGCGAACCGCGCTGAGGGCGCGGGAGCGTGCCGGACGGGTGTGGAAGGGGGCGCGGGAACGGGTCCGGGAAGGGGCACGCACCAACGGGTGCGGGGCGGCTCACCCTCCCTCGGCTCGGCTGCCGGTGCCGCCTTCAGCGACCGCGGGGCGTCCGGCGCCGGCCGACGCGCCGCCGACCGGAGCCAACACCGCCGGCTCCTGGGCGGGTGCGTCCACGCGCCGTTCGCCGGTGCTCAGCGGCGCACCACGCGCAGTGTCCGCACCGCCGGGCCGCGGCCGCCGCCACGGCGCACACGCCGGATGCGACACCGCCTCACGTGTTGGGCCTCGTGGAGCTGATGTCGCCCAGGGCCGACTCGGGATCGCGCTCGATGACCAGGTCGCCGAGGGAGACGATGCCCACCGCGTGCCGCTGTTCGTCGACGACCGGGACCCGGCGTACCGAATGCTCGCGCATCAGCTGCACGACGCGGATCAGGTCGTCGTCGGGCCCCACCGTGACCAGGTCCTCGCTGCACGCCTCGGCCACGGTCATCCGGTTCGGATCGCCGCCCTCGGCCATCGCGCGCACCACCAGGTCGCGGTCGCTGACCAGACCGCGCAGCCGCTCGCCCTCGGTGACCAGAACGGCGCCGATGTCGTCGTCCCGCATCATCCGGGCCACGGCCGTCACCGAGGTCTGCGGTTCGACGGTCGCCGGGGCACGCGTCATCACGTCGCTCACGTGCTGGGTCATGACTTGCTCCCTCCGGGAGTGGGCGGTTCCTCCACCGCCGCCAGGCCTCCCGGGTACCCGTCGGCGACCGCGATCCACGCCCGGCGCCTCCAGTGTCCCCGCCCGCCCCCGCCCTGCCGGTCATCGGACGAAGTCGGGGCCGGGAGGTGCATATCGCCCCTGACGTGGCACTTGCTGTGCCATGGAGTGGATGAGCAGGGCGACCCGGCCCGTTCGGCGCGGGGTCGGCACGGTCGTGCCGACGGTGCGGCGGGCGTGGTCCGGACCGGGCCGTGAACGGGATCTGGCGGTGCAGGCGAGCAAGGCGGCGCTGGCCGCCTGGGTGGCGTGGGCCGTGGTGGGCTGGTGGCTGGAGGCGCCGATGGCCTTCGTCGCGCCCTGGGTGGCGGTCGTCCTGGTGGAGTCGACGGTGTACCGGTCGGTCGCGCACGGGCTGCAGCAGCTCGCGGCGATCGCGGTGGGGACGGTCGTCGCGACGGCGGTGGCGCTGCTGCTGGACGGCACGATGGTCACGATGGCCCTGGTCCTCCCGCTGGTGCTGCTGCTGGGGCAGTGGCGGCGGCTGGGAAGCCAGGGCATCTACGCCGCCACCGGTGCGCTGTTCGTGCTGACCGGCGGCCCGGTGACCGTGGCCGCGTCGGCCGCCCGCATCACGGAAGCGCTCTTCGGCGCGGTGGTCGGCGTGGCCGTCAACCTGCTGATCCGGCCCCCCGTGTACCTGCGCGACGCCCGCGCCGCGCTGGAGGACGCCGCCGGGGAGGCGCAGGAGATCCTGGAGGCGGTGGCCGACGGCCTGGCGACGGGCGAGTGGGACGCCGGAGCGGCCGGGGAGTGGCACGAGCGGGCCCTGCGTCTGGGCCGTCTGGTCGACCAGGCACGGTCGGCGATCGGCTGGAGCCAGGAGAGCATGCGCGGCAATCCGCGGGGACGCCGCAGCCCGCACGGCCCGCACGACGAGGCGTACGCCGACGCGCTGGAGGTGCTCGACTACGTCGCCCTCCACACGGCGGGCGTGACCCGGACGGTGCGGGAGATCGCGGAGAGCGGGAGGGCGGCCCGGCCCGCCCCGGAAATCACCCGTGCGTACGCGGACTTCCTGCGCCCCACCGCGCACGCCGTGCGGCTGTACGGCCGGAGCCGGTTCGCCCCGGGCGGCCACGACGACCTCGCCGACCAGGAGCTGCGCGAGGCGGTCGGCAAGCTGCACCACACGCTCGAGGACTTCCGCCGACGGCTGCCGCGGGCCGTGCCGGACGACCCGGACGCCCTGGTGACCTACGGGACCCTGCTCGCGCAGGCGCACCGCCTGGCCGATCTGCTCGCCCGGGACTGACTCCGCCGGGATGGAACCCGGGCCCGTCGGGCGCGCAAGCCGCCCGCCCGAACGCCCTCAACGCCCCCAACGCCCGTCCGCCCGTCCGCCCGTCCGCAGGAGGTCTGAGGTGTCCACCCCGCCGTAGCGGCGTGTCCGTGCTGTTCCCGACCACGGGGCGACCCCCGACCCGCCTGCGGGGCCTGGGTTGGGGGGGTGGCGGGTGCCGGCCTCGCGCTTCCGGGCCGCGGCTGCGGGGCGCCCGGCCGGCGGTCGCTCGCGGAGGCTCGGCCGTGTCGAGCGGTACGGGCGATCACCGGGCCGTGGGCCGGAGCCCCAGGTGGGGGTGGGTATGCTCGCCGCCATGTCCACGGCAGGTGCGGCGGCCGGAGCAGCGGCGGCCGCCCGATGGGCCGTCCGACCACCACCGAGAGCAGCGAGACGAACACCGTGACCAGCTACGACTACGAGAAGGACGGCGCGGCCATCTACCGCCGGTCCTTCGCCACCATCCGGGCGGAGGCCGACCTCGCCGATCTCCCCGCCGACGTCGGTCAGGTCGTGGTCCGGATGATCCACGCCTGCGGCATGGTCGACCTCGTACGGGACGTGGCCTACACGCCCGCCGTGGTGGCCCGCGCCCGCGAGGCCCTGCGGGGCGGCGCGCCCGTGTTCACCGACGTCCAGATGGTGGCCAGCGGAGTGACCCGCAGGCGGCTGCCCGCGGGCAACGACGTGCTCTGCACCCTCTCCGACCCGGCCGTTGCCGAGCTGGCGGCGGAACTCGGCACCACGCGCAGCGCCGCCGCGCTGGAGCTGTGGCGGGACCGGCTGGACGGCTCGGTCGTCGCCGTCGGCAACGCGCCGACCGCCCTCTTCCGTCTCCTGGAGATGATCGAGGAGGGCGCGCCCCGCCCGGCGGCGGTGATCGGTGTACCGGTCGGGTTCGTCGGGGCGGCCGAGTCCAAGGAGGCCCTGGTCGCCAACCCGTTCGGGCTGGAGTACCTGGCGGTGTGCGGGCGTCGGGGCGGCAGCGCCATCGCCGCGGCCGCGCTGAACGCGCTCGCGAGCGAGGAGGAGTGAGCGACGGCCCGTCCGCCGTGACACCGGCCGGGGCGTCCGGTCACCGACGAGCGCCCTGACGCCCCGTCACCGTGGGCCCGCGGCCTCCCTGCCACCGTTGGGCCCGCCGCCTCCCTGGCACCGTTGAGCCCCCTGCCGCCTCGCCGACGACGGGTCGGGGCAGCCTCCGACGTCGACACCGGCGTACCGCTGCCGCCGCCACCGACGACGAGGCGGTCAGGTGCGGTGTGCGGTGGTCGGGTGGGACGGTCGGCGCGTGTTCAGTCGGCCCGGCGGGACCGAGCCCGGTCGAGGTGTGCACCGACCCAGCGCGCCGCCTCCTCCGGGCCCGGCACGACGGGGACGCCCGAAGGCTCGGGTGGTCTGCGCACCACCACCACGGGCAGCCCGGCCTCCCGGGCGGCGACCAGCTTCGGCGCGGTGGCCGCTCCCCCGCTGTCCTTCGTCACCAGGACGTCGACGCGGTGACGGCGCAGCAGGTCGCGCTCCCCGTCGAGGGTGAAGGGGCCCCGGTCGAGCAGCACCTCCATGGCGGACGGGCAGGGAGGTTCGGGCGCCTCGACGGACCGCACCAGGAACCACAGTCCGTCCAGGCCAGCGAAGGCCGCGAGGCCCGTCCGGCCGGTGGTGAGGAAGACGCGCCGCCCGAGCCCGGGCAACAGCGCGGCGGCCTCCGTCAGCGAGCCCGCGTCGTGCCAGCGGTCGCCCTCGACGGGCGCCCAGCCGGGGCGGCGCAGGGCGAGCAGGGGAACCCGCGCGGCGGCGGCGGCCCCTGCCGCGTGGAAACCGATCGTCCCGGCGAAGGGGTGGGTGGCGTCGACGATCGCGTCGACCGCGTGCTCGCGCAGCCATCTCGTCAGCCCCTCGGCACCGCCGAACCCGCCGACGCGGACCCCGCCCGGCGGCAGCCGTGGAGCGGCGACCCGTCCGGCGAGCGAGCTGGTCACCTCCAGGTCCGGCGTGCCGTGCAGCAGTTCGGCTAGCCGACGGGCCTCCGTGGTCCCGCCGAGGATCAGTACGTGCACGAGGGTCCGGTCCGATCATGAGCGCCGACGGGTCCGGCGCGGGCGACGCGAGGAGCGGCCGCGCCCGTCCCACTCAAGCACACCGGCCCTGCCCACCCCCGGGCACGTCGGCCCGGTACCCCCGGGACATTGGCCCAGCACCCCCGGGGCACACCGGCCCGGCACACCGTCGGCGCGGCGCCGGGATCCCCGGAGCCGCTCTCCGTAACCGTGGGTTCACGCCACGTCGCCCCCTCGGGAAACAAGCGGTTCCTAGCCTTTCCGCCCCGGCTGTCGACGACGCCGTCCGGGAGCGCCCCACCGCTCAGCGCACTGCCGCACGGCATCGCGCCCCTCCCCGAAGGGCTGACCATGAGCGCCACCCAGTCACCTCAGTCACCCCGGACGGCCACCCAGCCGGGCTCCCCCACCAGTCAGGCGACGAAGGAGACCCTGGAGGACTACACCCTCCGCTTCGCGCCGCGCAGTTATCGCCGCTGGACCCCGATGGTCGTGGCGACCACCGCGCTCGGCGGCATCGCCTACATGGCCGACTTCTCCATCGGCGCCGGCATCGGCCTGACGCACGGCACCGGCAACGCGCTCGTGGCGATCGCCGTCGCCGCGGTCGTCATCTTCGTCACCGGCTTCCCGCTCGCCTACTACGGCGCCCGCTACAACATCGACCTCGACCTGATCACCCGCGGCTCCGGGTTCGGCTATTACGGGTCGGTGCTCACGAGTGTCATCTTCGCCAGTTTCACCTTCATCTTCTTCGCCCTCGAAGGCTCGATCATGGCCCAGGGGCTGAAGCTGGGCCTCGGCCTCCCGCTGTGGCTGGGCTACCTGGTCTCCACGCTGATGGTGATCCCGCTGGTGATCTACGGCATGAAGGCGCTCAGCAAGCTCCAGGTGTGGACGACGCCGGTGTGGCTGCTGCTGATGGTCGCCCCGCTGGTCTACCTCGTCGCCACCGATCCCGGCACCGTCGACCGGTTCCTCTCCTACGCGGGCGCCGACGGCGACGGCGGGGTCGACACCGCCTCCGTGCTGCTCGGCGCGGGCGTCTGTCTCTCCCTGATCGCGCAGATCGGCGAGCAGATCGACTACCTGCGCTTCATGCCCCCGAAGACCGAGGAGAACAAGCGCGCCTGGTGGACGGCCGTGATCATGGCGGGCCCCGGCTGGGTGGTGCTCGGCGCGCTGAAGCAGGCCATCGGCGTCTTCCTCGCCGTGTACATCCTGGCCGGGGTCGGCCCGGCGGCGGCCACCGAGCCGATCCAGCAGTTCCGCGGGGCCTTCGACGCGATGATGCCGTCCTGGCTGGTCGTCCCGCTGGCCGTGGCCCTCGTCGTGATCAGCCAGATCAAGATCAACGTGACGAACGCGTACTCCGGTTCGCTGGCGTGGACGAACTCCTTCACCCGCGTCACCCGGCACTACCCCGGCCGCATGGTGTTCGTCCTGGTCAACCTGGGCTTCGCGCTCGCCCTGATGGAGGCCGACATGTTCAGCTTCCTCAACGACATCCTCGGCTTCTACTCCAACTGCGCGATCGCCTGGGTCGTCACCGTCGCCACCGACATCGGCGTCAACAAGTACCTGCTGAAACTCTCCCCGCACGCGCCCGAGTTCCGTCGGGGCATGCTGTTCGCGGTCAACCCGGTCGGCGTCGTCGCCTTCCTCGCCGCGTCCGGACTGTCCATCGCGATGTACTTCCACGCCCTCGGCGACACCCTCCAGCCGTACTCCCCCGTCGCCGCCGCGGTCATCGCGTTCGTCCTCACCCCGCTGATGGCCGTCGCCACCCGGGGCAGGTACTACCTGCGCCGCACCGACGACGGCATCGACGAGCCGCTGCTCGACGCGGAGGGCAACCCCAGCGCCACGACGTACGAGTGCCATGTCTGCCACCAGTCCTACGAGCGCCCCGACCTGGCCGCCTGCCGGACCCACCACGCCATGGTCTGCTCGCTGTGCCTGAGCACGGACACGGTCGGCGACCACGTGCTGCCCGCCCGGCCGACGACCGCCTGAACCCGCCGCCCCCGCGGTCGCGATCCACGCGAAGTGGGCCGCCCAGCACGGGACTTCGGCCTCGGGACGGTTCGAGCCACGGCAGGTTCGAGCGACGGCATGTTCGGGAGAGGCGGTCCGCGAAGGCGGGATCCGACAGGCGGGCCGGGACGACGGGATCGGGCAGGTGGTCCAGGACGGCGGGATCGGGAATGGTGGCCCGGGCGGCGGAGTTCGGCGAGGTGGCCCCGGGCGGCAAGGTCCGGCAGGGTGGTCCGGGGCGGCGAGGTCGGTCGTCGGTCATCACGCGCGCGTGATGACCGGCGCCCCCGCCGACGCCCCGCACATCATGCCCGCACCAGGAGGAGCACCACGTGACGAGCCGTGTCACCTTCATCTCGCCCGCCATGAACGCGTCGCTGCGTCAGGCCCGTTTCGACGACGGGGCTTCGATCGACGCCGGCGGCGAGGCGCGGGCCCGTGCCGCGGCCGGCGCGCTGCCCTCGGCCTCGCGTGTCGTGACGTCCGCGACGGTGCGCTGCCGGGAGACAGCCGCCGCGCTGGGCCTCGACACGGCGCAGGCGGTGGAGCCGGAGGAGTTGGCGGCGCTGGACGTCGGGCGCTGGCGGGGCCTGACCCTCGCCGAGGTCGGCGCGGGCGAGCCGGAGGCGGTGGCCCGCTGGCTCGCCGACCCCGCGTCCGCGCCGCACGGCGGGGAGTCCGTCGGGGACCTGTGCGCACGGGTGGCCGCCTGGCTGGATGCGTCGTCGCGGGCGGACGGCCGTACCCTCGCCGTGGTCGAGCCGGAGGTCGTGCGGGCGGCGGTGGTCCATGCGCTGGGCACGCCGGCGGCGGCCTTCTGGCGGCTCGACGTGCCGCCGCTCACCGCCACCTCGCTGAGCGGGCGCGGCGGCCGCTGGAACCTGCGGCTCGGGCATCCGCCGGACTCGGCCGAGGCCTCCGCCGAAGGATCATGACGCCGCATCCCGGTGACGTCGCAGCAGTGCCGCCACGGCGCAGCGCAGGCAGTCGACGTCCGGGTCCGCCGGTGCGGCTGCGGCTGCCTCGCACACCGGCCCATGCGACCCGGACGTCCCGCCTTCCCGGGGGCAGTCCTCGGCCGGGCCGGCGGCGACCAGCGTCTCCAGGTCCCGCAGAAGCCGCTCGGTGCGCTTCAGTTGCTGACCGAGGACGCGGATCCTGGCGCTCTGGCCGCCGATCTGCCGTCGGCTGTCGATGAGTTGCTCGTACTCCCGCGGTGTCAGGGCGACCGCTTCGCGGCCTCCCAGGGTGATGCGGCGCGGCTGGGGCTGTCCGGTCACCTCGGGCTCTCCGCTTCTCGCCGCTGTCGGTCCCGGGGTGCGGTCAGGTCGGCAGGGCGGGTCGATGGGACGACAGGGCGGGTCGACGGTCGATGTCGTCGCTGCCCGGAGAACGCGAGAGGGCCCCCGGACGGTTCCGTGGGCCCTCTCGTCGTCGTGTCGGTGAAATCGTCCGGTCTGGTGAAACCGTCCGGTCGGCGACGTCGTCGTGTCGGCGAAGTCGCCTTGCCGCCAGGTCAGTTCGGGGCGGGCGCCGCCGAACCCGCCGACACGGTGGCGGGCTTGGGGTGCAGCAGTCGCTCGGCCAGTTCGCCGAAGGCGAGGCCGAAGCCTGCCCACATCGTGACCTGCATGGCGAGCGAGGAAAGGCGGAACCGCCACAGCAGCGTGGCCGGGAAGTCCCCCGGAACCTCGTTGACGGCGGGCAGGAAGGCGTAGGCCAGCCCGACCACCAGCACGAAACCGAGGACGGCGACGACGGTGGCGTACCAGTTGCCGAGCCGCGGCGCGAGCCGCTTGCCGACGATGACCGCGGCGACCGCGAGGAGCACGCCGAGCACCATCATGAGGAAGTACAGGGTGGTCCGCTTGGCGATGGTGTCGTGGTCGCCGACCGCGGGCGGGTTGGCCGGGTACTTCAGGAAGGGCACGACGTACACGGTGAGCAACCCGGCCCCCGACAGCAGCAGCGCCGTGGCCCGGGGGGTGAAGCGTCCGACGCGGCCGAGGGCGAAGCAGTAGGCGAGGGCGGCGATCCCGCCGAAGGCCACCCCGTAGACCAGGACGCCGGTGGCGAGGCCGGCGGTGGACTGCAGCCCGCGGGAGACGAGTTCGACCTCGTGCTCGTGCGCGGCCGCGTGGGACTCCTCGAAGCCGATGGCGCCGTCGACGTACGGCTCGCCGAGGAAGTAGGCGACGAACAGGGCGAGCACGCCGGCCCCGAGGCCGGCGAGCATGCCCCGAACGAGCAGGTTTCTTACCGTTGCTGAGTTCATGGGTGTGCGGCGCCCCTGATCAGTGGCAGGGGAAGCCGAGGAGGTGACGGGCGTCGTGCACCCATTCGTGGACGCCCTCGCCGGAGACGACGGAGGTGGCGCCCTGCTCGGCGCCGACGAAGTAGAGCAGGACCAGCATCAGGACGCCGAAGAAGACCGCCCAGGGGGCGATTGCCTTCAGCGGCAGCTTGGCGGGTACGACGGGGGTGGTGACGGTCGGCTGGGCGACATGCTGCGCCATGGCAGGGCCTCCTCTGGGAGTTCGCGTCCCATCTCGGTGGTGCACAGGACGACGGTCCCGGGTCTGACTCGCGATGCGCCCCGTCAGTGAGAAGCGCATCGATCACAGTGGCGCGACCGTGCCGGATTTCCACCGGCTTCCGTGATCCCGTCGTCGATATCAGAGCGACGGTACCGTGTGTCGCGCCCATGGCCAATACCGCACCACCTGCCGTGATGCCGCTCTCCGCCGCGACGTGGCCCGGATCACCGCGGTTTCCCCCTGTCCGCCCGATCCTCGCCGGCCGCGGTCGGGAGCGGCGGGCGCCGGGCGCGCAACGGGAATTCCGGTCCCGTAGCCGGGTCGGGGTCGGGCAACGGGCTCCGGACCGAGTGACGGTTTCCGGCCACATGACGAGTTTCCGGTCAAGTTGCGGGCGCCGTCCGGCCCGAGGCGCTCCCAGGGGGCGGACGAAGCGTCATGCCGACTGCTGTGGAAGCGGTCGGGGAGCGGTGGCGTCCGCGTGACGCCGCGCCGCCCACAGTCCCGCCGCGAGGGCCGCGGCGGCCAGCCCCAGGACGCCCACCGCATGCGCGAGACCGCCGACTGCCGAGGCCACGGCCAGGAGTACCAGCGGGCAGACGAACTCGCCGCCGAAGAAGGCCGCCGTCCACAGTCCGGTGCCCCGGCCGCGGTCCTCGAACGCCAGCCGGGACATGGCGCTGGTGAGGAGCGCGGGCAGCAGCAGCCCCGTGCCCAGGCAGTTGAGCACCGCTCCGACGATCAGGAGCGGTGCGTCGGACGCGAGGGACATCACCGCGAAACCGACCGCGCAGAGCGCGAGGACGGCGGGCAGCATCGGGTCCGGGGAGCGCTTGAGCCGGGCGAAGGCGACCGCGCCGCCGACGGTGGCGGCGCTCGCGGCCGCGGTGGCCAGGCCGATCACACCGGAGTTCGTCACGCCGAGGTCGTCCAGCAGGTACGCCATCTCCACGGGGACGGTGTAGAAGACCATCGCCCCGAAGAAGGTGAGCGCGCAGATGCCGGCCATCTGCCGCCACGGGAACGACCCACGGGCCTGCGCCTCGCCCCGCGGCTGGGCCTGAGCCCGGACCTCGGCGGACGCCGTGCGCGCCGCGGGCCTCGGCAGCGGGTTCGGCAGGACGACGGCCATCAGCGGGGCGAGCACCAGGCTCACCGTGTAGACCCAGAAGGGCACACGCCAGCCGGCCGCCCCGGCCGCACCGCCGACCACGAAGAAGACGGTGGCGGACGCGGAGGCGCACATGGTCTGCAGGGCGAGGTACTTCACCCGGCGACGACCTGTGTAGTAGTCGCCGATCAGCGTGGTGCAGCAGGTCATGATGGCGGCCTCGGCGACACCGACCAGGGCGCGGCTGGCGATGATCGCGCCGAGCGAGTCGAGCCAGAGCGGCGCCGTGCCGAACGCGGCGTACAGGACGGTCGCCACGACCAGCAGGCGTTTACGGCCCAGCCGGTCCACGATCACCCCGGCGAACGGGGCCAGCAGCGCCAGCGCCAGCGCCGGCACGGTCAGTGCGAGAGGGACCAGCGCCTCGGCGCCCGTGCTCGACTCGAAGTGGTCCTGCATCTTCGGCAGCACCGGGGCGATCAGCACCGCCCCCAGGATGGGCAGGCAGCTGCCCGCCATCAGCAGGGTCACCCGCAGCAGATGGGCCGGGCCCGCGTCGGCGACGGGCGGGGGGACGGTGTCGTCGACCGTGACAGCAGAAGGCGGGGGCACGGAACCGGGCATGGCGACTCCAGGTGACGGCGTGAGGGACGGCTCGGGGATGACGAGAGGGACGGTTCAGGGGACGGCACGGGTGAGCGGGCACGCCGCACGGGCGCCGACCGCGGCGCGAGGCGGGCCGGGAGGCCGTACGCCGCCGGAGGATCCGGACACGGCGGCGTGCGGGTAGCGACGACTATGGGGCGGGCGGGGCGCCCGTCGCCATCCCCCGCGCGATCCGAATCCCGTATCCGGGGCATCCACGTCGTGGATGCGCGCCGCGCCACGGGTGCGGCGCGGCCGTGCACCGTTCTCAGCGACGGCCGAGCGGGGCGGGTTCGCCGACACCACGGACGCCACGGCCGTCACGGACGCCGAGGGGCACGCCCGCCCACTCGCACGTCGAGGCTCTGACGATCAAGGGGCGAACGCTTCACGCCAGGTCGCCGTGATCCGCTGGTGGGCCCGGACGAGGGGTGCCAGAGTCGGAGCCATGGCCATCGACGTCGCCGCCCTGCGGGCCCACTTCCCCTCCCTCGCCCACGGCCTCGCCTTCTTCGACGGACCGGGCGGGACGCAGACCCCCGTCCCGGTCGCCGAGGCCGTCGCCCGGACGATGACCGGCCCGCTGTCCAACCGCGGACCGGTCAGCGCGTCGGAACGCAACGCCGAGCGGGCCGTCGCCGAGTTCCGCGCCGCCTACGCGGACCTGCTGGGGGTGGCGGCGAGCGGCGTGGTGCACGGGCGCAGCGCCACGCAGCTCACCTACGACTTCTCGCGCCACCTGGCCAAGGAGTGGCGCGCGGGCGACGAGATCGTCCTCAGCCGGCTGGACCACGACGCCAACGTGCGGCCGTGGGTCCAGGCGGCCGAACGGACCGGGGCCGCCGTCCGCTGGATCGACGTCGACGACGCGACGACGGAACTCGACCTCGCCTCCTACGAGCGGGCGCTGTCGCCGCGGACGCGGCTGGTCGCGGTGACGGCGGCCTCGAACGTGCTGGGCACCAGGCCGCCCGTGCGGCGGATCGCCGACCGGGCCCACGAGGCCGGTGCCCTGGTGTTCGTCGACGGGGTGCACTACGCCGCACACCACCTCGTGGACGTGCCCGCGCTCGGGGCCGACCTGTTCGTCTGCTCGCCGTACAAGTTCCTCGGACCGCACTGCGGTGTGCTCGCCGGATCGCCCGACGTGCTCGAACGCCTCAGGCCGGACAAGCTGCTGCCGTCCTCGAACGCAGTGCCCGAGCGCTTCGAGTTCGGGACCCTGCCGTACGAGATCCTGGCGGGCGCCACCGCCGCCGTGGACTTCCTGGCCACCATGGACACGGGGGGCGAGGGGGACGGCGCGCGGGACGCTCCGGAGCCGGGCGCGTCGCGCAGGGAGCGGCTGCGGCGGTCGCTGTACTCCCTGCACGAGCACGAGAACGTGCTGCGCGCCCGGATGGAGGCGGGGCTGCGCGCGCTGGGCGCCGCCGTCACCGTCCACTCGAAGGCGCCGGACCGCACCCCGACCGTCCTGATGGCCCTGGAGGGCCGGGACGCCCGGGAGGCGCAGGCGCATCTGGCCGCCCGGGGGGTGGTGGCCCCGGCGGGCTCCTTCTACGCCTACGAGGTCTTCGCCGCGCTGAAGCTGGAGGACCCCGCGCTGCGGGTGGGGCTCGCGCCCTACAACGACGCCGAGGACGTCGACCGGCTGCTCGACGGGCTGTCCTCGTTCCTCTGAAACGCCCGGGGGGCGCCCGCCCGGCGGGGCGCCCACGCACATCGCGACACACGCCGTTCTCCAGACTTGCACCGTTCGTTTTCTTGAATCGTTCGTGTTTATGCCGTAGGTTCGGGCGCATGACATCACCCCGCACACCGACCACCGCCGAGGAGCTGCGCGGTGTCGGCCTGCGGGTGACGGCCGCCCGTGTCGCGCTGCTCGAGACCGTCCGGGAGGGCGACCACCTCGGCGTCGAGGCGATCGCCTCCGGCGTCCGCGACCGCGTGGGCCACATCTCCCTGCAGGCCGTGTACGAGGCCCTGCACGCCCTGACCACGGCGGGGCTGGTGCGCCGCATCGAGCCGCCGGGCAGCCCGGCCCGGTTCGAGGGGCGCGTAGGGGACAACCACCACCACCTCGTGTGCCGGACGTGCGGCGTCGTCGCCGACGTCGACTGCGCGGTCGGCCACGCCCCCTGCCTGACCGCCGTCGACGACCGGGGCTTCTCGATAGACGAGGCCGAGGTCATCTACTGGGGCCTGTGCCCCGCCTGTTCCTCCGCCCGCAGTACCTGAGCACCCGCAGCGACCACCCGACCTGCGGTTCGTGAGCATGTGATCCGACCAGTCCAGAAGGATTCCCCCATGACCGAGAACCATGACGCGATCGTGACCGAACCGAAGGCGGCGGAGGCAGGTGGCTGCCCGGTCGCGCACGACCGCGCCCTGCACCCGACCCAGGGCGGCGGAAACCGCCAGTGGTGGCCGGAGCGGCTCAACCTGAAGATCCTCGCGAAGAACCCGGCCGTGGCGAACCCGCTCGGTGAGGACTTCGACTACGCCGAGGCGTTCAAGGCGCTCGACCTGGCCGCCGTGAAGGCGGACATCGCCGAGGTGCTCACCACCTCGCAGGACTGGTGGCCCGCCGACTTCGGCAACTACGGCCCGCTGATGATCCGCATGGCCTGGCACAGCGCGGGCACCTACCGCATCAGCGACGGCCGCGGCGGCGCCGGCGCCGGTCAGCAGCGGTTCGCCCCGCTCAACAGCTGGCCGGACAACGCCAACCTGGACAAGGCCCGCCGTCTGCTGTGGCCGGTCAAGAAGAAGTACGGCCAGTCCATCTCCTGGGCCGACCTCATGATCCTCACCGGCAACGTCGCGCTGGAGCAGATGGGCTTCGACACCTTCGGCTTCGCCGGCGGCCGCGAGGACGTCTGGGAGGCGGAGGAGGACGTCTACTGGGGTCCCGAGACCACCTGGCTCGACGACCAGCGCTACAGCGGCGACCGCGAGCTGGAGAACCCGCTCGGCGCCGTCCAGATGGGCCTCATCTACGTCAACCCCGAGGGCCCGAACGGCAACCCCGACCCGCTGGCCTCGGCGCGCGACATCCGTGAGACGTTCCGCCGGATGGCGATGAACGACGAGGAGACGGTCGCCCTGATCGCGGGCGGTCACACCTTCGGCAAGACCCACGGCGCGGGCCCGGCGGACCACGTCGGCGACGACCCCGAGGCCGCCTCGCTGGCCGAGCAGGGCCTCGGCTGGAAGAGCAGCTTCGGCACCGGCAAGGGCGGCGACGCCATCACCAGCGGTCTGGAGGTCACCTGGACCTCCACGCCGACGCAGTGGAGCAACGGCTTCTTCGACAACCTCTTCGGCTTCGAGTGGGAGCTGACGGAGAGCCCGGCCGGCGCCAAGCAGTGGGTCGCCAAGGACGGCGCGGGCGCGGGCACCGTCCCCGACGCACACGACCCGTCCAAGCGTCACGCCCCGACGATGCTGACGACCGACCTGGCGCTGCGCTTCGACCCGGTCTACGAGCAGATCTCGCGCCGTTTCCACGAGAACCCCGACCAGTTCGCAGACGCGTTCGCCCGCGCCTGGTACAAGCTGACCCACCGTGACCTGGGCCCGAAGTCCCTCTACCTCGGCCCGGAGGTCCCGTCGGAGACCCTGCTGTGGCAGGACCCGCTGCCGCAGGCCGAGGGCGAGGCCATCGGCGCCGAGGACATCGCCGCCCTCAAGGCCAAGCTCCTCGACTCGGGGCTGACCGTCTCCCAGCTGGTGTCCACGGCATGGGCGTCGGCGTCCTCCTTCCGCGGCAGCGACAAGCGCGGCGGCGCCAACGGCGCCCGCATCCGCCTGGAGCCCCAGCGCGGCTGGGAGGTCAACAACCCGGACGAGCTGGCGCAGGTGCTGCGCGTCCTGGAGGGCGTCCAGGCGGAGTTCAACTCCGGCGCGAAGAAGGTCTCGCTGGCCGACCTGATCGTCCTCGGCGGCGCCGCCGCCGTCGAGAAGGCCGCCAAGGACGCCGGGCACGACGTGGAGGTCCCCTTCACGCCGGGCCGGGTGGACGCCTCGCAGGAGCAGACGGACGTCGAGTCGTTCGCCGCGCTCGAGCCGACCGCCGACGGGTTCCGCAACTACGTCGGCAAGGGCAACCGCCTCCCGGCCGAGTTCCTCCTGCTGGACAAGGCGAACCTGCTGACCCTGAGCGCGCCCGAGATGACGGTCCTCGTCGGCGGTCTGCGCGTGCTGGGCGCCAACCACGCCCAGTCCTCGCACGGCGTCCTCACCGACGCCCCGGGCAAGCTGACGAACGACTTCTTCGTCAACCTCCTGGACCTGGGCACCACCTGGTCGTCGACGTCCTCGGACCAGACCACGTTCGAGGGCCGCGACGCCGCCACGGGCGAGGTGAAGTGGACCGGCACCCGTGCCGACCTGGTCTTCGGCTCGAACTCCGAGCTCCGCGCGCTCGCGGAGGTCTACGCGAGCGACGACGCGAAGGAGAAGTTCGTGAACGACTTCGTCGCGGCCTGGGTCAAGGTCTCCAACCTCGACCGGTTCGACCTGGTCTGATCTCCCGCCCGGGAGTCCGGAACAACTGCACAGACACCACCAGGGCGTCCAGCTCGGTCCACCAGGGCCGGGCGGGGCGCCCTGGCTCGTCTCCCCCGCGAGGCCCACCGCGAGGCCGCCGGCCCCGCCGACGGCTGATTCCCCGGCGCCGATGCACGCGGGTCGAAACCATTGACGAGGACATGCGCACCCCCTATCTTCTGGCCGAAGTTACGAACTACGTTCGAAATGACGAACATTCGCGCAGGCTACTTCACGGACAAGGGACGGTCCCGTATGCCTCGGATGTACCACCGCAGCAGATCGCTGATCCTCTGCGCGTTGGCGCTCCTCGTCGCCCTGGTCGCGGCGACCCAGCCGGTGTCCGCGGCCGACGGCCGCCCGTACACCAACCCATTGAAGTCGGCCAAGGGCGCCGACCCCTGGCTGGAGTACCACGACGGCAACTACTACCTGATCACGACGACGTTCACCGGCGTCCTCGGCATGCGCAAGTCGCCCACGCTGGCGGGCCTCGCCACCGCGCCCACCGTGCAGGTCTGGTCCGACACCACGCCCACCCGCAACACCAACATCTGGGCGCCGGAGATCCACCAGTTCAACGGTCACTGGTACCTGTACTACTCGGCCGGCCAGGGCGGCGTCGCCTGCTGCGACTCCCAGCGCACCCACGTCCTGGAGAGCGCCGGCACCGATCCGCTGGGCCCGTACACCTACAAGGGGTCGCTCACCGGCTCCAACCTCACGCCCGGCGGTTGGCTGATCGACGCGAGCGTGCTGCAGGCCGACGGAAAACTGTTCCTCGTCGGCAGCGGTTCGGTGAACGGCAGCAGGCAGAGCCTGGTCATCGCCCCGATGAGCAACCCCTACACGCTGTCCGGCACCACGTTCACCGTCATCTCCAGCCCCACGCTGAGCTGGGAGACGTCGGGCGCGCCCGTCAACGAGGGCCCCGAACCGCTCTACCACGGCGGACGCACCTTCCTCACCTTCTCCGCGAGTTACTGCCAGACGGCGGACTACAAGCTCGGGCTGCTGGAGCTGACCGGATCCGACCCGCTCAGTCCGGCGTCCTGGACGAAGAAACAGACGCCCGTGTTCCAGCGCAGCGGTGCGAACGGCGTCTACGGCCCCGGCCACAACGGTTTCTTCACCTCGCCCGACGGCACCGAGAACTGGATCGTCTACCACGCCAACTCCTCCGCGAGCGGCGGCTGCGGCAACGGCCGCACGACCCGCGCCCAGAAGTTCACCTGGAACGCCGACGGAACGCCGAACTTCGGCACCCCCGTCGCGCTCGACACGACGCTCCCCGGGCCGTCCGGTGAGACGGCGACGACCCCGACGTCGTACACCCTCGTCAACCGCAACAGCGGCAAGTGCCTCGACGTCGAGGGCGGTTCCTCCGCCAACGGCGCGAACGTCCTGCAGTGGACCTGCAACGGCGGGGCCAACCAGAAGTGGCGGATCGAGGACCAGGGCGACGACACCAGCCGGCTGGTGAACGTGGCCACCGGCGGGGTGCTGGACACCGCCGACTGCTCCACCGCGGACGGCGCCGACCTGCGCCAGTGGTCGTGGCTGAACAACAAGTGCCAGCGCTTCCGACCGGTCTTCACCGCGAGCGGCGACTACGTCCGGCTCGTGGGCGAGAACAGCGGAAAGGTCGCCGACGTCGCGAACTGCTCCACCGCGAACGGCGCCGACGTCCGGCAGTGGACCTGGCTGAACAACACCTGCCAGCAGTGGCGCCTCGTGCCCGCCGCCTGAGACCCCTTCCCCTCCGTCTGGAGAACTCCCTTGAGACGCAACGCCGTTCGGCTGCTCCTGGCCGGCCTCGTCGCCGTCGCGGCCGTCCTCACCGGCGTGGGCGCCCCAGCCCACGCCGCCGTGCCCGACTCCCCCGCGGTGACGTACACCAACCCGATCGCCGAGAAGCGCGCCGACCCGCACATCTACAAGCACACCGACGGTTACTACTACTTCACCGCCACGGTCCCCGAGTACGACCGCATCGTGCTGCGCCGGGCGACGACCATCCAGGGCCTGTCGACGGCCCAGGAGGTCACCATCTGGACCAAGCACGGCAGCGGGGTCATGGGCGCCCACATCTGGGCGCCGGAGATCCACTTCATCGGCGGCAAGTGGTACGTGTACTTCGCGGCCGGGTCCACCAGTGACGTGTGGGCGATCCGGATGTACGTCCTCGAAGGCGCCGGCGCCAACCCGCTCACCACCGCCTGGACCGAGAAGGGCCAGATCAAGACCACCTGGGAGAGCTTCTCCCTCGACTCCACGACGTTCGTCGTGGGCGGCGTCCGCTACCTGGCCTGGGCGCAGCGCAACCCGTCGGAGAACAACAACACGAGCCTGTTCATCGCGAAGCTGGCCAACCCCTGGACGATCTCCGGGACTCCGGCGGAGATCTCGCAGCCGACACTGTCGTGGGAGACCGTGGGCTACAAGGTCAACGAGGGGCCGGCGGTGATCCAGCACGGCGGCAAGGTCTTCATGACCTACTCGGCGAGCGCGACCGACGCCAACTACTGCCTGGGCATGCTGACCGCGTCCGCCGGCGCCGACCTGACCGACCCGGCGTCCTGGACGAAGGGGTCGCAGCCCGTCTTCAGAACGAACAGCTCGACCTCGCAGTACGGCCCGGGGCACAACTCGTTCACGGTGTCCGAGGACGGCAGGTCCGACATCCTCGTCTACCACGACCGCAGCTACAAGGACATCACCGGCGACCCGCTGAACGACCCCAACCGCCGCACCCGCGTGCAGAAGGTGTACTGGAAGGCCGACGGCACACCCGACTTCGGCATCCCGGTGGCCGATGGAGTGACCCCGCAGCGCTTCTCCTCCTACAACTTCGCGAACCGGTTCATCCGGCACTGGGAGTACCGCGCCCGCATCGAGGCGAACGTCAGCCCGCTCGCCGACTCGCAGTTCCGCGTGGTGAGCGGTCTCGCGGGGGCCGGCACGGTCTCGCTGGAGGCGGCCGACTTCCCGGGCTACTACCTGCGCCAGAAGAACTCCGAGGTGTGGCTGGAGAAGAACGACGGCACCTCGGCGTTCGCGGCCGACGCCAGCTTCCACCGACGGGCCGGGCTCGCCGACCCCGCGGGGATCTCGTACGAGTCGTACAACAACGCGGGCCGGTACGTCCGCCACTACAACTACCTGCTGTACGTGCAGACGCCGAGCACGGCGACGGACAGGGGGGACGCGACGTTCTACGCCCAGTGAGGCCCTCGCCGAGGTGACGGCCGCCCGCTCGGCGCACCGACGGCATGACACCGAGACTATGCATGAAGTGTATACTCGCTATGTATAGTCTCGGCATGCCTAGTCCGACCAGGAAGATGAAGAACACGGGGGCCTGGTTGCGTGCCGTCGCCGTCTCGGCGGCGGCCGCCTGTCTGGCGGTCACGCTGACCGGCTGCGGCGGCGCCGACACCACGCCTCCCAGCTCCGCCCGCGCCCGTCCCGGGGCCACCGCCCAGGACTCCCGCTTCGGCGCCGTCGACTGCCGGCGGGCGAAGTGCATCGCCCTCACCTTCGACGCGGGCCCCAGCGAGAACTCCGCCCGGCTGCTGGACATCCTGAAGGAGAAACAGGTTCCGGCGACCTTCTTCCTGCTGGGCAGGGGGCACATCGAGAAGTACCCGGACCTCGTCAGACGGATGGCCGCCGAGGGACACGAGGTGGCCAGCCACACCTGGGACCACAAGATCCTCACGCGGATCGCCCCGGAGGAGATACGCGAGGAACTCCGGCGCCCCAACGACGAGATAGAGCGCCTCACCGGCCGGCGCCCCACCCTGATGCGCCCGCCCCAGGGCCGCACGAACGAGGCCGTGCACGAGATCTCGCGCGAACTGGGCCTCGCCGAGGTGCTGTGGACGGTGACCGCCAAGGACTACACGACGACCGACTCCGCGCTGATCCGGCGCCGGGTCCTCGCACAGGCCGACCGCGACGGCATCATCCTGCTGCACGACATCTACGACGGGACCGTGCCGGCCGTGCCCGGCGTCATCGACGCACTGAAGGAACGCGGATTCGTCTTCGTGACGGTTCCCCAACTGCTGGCGCCCGGGACGGCGGTGCCGGGGCGGGTCTACCGCTGAGCACTCACCGCCGGGTGCGCGCCGCCGGCCCCGCGGCGCCCAGGAGGGGGCGGCGCCCGCGAGTCGAGGGCAATCGCCCCTCGGCACGCTCCGGATCTCTACGATCACCACGTGGTCGTCTTCCAACTCGAACGCACGGTGCCGCTCTCCATGGACGAGGCCTGGCGTCGTCTGACGCAGTGGTCCCGGCACGGCGACGTGGTGCCGCTCACCCGCGTCGCCGTGCTCACTCCCCCGCCGACCCACGAGGGCACCGTCTTCGTGGCCCGGTCGGGCTTCGGTCCACTGGCCTTCGACGACCGGATGGAGGTGACCGAGTGGACGCCGCCGGACCACGACGAGCCGGGACGCTGCCGGCTGGAGAAACGCGGCCGGGTCGTCCTGGGCTGGGCCGAGATCGAGGTCCTGCCCGGGCCCGGCGGGCGGACCCGGGTGATCTGGCGCGAAGAGCTGCGCGTGCGGCTTCTGCCCTCCCTCTTCGACCCGCTTCTCGGAGCGACGTCGCGCTCGATGTTCGGACGCGCGGTCAACCGTCTCCTGCGCACCCCGTGACCGGGCGCGCCCGCCCTGCCTCGCGACCGGTTCGCCGTGCGCGGCGGGCCGTTCAGGCGACCGAGCCGATCCGGCCCGCCGGCGGCGACGTCACGTCGTGGTGGATCGGCGTGTGCGCGCCGGTGAGCGACACCCCGCTGCCGCCGCGCCGGTCGGCGACGATCTCCGCGGCGATCGACAGCGCCGTCTCCTCGGGTGTGCGGGCGCCCAGGTCGAGGCCGATCGGTGACCGCAGTCGCGCCAACTCCAGCTCGGTGACGCCCACTTCGCGCAGACGGGCATGGCGGTCGAGGTGGGTGCGGCGCGAGCCCATCGCGCCGACGTAGGCGACCGGCAGACGCAACGCCCGTCGCAGCAGGGGAACGTCGAACTTCGCGTCGTGCGTGAGGACGCACAGGACGGTCCGTGCGTCCACTTCCGTGCGCTCCAGATACCGGTGCGGCCATTCGACGACGATCTCGTCGGCGTCGGGGAAACGGGCCGCGGTGGCGAAGACGGGGCGCGCGTCGCACACCGTCACGTGGTAGTTCAGGAACTTGCCGACCCGCACCAGCGCCGACGCGAAGTCGATCGCGCCGAACACGATCATCCGCGGCGGTGGGACGGAGGACTCCACGAGGACGGTGATCGGGGCCCCACAACGGGAGCCCTGCTCCCCGATCTCCAACGTGCCGGTGCGACCCGCGTCGAGAAACGCCCGGGTCTCCGCCGCGACCGTCCGGTCCAGCTCGGGGTGGGCGCCGAAGCCGCCCCGGCCGGGGCCGCCGGCGTGAGAACCGCCCTCTTCGACACCGTCCTCGCCACAGCCGTCGGCGCGCACCAGCAGCGCGCGGCCGACCAGGCCCGCCGGGCCGCTCACGATGCGTGCCAGCGCGGCGGTCGCGCCGGACGCGGCGGCGCTCAGGGCGGCCGCGATCACCGGGCGGTCCGGGTCTCCGGCCCGGACCGGGGTGACGAGGACGTCGATGACCCCGCCGCAGGTGAGGCCCACGGCGAAGGCGTCGTCGTCGCTGTAGCCGAAGCGTTCGAGGACCGGCTGCCCGTCCTCCAGCGCCTGTCGGCACAACTCGTAGACCGCGCCCTCCACGCAGCCGCCGGAGACCGAGCCGATCGCCGTGCCGTCGGCGTCCACCGCGAGGGCGGCGCCGGGCCGGCGGGGCGCGCTGCCGCCGACGGCCACCACGGTGGCGACGGCGAAGTCACGGCCCTGCTCGGCCCACCGGTTCAGCTCGTCGGCGATGTCCAGCATGTCTCGGTCTCCTTTGACTGCGGCGGGGTGGAGGGACGGGTGCCCGTCGAGCGGGGCGGCGAAAGGCCCTAGTGCACGCCCAGCCGGCTCTCGATGGGGTTGAGGCAGAAGTAGACGAGGAAGATCGCCGTCAGGACCCACGTGAAGGCGCCGATCTCGCGTGCCCTGCCCTGCGCGGCCTTGATCGCGACATGGGAGATGACGCCCGCGGCCACGCCGGTGGTGATGGTGTACGTGAACGGCATCAGGACGACGGTCAGGAACACCGGCACGGCGGTCGCCCGGTCGGCCCAGTCGACGTGGCGGGCGTTCATCAGCATCATCGCGCCGATCACGACCAGGGCCGCGGACGCGACCTCCTGGGGGACGACGGCGGTGAGCGGGGTGAAGAACAGACAGGCCGCGAAGAAGGCTCCGGTGACGACCGAGGCGAGGCCGGTGCGCGCGCCCTCGCCGACCCCCGTGGCCGACTCGATGAACACGGTCTGGCCGGAGCCGCCCGCCACACCCCCGATCGCTCCGCCGGCGCCATCGATGAACAGCGCCTTGGACAGGCCCGGCATCCGGCCCTTGTCGTCGGCGAGCCCCGCCTCGGTGCCGACGCCGATGATGGTGGCCATCGCGTCGAAGAACCCGGCCAGGACGAGAGTGAAGACGATCATCCCGACGGTCGTCGCGCCGACCTCGCCCCAGCCGCCGAACTCCACGTCCCCGAAGAGCGAGAAGTCGGGCATCGAGACGGCGCTGCCGTGCAGTTCGGGGGCGCCGCCCGCCCACTGCGCGGGATCGACGACCCCGGTGGCGTTGAGGATCGCGGCGACGACCGTGCCGCCGACGATGCCGATGAGGATGGCGCCGGGGATGTTCCGGGCCTGCAGCATGAAGATCAGCAGCAGGGTGCCGGCGAACAACAGCACGGGCCAGCCGGCGAGTTCGCCCGCCGGGCCGAGGGTGACCGGGGTCGCCTTGCCCTGGTGCACGAAGCCGGACTTGTAGAAACCGATGAGCGCGATGAACAGTCCGATGCCCATGGTGATGCCGTGCTTGAGCGCGAGCGGGATGGCGTTCATGATCATCTCGCGCAGCCCGGTGACGACCAACAGCATGATGACGACGCCGTACATCACGCACATGCCCATCGCCTGGGGCCAGGTCATCTGCGGGGCGACCTGGGAGGACAGGACGCCCGAGACGGACAGCCCGGCGGCCAGCGCGAGCGGCGCCTTGCCGAAGAAGCCCATCAGCAACGTGGTGAAAGCGGCTGCGAAAGCGGTCGCGGTGATCAGCGCCTGCTGCCCGAGGGTGCCCCCGGCCGCGTCCTTGCCGGACAGGATCAGGGGGTTGAGCAGCAGGATGTACGCCATCGCCATGAAGGTGGTGACGCCGCCGCGCACTTCACGGGCGACGGTGGATCCCCGCCCGGATATGTGGAAGTACCGGTCGAGCCAGGACCGTCCGGCCGGGACGCGGGCGCCTTCGCCCGCGTCCTCGGCTGTGGTACCCGGCTCCAGTGACTGCTGGGTCATGGGCCATCTCCCAAGGTTCATAGGGACACCCGCGTGGCCGCTGCGGCCGGTTGCGGGATTTGGGAATGGACGACCCGGGGGACGGCCCGAGACGAACAAGGGGGTGCGGGGGCCGGAGCCCCCTGGGACAGCTGCTTCGACCCCGTGGGGTCACGTTCCGGTGAGGTGCTCCGGACGTACCGGGGTGCGGTTGAGCTCCAGCCCGGTCGCGTTCCGGATCGCCGCGAGGACGGCCGGAGTCGACGACAGGGTGGGTGCCTCGCCGACGCCACGGAGCCCGTAGGGGGCGTGGTCGTCGGCGAGTTCGAGCACGTCGACGGGGATGGTCGGCGTGTCGAGAATCGTGGGGATCAGGTAGTCCGTGAAGGAGGGGTTCCTGACCTTCGCCGTCTTCGGGTCGACGATGATCTCCTCCATGACCGCCACGCCCAGCCCCTGGGTCGTGCCGCCCTGGATCTGGCCGATCACGGAAAGCGGGTTCAGCGCCTTTCCGACGTCCTGCGCGCAGGCCAGCTCGACGACCTTCACCAGGCCGAGCTCGGTGTCGACCTCGACGACGGCACGGTGCGCGGCGAAGGAGTACTGGACGTGACCGTTGCCCTGCCCGGTGCGCAGGTCGAACGGCTCGGTCGGCCGGTGCCGCCACTCCGCCTCGACCTCCACGGCCTCGTCCCCGAGCACGTCGACCAGGTCGGCGAGGACCTCGCCGCCGTCGGTGACGACCTTGCCGCCCTCCAGGAGGAGTTCGGCGGTGGCCCAGGCGGGGTGGTAGGAGCCGAACCTGCGGCGCCCGATCTCCAGGACCTTCTCCCGGACGAGCTCGCAGGAGTTCTTCACGGCGCCGCCGGTGACGTACGTCTGCCGGGAGGCCGAGGTGGAGCCGGCGCTGCCCACCTGGGTGTCGGCCGGGTGGATGGTGACCTGCGCGACGCCGAGCTCGGTGCGGGCGATCTGCGCGTGGACGGTGACACCGCCCTGCCCGACCTCCGCCATGGCCGTGTGGACGGTCGCGACGGGCTCGCCGGCGATGACCTCCATGCGGACCTTGGCGGTCGAGTAGTCGTCGAAGCCCTCGGAGAAGCCGACGTTCTTGATGCCGACCGCGTAGCCGATTCCGCGCACGACGCCCTCGCCGTGCGTCGTGTTGGACAGACCGCCGGGCAGCTGGCGTACGTCCGCGCCCTCGCTGCTCTCCCACTGGCGCTCCGGCGGCAGCGGCATCGCCTTGACCCGGCGCAGGAGTTCGGCGACCGGCGCCGGGGAGTCGACCCTCTGTCCGGTCGGCAGGAGGGATCCCTGCTCCATCGCGTTGAGCCGGCGGAACTCCACCGGGTCCAGGCCGAGTTCCCCGGCCACCTTGTCCATCTGCGCCTCGTAGGCGAAGCACGCCTGGACCGCGCCGAAGCCGCGCATCGCGCCGCAGGGCGGGTTGTTGGTGTAGAGGGCGATGGCCTCGATCTCGACGTCGTCGACCACGTAGGGGCCGATGCCGAGCGAGGAGGCGTTGCCGACGACCGCGGGGGACGCGGAGGCGTACGCGCCGCCGTCGAGCACGATGCGGCACTTGACGTGGGTCAGCTTGCCGTCCCGGGTGGCGCCGTGCTCGTAGTACAGCTTGGCCGGATGCCGGTGCACATGGCCGAAGAAGGACTCGAAACGGTTGTAGACGATCTTGACGGGTTTTCCGGTGCGCAGGGCCAGCAGACAGGCGTGGATCTGCATCGACAGGTCCTCGCGGCCGCCGAACGCGCCGCCGACCCCGGCCAGCGTCATGCGCACCTTGCTCTCGGGCAGGCCGAGCACCGGGGCGATCTGGCGCAGGTCGGAGTGGAGCCACTGGGTGGCGATGTAGAGGTGGACGCCGCCGTCCTCGTCCGGGACGGCGAGTCCGGACTCCGGGCCGAGGAAGGCCTGGTCCTGCATGCCGAAGGTGTACTCGCCCTTGACGACGACGTCAGCGCGTTCGGCCGCGGCGGCCGCGTCGCCGCGGACGATGGGCTGGCGGTGGACGATGTTCGGATGCGGGACGTGGCCGACGTGGTGGTCGTCGCGGCCCTCGTGGACCAGGACCGCGTCGGGCGCGGTCGCGGAGGCCTCGTCCGTGATGACCGGCAGTTCGCGGTACTCGACCTTGATCTTGGCGGCGGCGCGGCGGGCGGTCTCCGGGTGGTCGGCGGCGACGATCGCGACCGGCTCGCCGTGGTGGCGTACCTTGCCGTGGGCCAGGACGGGGGTGTCCTGGATCTCCAGGCCGTAGTTCCTGACGTCGGTCGGCAGGTCGTCGTACGTCATGACGGCGTACACACCGGGTGTGGCGAGGGCCTCGGAGGTGTCGATGGAGACGATCTCGGCGTGTGCCACCGTGGAGCGCAGGATCTGGCCCCAGAGCATGTCCTCGTGCCACAGGTCCGACGAGTACGCGAACTCGCCGGTGACCTTGAGGGTGCCGTCGGGGCGGAGCGTGGACTCGCCGACGCCGCCCCTGGCCGGGGCGCCCTGGGTGACCTTGGTGGGGGTCCCGAGGGGGGCGCTGCCGGGGGCGCCGTCCGCTCGGGCGAAGCCGAAGCCGTGAGTGGGGGAAGGCATCGTCAGACCGCCTCTCCCTGTCGGGCGGCCGCCAGGCGGACCGCGTCCATGATCTTCTCGTAGCCGGTGCAGCGGCACAGATTGCCCGAGAGCGCCTCGCGGATGTCCGCGTCGGTGGGGTTCGGGTTGCGTTCCAGCATCTCGTCGGCGGCGACCAGCAGCCCCGGCGTGCAGAAACCGCACTGGACGGCGCCGGCGTCGATGAAGGCCTGCTGGATCGGGGCGAGTTCGGTTCCCTCGCCGGTGTGGGAGTCGGCGCCCCCGGACGGCCGCCCTTCGGCCTCGCCGAGGGAGGCGTCCGACGCGCCCGGGGTGCCGCAGGAACCGGTTCCACGACCGCCGTGCTCGGCACGCTGCCTGGCGAAGTCCGCGAGGCCTTCGACGGTGACGACGTCACGGCCCTCGACCTGGCCGGCGGCGACCAGGCACGCGCACACCGGTACGCCGTCCAGGCGGACCGTGCACGAGCCGCACTCGCCCTGCTCGCAGGCGTTCTTGGAGCCCGGCAGCCCGAGCCGCTCGCGCAGCACGTACAGCAGGCTCTCGCCCTCCCAGACGTCGTCGGCTTCCTGCGGACGTCCGTTCACGGTGAAGTTGACGCGCATCACGCGGCTCCCTTCGAGGCGCGGCGGGCGCCGCGGTACGACTCCCAGGTCCAGGTGAGCGTCCGGCGGGCCATGACGCCGACCGCGCGGCGGCGGTAGCTCGCGGTGCCCCGCACGTCGTCGATCGGGTTGCACGCGGCGGCGCACAGGTCGGCGAACTGTTGGGCGACCGAGGGGGTGATGATTTTCCCGTTGTCCCAGAAACCGTCTTCCTCGAGCGCCGCGTTGAGGAAGTCCTCGGCAGTCTTCGCCCGGACGGGGGTGGGGGCGGCGGAGCCGATGCCGGTGCGCACCGTCCGGGTGGCGGGGTGCAGGGCGAGGCCGAACGCGCAGACGGCGATGACCATGGCGTTGCGGGTGCCCACCTTGGAGTACTGCTGCGGGCCGTCGGCCTTCTTGACGTGGACGGCGCGGATCAGCTCGTCGGGGGCGAGCGCGTTGCGCTTCACGCCGGTGTAGAAGGCGTCGATCGGGATGCGGCGCGACCCGCGCACCGACTCGGCCTCGACCTCGGCGCCGGCGGCCAGCAGGGCGGGGTGGGCGTCGCCGGCCGGGGAGGCGGTGCCGAGGTTGCCGCCGACGCCGCCGCGGTTGCGGATCTGCGGGGAGGCCACGGTGTGCGAGGCGAGCGCGAGGCCCGGCAGCTCGGCGCGCAGGTTCTCCATGATGCTGGAGTACGGGACGGAGGCGCCGAGCCGCACGCTGTCCTCGCCGACCTCCCACTCGTAGAGGTCACCGACGCGGTTGAGGTCGAGCAGGTACTCGGGCCTGCGGTGGTCGAAGTTGATCTCGACCATCACGTCGGTGCCACCCGCAATCGGCACAGCGGTGGGGTGCTCGGCCTTCGCGGCGAGCGCCTCCTCCCAGCTGGCGGGGCGAAGGAAGTCCATGACCGGCTCTCTTCTTCGTCTCGTGAGTCTCGTGAGTCGTCTCTATCGAGCCAGAATCGGGTGCGGCGGGCCCGGCTCGTTCATGTCCTGTTCACGCGGAGTGAGGCCAGTACACAGCGCCTTGCTCCGACCGGGTCAGTCACCGAACCCATGAAGGAGTTGGCTGGTCGGCTCGGGCATCTTGTAGATTCGTATGAACGAAGGCCATCGGTAACCTGCTCGTTTTCCCGTGGAAACGTGGGAAACAGCCTGGCAACCGAAGAATGCGGTTCCTGACGTTCGCCGGAGCGGCCCGGGCCTCGGGGCGGGACCGGCGGCGACCCCTTTCCCACATCCCTCACGATTCATCGTAGATTTCGAGACAGAGAACGGCGGCGACGAGATGCGGCTGCGCGCACTTCTGGACACCGATGCGCTGGGCCTCAGGCTCCTCGGCGGCGAGGACGAACTGGACCGCACCGTGCGCGGTGTCATGACCACCGACCTGCGCGACCCCAGCCGCTACCTCTCCGGGGGCGAGCTGGTGCTGACCGGCCTGGCCTGGCGGCGGGACGCGGCGGACACCGAGCCGTTCGTACGGATCCTGGCGCAGGCGGGCGTGGCCGCGCTCGCGGCCGGCGAGGCGGAGCTGGGCGACGTCCCGGAGGACCTGGTCGTGGCCTGCGCCAGGCACCGGCTCCCGCTGTTCGCCGTGCACGAGTCGGTGGCCTTCGCGACGATCACCGAGCACGTCGTGCGCCAGGTCTCCGGCGAGCGCGCCGGGGACCTCGCGGCCGTGGTCGACCGGCACCGCCGGATGATGACCTCGGGCCCGGCGGGCGGCGGTCCGGACGTGGTCCTGGACCTGCTCGGCACCGACCTGGACCTGCGCGCCTGGGTGCTGTCGCCCACCGGCCGGCTCATCGCGGGCCCGAAGACGGCGGGTGCGGGCCTGGCGCCCGACGTCTGCGCGAAGCTCGCGGCCGAGCATTTGGCGGCGGTCCGCACCGGGCGGCGCGGACCGCACCGAGTGCTCGTGGGCCAGACGACGTTCTCGCTGTTCCCGATCAGCAGTTGGGGGCCCCGGCCGGCGGTGGCCGGGGGAGGGCGCTCGCCGCAGAGCGCACGGGCCGCCCAGGTCGCACAGGCCGCGCCGGGCGCGCGGGACGTGCGCGAGGGCGTCCTGTCGGACTGGCTGCTGGCCGTCGAGGCGGACGCCGGGGACTGGGCGGAGGAGCGCCTCGACCTGCTGGAGGGCGTCACCCAGCTCATCGCGGTCGAGCGGGACCGCCGGGACGCGGCGCGCACGGTGCGCCGTCGGCTCGCGCAGGAGGTGCTGGAGCTGGTCCAGACGGGTGCGGCCCCGGCGGAGATCGCGGCCCGCCTGCGGGTCGCCGCTCCGGTGCTGCTGCCCGGTCTGGGGGCCGCCCCGCACTGGCAGGTGGTCGTGGCCCGGGTCGAGTGGGAGGACGGCGGCCCGGAGGCCGGCCCGGTCGCCCAGTCGCTGCTGGAGGAGATCCTGGTCGACCCGCTCGCCACCGGCCCCGAGCCCTCCGACCGCATCGCCGTCGCCCACACGGGCGACGAGGCCATCGCCCTGGTCCCGCTGCCGGCGGTGTCCGTCGAGCACGACGGCTCCGAGACGGGCGTGCTCGCCGACGCGCTCCTGGCGGCCGTCAGGGAGCCGCTGTCGGCCGGTCTCGACGGCGACGGCCGGCTCACGCTGGGCGTCAGCGCCGCCGTGCACTCGGCGGAGGGGCTGCGCGGGGCGCTGGAGGAGGCACGGCACGCGCGGCGGGTGGCCGCCGCCCGGCCGGGCCGGGTCTGCGCCGCGGGTCACCAGGAGCTGGCGTCGCACGTCCTGCTCCTGCCGTTCGTCCCCGACGACGTGCGCAGGGCGTTCACGGCCCGTCTCCTGGACCCCCTGCGCGACTACGACCGACGCCACCGCGCCGAGCTGATCCCGACGCTGGAGGCGTTCCTCGACTGCGACGGTTCGTGGACCCGGTGCGCCTCCCGCCTGCACCTGCACGTCAACACACTGCGCTACCGGGTCGGGCGGATCGAGCAGTTGACGAGCCGTGACCTGTCCCGGCTGGAGGACAAGCTGGACTTCTTCCTGGCCCTGCGCATGAGCTGACGACAAGCCGGCAGCGGCTGCCGCCCGTGGCCCACGGTTTGCGCGGATCGCGGGGGGCGCGGAGTCCCACGACTTTGTGAAATCCTTCACCCGCCCCCTTGGCCCGGTGCCGCGATCCGTGCTGAGATGCGCCCACCACTCAAAGCTCGACGGCGCGCTCGGGGAGGGCAACGTGGCGCATTCCGCCATGTCTGGTACCGGAACGACCTCAGGTGACGATCCCCTCCAGACCGCGGTATGGCGGCTGCGCTCGCGGGCCTGCTGGGCGGACGCGGCGGCCCTGATCCCTCCCGACACGGCCGCGGGCGCGATCCAGCGGGCCGCTCTCATGGTGGAGCGGTGCCTGTACACCGAGCAGGGCTGGCAGGACGCCGAGGACACCTTGCGCCTGGCGGAGGCGCTGGCCCACGACGACGAGGAGCGCGGCGCGGCCGCCTGTGAACGAGGGCAACTCGCCTACGCGGCCACGCTGCACGGGGTGCGGGACCGGGCGGACGAGGCGCGGGCCGCGCTGGGACGGGCGGCGGCGCTGATCCCGCCGGACGCGGCCGGCCGGGCGCTGCTGGACTTCCGCCGGGGCCTGCTCGCGGAGAACATCTCGCGCTCCCCCCAGGCGGCGAGGGCCGCGTACCTGCGCGCCCACACGGCGGCCGCCGCGCACTCCGACGCGCTGCTGCTGTCCTTCACCTGGCGCCATCTCGCCGGACTGGCCCTGCGTGACGGCGAGGTGGCCGAGGCCCGGCACGGCTTCGCCGAATCGCTGCGCATCCGGGAGGAGTTGGGCTATCTGGTGGGCACGGCTCCGGCACTCGCCTCGCTGGCGGACGCGGAGGTCGAGCCGGAGGCCTCCCGGCTGCGGGAGGAGGCGCGGCGGCTGTTCCGACTCCTGGGCGGCGTACCGACCTGGCTGGCCCGACAGCTGGCACCACCGCCAACCCCGAGCCCGTCCGGGGTGTGACCGGGGGGAGGTTCTGGGAGGACCGGGTGGTGCCGGGGGTCCCGGGGCACGGCGGTCCCAGGGGCCCGGGGATCCCGGGGCCCGGTAGTCCCCGGTGGTCGCGGGAGGTCGCGGGAGGTCCGGGGAAGTCACGGGGGTCCCAGGTGGTCGCGGGGGCGCGGGTGGTCGCGGAGGTCCGGGTCGTCGCTGGAGGTCCGGGGTCCCGGAAAGCCAGGTGGCCCCGGAGGTCCCGGGGGTCCGGGGGTCCCGGAAAGCCCAGGTGGCCCCGGAGTCCCGGGAGGTCGCCGGAGGTCCGAGGGCCCGGAAAGCCCCAGGTGGCCCCGGAAGTCGCCGGAGGTCCGGGGGCCCCGGAAAGCCCAGGTGGCCCCGGAGTCCCGGGAGGTCGCCGGAGGTCCGAGGGCCCGGAAAGCCCCAGGTGGCCCCGGAAGTCGCCGGAGGTCCGAGGGCCCCGGAAGGTCCCGGTCCCGTCGCTTCGGGGTCCCGCAGTTCGCCCGGCGGGCGGGGGGCGTCAGCCGCCCGCGCCGGCGAAGTGCTCCCGCACCAGTGTCTGCACCACGTCCAGCTCCCCCGCCGTCAGCGCCTCCAGCAGGGACATGTGCTCCGCGGCGTCGGCGACCAGGTCCGCCCGGCCACGCCGTTCCGGCCCGCCGACCAGCGGCCACTGCGACCGCCGGTGCAGGTCGTCGGCTATCGCGACCAGCTGCTCGTTGCCGGAGAGGGCGAGCATCGCCCGGTGGAAGACCCGGTCCGCCTCCGCGTAGGTGGCCCGGCAACCGGAGGCCGCCGCTCGGACGCCGGCCTCGGCGAGGGGCCTCAGCTCCGTCCACCGCTCGCCGGGCACGGTACGGGCGAGCCGCAGCATCACGGGCACCTCGAGCAGCGCACGGACCTCGGCCAGCTCCGCCAGCTCGCGCGTGCCCCGCACGACCACCCGGAATCCGCGGTTGGGGACGACCTCGACGGCGCCCTCCATCGCGAGCTGCTGCATCGCCTCCCGGACGGGCGTCGCCGAGACGCCGAAACGTTCACCGAGGACCGGGGCTGAGTACACCTCGCCCGGGAGCAGTTCCCCCTTGACGAGGGCGGTGCGCAGGGCGTCGAGGATCTGGCCGCGCACCGAGGCGCGCTGTACCAACGGCCGGGAAGGCGGGGACACCGTCCCCGGCCCGGCGAAGCCGAGTGCGGGCGAAGGCGTCTCGCTGTGCGTGTGCTCACCGCGCGCGGCTCCCGCCGGGCCGCACCGGTCGCGGGCAACGGCCTCGCCGTACCCGGCGGACCCGGAACGCGACTGCGCGGGCACCCGGACGCGGCCTTCGACCCCGGGCGCGGCCGGGCTCCCCGTGCCGGTGGAGCCCTGCGCACTCTGCTCCACGGGGGGCCTCCTCCGGCCTTGTCGGTACTTGGGGTCATTACTGCTGGTTGTTACTCGTCCGTCAAGCACCTTAGGCGCACCGACCGCCGTGGGGGTAATGGGGACTCTCCCATGAACATGAAGCGGACAACCCCCGACAACAACGGGTAAGGTAAGGCTTACCTTTAAGCGCCTCCGAAACGGCGGTCCCGGCATGCCCACAGCCCCGTCGGCCACAAGTCCGTCGGTCACGAGTCCGTCAGTCTCGTGTTCGTCGGTCTCGGATTCGTCGGTCACGGCGGAGGCCTACGCCCGTCTGGCGCGAGTCCTGCCCAGCCTGACCGTCAGGGAGCTGGGGTACGCGGAACCGTTTCCCCAGGGCGGCGGATGGGTCACGGCGGCCGAGCTCGCGGAGGGCGGCGCCGCCCTGGAGGCCTTCCTGGCCTGGGACGACGCACAGGTCGTCCGCGACTACGGCCAGAAGGCCCGCCCGGACGTGATAGCGAGCTTCGGACTGCACCGCTACGCCTGGCCCGCCTGTCTGCTGATCACCGTTCCGTGGTTCCTGCAGCGCCGGGTGCCCCGCCTCCCCGTGACGCACGTCTCGTACGAGCGCACCGGCGACGGCATGCTGATGGCCGTCCGCCCGCCCTCCTCGTTCGCCTGTCTGCCGGGCGATCCGGCGGCGCTCGCGCCGGGCGCGCGGGTGGTCCCGGACGAGGAGGCGCTGCGGGCGGAGGTGCGGGCGGCGATAGCCGAGCACCACGAGCCCGTGCTCGCCGGTTTCGGGCCGCGCGCCCGCCGGCGCGGCCGGGCCCTGTGGGGCATGGTGACCGACGAGGTCGTGGAGGGGCTCTGGTACGTCGCACATCTGCTCGGCGGCGACGAGCAGGAGCGGGCGCGACGGGAACTGGAGCTGCTGCTTCCGGGGGCCACGCGGCCCTACGTCGGCTCGGCGGCCTTCCGCGAGCTGACCGGCCCGGACGGCGAGGCCCTGCCCACCCGCGACCGGGCGAGCTGCTGCATGTTCTACACGGTGCGCCCGGAGGACACCTGCGCCACCTGCCCGCGCACCTGCGACGCGGACCGCGTCACCAGGCTCACCGTCGCCGCAGCCGGCTGACCCCGCTCAACCTCGCGGCGAAGACTGCGACCTGATGTGACCTCAGGTCTGCCCTGACGCACCCTCAGTCACATCCCTGAGCACCCCTCAGGCACCCCCGGGGGCGGGGCCGCGTCGGACGTCCCGTAAGATCACCCGGACGAGACTCCCCCGCGGTTACAGGCAATTCACAACTTCCTCACTCGCCACGGGAACTTTCCGTGGAACCACCCTTACGGGTAGTCTTATTCGAACTCAACTCCCGCCCCTCAAGCGGCAGTTCGAGCAGAACGTCGCCCTGGGCATCCCCTTGCACCTCCTTGGCGGCCTCTTGCCCCGAAACCCCCTGAGGGACGGCGGGATTGGGCCACTATGGCGGGCGTTACGCCCTATCCCAATGCAAGGGACCCCAGATGAGACTGACCGACATATCGCTGAACTGGCTGCTTCCGGGCGCCGTACTGCTCCTGGGCATGCTGGCGGCGGTGGCGGTACTCGCGCGCGGCAAGCGCACCTCCGGGGCAAGCGCGAGCGCGGACGACTCGTGGGAGCGCACCGAGGAGCGCCGCAGGCGCAAGGAAGCCATATACGGAACCGCTTCCTACCTCCTTCTGTTCTGCTGTGCGGCCGTCGCCGCCGCGCTCTCCTTCCACGGCCTGGTCGGCTTCGGCGAGCAGAACCTCGGCCTCTCCGGCGGCTGGGAGTACCTGGTGCCGTTCGGCCTGGACGGCGCGGCGATGTTCTGCTCCGTCCTCGCGGTGCGCGAGGCCAGCCACGGAGACGCGGCGCTCGGCTCGCGGATACTCGTGTGGACCTTCGCCGGCGCCGCCGCCTGGTTCAACTGGGTGCACGCGCCCAGGGGCCTGGGCCACGCCGGCGCCCCCCACTTCTTCGCCGGCATGTCGCTGTCGGCGGCGGTGCTCTTCGACCGGGCGCTGAAGCAGACCCGCCGGGCGGCGCTGCGCGAGCAGGGTCTCGTGCCCCGTCCGCTGCCGCAGATCCGCGTCGTGCGTTGGGTCCGCGCCCCCCGCGAGACCTACAGGGCCTGGTCGCTGATGCTTCTCGAGGGCGTGCGCAGCCTGGACGAGGCCGTCGAGGAGGTCCGGGAGGACAAGGCCCGCAAGGAGGAGACCAAGCTGCGCCGTCGCGAGCAGCAGCGGGTCGAGCGGGCGCAGTTGAAGGCGATCAGCCGGGGCCACGGCCGTTTCCCCGGCCGCGGCGGCGGCCGCCAGGTGGAGGCCCAGGCAGCCCTGGAGCGGGCCACCGCCGAACGGGTCTCCGCGGAGCCTGCCATAGCGAACTCGGCTGAGCAGCTGCCCGTACGCTCACGGCCCTCCCTGCAGCCCGTTCGCCACGGCTCCGACTCGATGACCGTCGACCTCACCGCGGAGGACGACACCATGGCGCTGCCGCGCCTCGACTCCCTGGAGCGCAAGCTCAAGGACCTGGAGCAGCAGTTCGGCTGACGGCCAGGCGGGAATGACGGGAAGGGGGCGCGACCACGACGGTCGCGCCCCCTTCCCGTTGCCGGTCTTCCGTCGTCGGTCTTCCGTCGTCGGTTTCCGTTGCCGGTCTTCCGTCGTCGGTTTCCGTCGTCGGTCTTCCGTCGTCGGTTTCCGTTGCCGGTCTTCCGTCGTCGGTTTCCGTCGTCGGTCTTCCGTCGTCGGTTTCCGTTGCCGGTC